>PHBR01000088.1 GCA_002840675.1 Chloroflexi bacterium HGW-Chloroflexi-9
CCTTCAGCGCCCGCCACGCGGGCGGCCGGCGAGCGCCGGTCGTTCGATTATCCTGACCTGTCTCCGTCGCGGGCAACCCGAGGGGCCTGGCAATGACGTCCGGCGCGTCCCACCACCGGCACGACTACCCCGTCACCCGCCAGGTGAGGCTCCTCTACGCCCTCTCCTTCGCCGCCGAGTTCAGCCCGGTCATCGCCATCTGGGTCGTCTACCTGACCGACTTCCGCGAGCTCACCCTCGCACAGGTCGGGCTCATGGAGGGCTTCTACTGGCTGGTGAAGCTCGCTCTGGAGGTGCCCTCCGGCGCCTTCGCGGACAGGTACGGCCGCCGCCTCGCCTTTATCGTCGCCGCCACCGCCGAGGCGTGCGGGGCGATCGTCTTCGGACTCGCCGACTCGTTCCTCCTGCTCGCCTGCTCCTACGTCCTCTGGTCGGGCGGGTTCGCCTTCCGCTCCGGCAACAACACCGCCTACCTGTACGACGCGCTCGCGGCCGGCGACCGCCAGGCCGAGTACGGCGACCGCGCGGGCGTGCTGGGGGCGCTCGGCACCACCGCCTTCAGCATCGGTGGCGTGCTCGGTGGCCTCGTCGCCGCGCTCACCACGCTGCAGATCGGCGTGCTCTCCGGCCTCGTCGCCTACGTCATCCAGGTCCCGATCCTGCTCATGCTCCGCGAGCCGCCCCGGGCCTCGCTTACTGCGGTGCCGCTCGGCTACCGCCAGACGCTCCGCACCGCGTTCCGAGCGCTCCGGGAGCGGGCGGCGCTGCGGAGCGTGATCATCTACGAGATCGCGATCACGGCGTTCTTCCCCGCGCACTTCCTGCTGGCACAGCCGTTCCTCGGTCACCACGGCGTCTCGCTCGCGCTCTTCGGCGTGCTCTTCGTGCCGGTGCAACTCTCGGGCGCGGGGATGATGCTGCTCTCCGGCCGCGCGACGAGGTGGCTCGGCATCCATCGCCTGCTGCTCGGCTCGCTCGTCGCGATCGTCGCCGGCCTCACGCTCCTCGCCACCGTGGACCACGTCGCCGCGTTCGCCGGCCTCGCACTGGCGCAGGCCGGCTTCGGGCTCGCCGCCCCGCCATCGGCGCCTATGTAAACGAGCGCACGGAGTCCGAGGTCCGCGCGACGATCCTCTCCGTCTCGCCCCTGGGCACCTCGCTCGCCTTCATGATCGTGGCGCCCGTCGCCGGCGTCGTCGGCGACGGCTCGCTGCAACTGGGCTTCGGCGTCATGGCCGCCGGCATCCTCGTCGCGGCCGGTGCCGCCTACCTCGCCTGGCGTCGCGCCGACGCGCACGAGGTGGCCCTCCGCACCGAGGCCGGCTAGTCGAGCGCGTCCACTGACACGCACCGAGGGGGCCTCGCGGCCCCCTCGGTCGTTCGTTACCTACGGACGAGCGCGCGCTACGCGCCCGCGACCTGCGCCTCCAGCACCTCTGGCTCGACGACGCCGGCGATGCGCTCGAAGGTGAAGTCCTTGCCGTCGTGGTCGACCGTGATCCGGTCGCCCTCGTGGAACTCGTTGGAGAGGACACGCTTCGCGAGCGGGTTCTCCACCTTCCGCTCGATCAGCCGGCGCAGCGGGCGCGCCCCGTACTCTGGGTCGTACCCCTCCCGTGCCAGCACATCCAGCGCGCGCTCCGTCACCACGAAGTCGATCGCGCGCTCCGTGAGCCGCTCCCGCACCTCGTCCACCTCCAGCGCCGCGATCCGCCGGATCTCCGGCTCCGTCAGCGGCTCGAAGACCACGATGTCGTCGAGGCGGTTCAGGAACTCCGGCCGGAACGCCCGCTTCAGCGCGCTCTCCACCTCCGTGTGCAGGCGGTCGGCGTCGCCGTCGCTGGTCGCGCGGCGGAAGCCGAGCGACTCGGTCTTCGCGCCGGTGCCCAGGTTGCTCGTCATGATCAGGACGGTGTTCCGGAAGTCCACGGTGCGCCCGTGGCTGTCCGTCAGCCGGCCGTCGTCCATCACCTGCAACAGCGTGTTGAAGATGTCCGGGTGCGCCTTCTCGATCTCGTCGAACAGGATCACCTGGTACGGCCGGCGTCGCACCGCCTCCGTCAGTTCGCCCGCCTGGTCGAAGCCCACGTAGCCCGGAGGCGCACCGATCAGCCGCGAGGCCGTGTGGCGCTCCTGGTACTCCGACATATCCAGGCGGATGAGCGCGTCCGCGTCGTCGAACAGGTACTCCGCGAGCGCCCTCGCCAGGTACGTCTTGCCGACGCCCGTGGGGCCGACGAAGACGAACGAGCCGATCGGGCGGCGCGGGTCCTTCAGGCCGGAGCGCGCGCGACGGATCGCGTCCGCCAGCACGGTGATCGCCCGGTCCTGGCCCACCACCTTCTGGTGGAGGAACTCCTCCATCTTCAGCAGTTTCTCGGACTCGCCCTCCAGCATCCGGTCGACCGGCACGCCGGTCATCTGCGCGATCAGCGCGGCGATGTCCTTCTCCGTCACGTCCTCGGAGAGGCCGTGCGCGGTCTGGTACTCGGAGCGGTGCCGCCCGTACTCCTGCTGGACCTCCAGCACTTCCTGCTTGATGCGGGCCGCCTCCTCGAAGTCCTGCCGCGCCGCCGACGCCTCCAGTCGCTCGTTCGCGGTGTCCAGCCGCCGCTTCAACTCGCGGACCTCCGGCGAGATCGACTCCGCCTCGATCACGTGCCGGGACGCCGCCTCATCGATGAGGTCGATCGCCTTGTCCGGCAGGTGGCGCTCCGTCAGGTAGCGCGCGCCGAGGCGCACCGCGGCCTCCACGGCGGCGTCCGTGATCTTGATGCCGTGGTGCTCCTCGTACTTCGGGCGCAGCCCGCGCAGGATCGCGATCGCGTCGTCGATGCTCGGCTCGTCCACGAACACCGGGGAGAAGCGGCGCTCCAGCGCCGGGTCGGACTCGATGTGCTTGCGGTACTCGTCGAGCGTCGTCGCGCCGACTACGCGCAACTCACCGCGCGCCAGCGCCGGCTTCATCATGTTGCTTGCGTCGATCGCGCCGTCAGCGCCGCCCGCACCCACCACCGTGTGCAGCTCGTCGATGAAGAGGATGACCTCCCCCGCGGACTGCTTCACCTCGTTCATCACCGCCTGCAGGCGCTCCTCGAACTCGCCGCGGAACTTGGAGCCCGCCAGCAGCGCGCCCATGTCCAGCGCCAGCACGCGCTTGCCCTTCAGCCGGTCCGGCACGTCACCCTCGACGATGCGCTGGGCGAGGCCCTCCACGATCGCCGTCTTGCCCACGCCGGCCTCACCGATCAGCACCGGGTTGTTCTTGGTGCGCCGGTTCAGGATCTGCATCACCCGCGCGACCTCGATGTCGCGCCCGATCACCGGGTCCAGCTTACCCTCGCGCGCGATCTCCGTGAGGTCACGCGCCCACTTGGAGAGCGCCTGGTAGTGCGACTCCGCCGTCGGCGAGTCGACACGCGAAGTACCACGCACCTGCGCCAGCGCGCGGTAGATGCGCTCCTTCGTGATCTGGAACTCGCGCATCACGTTCGCCGCTTCGCCCTCGCGTGCGTCCGCGATCGCGACGAGCAGGTGCTCGACGCCCACGTACTCATCCTTGAGTCGTGCCGCCTCCGCGTTCGCCGCCTCCAGCATCTGGACGATGCGCGGCGTGGTGTAGATCTGCACCACGTCCTGCTGCAGCCGCGGCGAGCGGTCCAGCCCCGCCTTGATCGCGCGGGCCAGCGCGTCCACGTCCACGCCCATCTTCGTCAGCACCTCGCGCGCCAGGCCGTCCCGGCGGCTGACCAGCACGAAGAAGACGTGCTCCACGTCCCACTGCGCGTGCCGCTGTTCGCGCACGAGTTCCTGGGACGCCTGCAGCGTCTCCTGCGCCTGCTCCGTGAATCGGTCCTGTCGCATCATCGTGCATCACCTCCGCGGCCCTGCGCCGCGCTGTTGTCATCCTGTGCGGGGCGTCCGCCCCGTTGCGCGAGTGCCGCGCGTGCCGCCTCGAGTTCCGCGCGCGCCTGCGCCAGTTCTCGCTGCATCTCTTCGATCTGGCGGCGCATCTGGAGGATCACCTCCACCCCGGCCAGGTTCACGCCCAGGTCGTTGACCAGGCGCACCACCTGCTGGAGGCGTTCCACGTCCTCCCGGGAGAACAGCCGCGTGTTGCCCTGTGACCGCGCCGGCTGCAACAGGCCGATGCGCTCGTACGAGCGGATCGTCTGCTGGTGCAGCCCGACCATCCGCGCCACCACGGAGATCTGGAACACCGGTTCATCGTGCGGGAACGTCACGAGGCGGCCTCCGTCTCACCGCGCGCCCCTGCGGGCGTCCCGGCGCCGGCAGGTTGCGTCGCCTCGCGCAGTCGCTCGAAGAGCGCGCGCTGCTCGTCCGACATCGGCTCCGGCAGCACCAGCCGCACCTTCGCGAACAGGTCGCCGAAGCCACCCTCGCGCCGGGGCATCCCCTGGCCCGCCAGGCGGAACACGCGCCCGCCCTGCGTCCCGGCCGGCAGCCGCAGCGCCAGCGCCTTGCCCTTCAGCGTCGGCACGTGCACCTCGCCGCCCAGCGCCGCCTCCGCGACCGGCACGTCCACCTCCACGTAGACGTCGTCGCCGCGGCGCTCGAAGCGCGCGTGCGGCGCGATCTCCACGCGCAGGAACAGGTCGCCCGGCGCGCCGCCGTTGCCACCCGGCCCGCCCTTGCCGGCGATGCGGATGCGCTGCCCGTCCGTCACCCCGGCCGGGATCGCCACCTCCAGCCGTCGAGGCGTGGAGACGACCCCGGCGCCACGGCAGGCGTGACACGTGGCGCCCGCGATCTGGCCGGTGCCGGAGCACGTGCGGCAGGGCTCTGCCCCCGTCCGCACCTCGATGGTGCGGGTGAGGCCGGCGTACGCCTCCTCCAGCGACAGGCGGATGCCCGTCTCCAGGTCCTGGCCGCGCTGACGGCCCGCCGCGCGGCGGAAGAGCGAATCGAACATGCCGCCGCCGCCACGACCGCCGCCGAACAGGTCGCCAAGGTCCACGCCCTCGGCGCCACCAGAGAAGCCCCCGCCCTGGAAGCCACCCCCACCGCCGGCGCCCTGGCGCCGCCGCATCTCCTCGATCTGGTCGGCGTGCTGCCACTGGTCGCCGTAGGCGTCGTACTTGCGGCGCCTCTCGGCGTCCGAGAGCACCTCGTAGGCGGCGTTGATCTGCTTGAAGCGCGTCTCCGCGTCGGGGTTGCCGGGGTTCACGTCCGGGTGCCACTGGCGTGCCAACTTGCGGTACGCCTGCCGGATCTCCCGGTCGGACGCTTCGCGCTTCAATCCGAGCACTGCATAGAAGTCCTGAGCCATGCTGTCAGTGTATCCATCTGACAGTCACTTTGCACTATCTCTGAGTCATGGCGACTCATATCTATTGACGGGCTCCACCGCTTACCCGTATCGTCGGTTCATCGAAGCGGCTGCCATTGTGGTGACTCCCGCCCCGTAGGAGGCGGGCCGAACGGCCCTCCCTCGGCGGCTTCGCGAACCATCACGATGCATACAGGGATTCATCCCACGGCATTCCGCGAGGAAGGTCAGACGGGGGAGCACCCCGTCCCAGGTATCTCGAAAGGAACCCCACTCATGGCTGACATCACCCGACGCGACCCGTTCTTCTCCCCGGTTCGCCAGATGATGGAGCGCGTATTCGACGACCCGTTCTTCCGCGCCGAGCTTCCCGCCCGGCTGCTGAACGACGAGGGCTCGCTCGCGCTCGACGTGTTCGAGAAGGACGGCAATCTGGTCGTCCAGGCCAGCGTCCCCGGCTTCAAGAAGGAAGACATCGACGTCCGCGTCGAGGACGGCGTCCTCGCCATCCGCGCGCAGCGCAGCGAGGAGCACGAGGAGCGCGACGAGAAGTTCTACCGTCGCGAGCGCTCGTGGGGCTCCATGAGCCGCCGCATCGCCCTCCCCGGCATCGTGAAGGACGCCCCGGTCGAGGCCGAACTGAAGAACGGCGTGCTGTCGCTCCGCATCGCCCTCCCGCAGAAGGCGGAGCCGAAGCAGATCGAGATCAAGGGCGAGTAACCCTCCCTCCGGACTCGCCCGGATACAGACGAGCCCCGGCCAGTCCGGGGCTCGTCCGCGTCCGGGCTCTGCGTCTCCCCGCCCCGTGGGGTACCCTCCGACACTGTGGAGGAGGGGTCCATGAAGGTGATCGGCAAGGAACTCGGCACGACGCTCGTCGAGATGTACGGCGAGATCGAGCAGCGACTCAAGACCGAGGCGGTGCGCGACCTGAAGGTCGTGTCCTTCGAGGGGGCCTCTTTCTCCGACATCCAGTGGGGTGACACGGAAGTCGTGGTCTCACTCCACAACGGCGTCCCCACGCGCGCCCTCAACCACATCCTCGGCATCGCCCTCCAGCACATCCGCCAGCGGCTGGACCGCTACCCGGCCGTCGTGCGCGGGCGCACGGACGTGGAGGGCGGCGCGCTCGTCCGCTCCGCGCTGCGCGAACTCGTCATGAGCCCGGAAGCGGAGCAGCAGGTCGCCCCGCTCAAGATCGACGTCACCTGGGAACTGAAGCAGCGCCACGAAGGCCTGAAGCAACTCCTCCGCGATGCCCCCGAGGACTGGAACGACGCCGGCTCCATCGGCCACGCCTTCGCCGCGCTGCAGTACGCCCGCTTCACCATCGAGCACCCCGAGGAACTGTGGGAGGGACTCCGCGACCAGTTCCGGAAGGACCTCCCCGCGGCCGCCATGACCGGTGACGAACTGGTGGCGCTGGTCGCGGAGCACGGCTGGAAGACGCCCGGCGCCTGCATCGAGTCGCTCGTCACCGTCCGCGACGCGCTCGGCCTGCAGGGCTTCGTGGCGATCGAGGACCGGCGGAACGGCAAGATCCTCTAGCGCCCGCCTCCGGGCGGGTCAGGAGCCGGCGACGGCACCCATGTCGGACGCGCCCTGCGTCACGGCGTCCTTCGCCCAGCCACGCAGGTAGCCGGCCCACTCCCGGTAGCGGTCCAGGTAGGTGGCATACACCACCGCCGGGTGCGCGGAGGGCTGAAAGGGCTCGTGGAGCAGCGCCATGCGCGCCTCCTGCGGCGTGCGCCCGCCCTTGCGGTGGTTGCAGTCGCGGCACGCCGTGACCAGGTTGAGCCAGTCATGAGGCCCGCCGCGATGCTTCGGCATGACGTGGTCCAGGGTGAGCTGCCCGCCGCGCTGGCCGCAGTACTGGCAGCGGTCGCCATCGCGGGCGAAGACCTCTCGCCGGGTGAGGCGCGGACGGGGGTGAGGGCGGCGGACGTAGGAGCGCAGGCGGATGACGGAGGGGGTTAGGTAATGCCGGGCCTCGGCACCGGGTATCGGGTCGCCCCCGTTCTCCAGCACCTCCGCCTTGCCGCGGTACACGAGCACGAACGCTCGCCTGACCGAGCAGACGTTGAGCGGTTCGTAGTTCTGGTTCAACACCAGCGCCCGGCGATGGACCGCCACCGCACTCCTCGTTCCCCGGGGCCGGCGACCGGCCAGATCACCGCCCGTGGCTCGGACGGCGCGTGGGTTTCGGAATGCCGGCAGTGTACCGGATCGCGCGAGGCCCGGCGTTACTCCCCGGCCGCAGCCGTGCCAGCGGGCACCACGTCCGCCCCGTCGCCGAGGATCGGCGTGAGCGCCCCGAGCGCCTCCCGCCACGCCTCCAGTTGCTCCAGCGGGTTCGCGAACTCGGACGGCAACCCGGCACCCACGAGCGGCAGCCGGTCGAGAAAGAACGGCGCCAGCCGCGAGTCGTCGACGGCCTTGGAGACCACCTCGGAGGCGGGGAACACCGCGAAGGCAATCAGCGCCAGCTGCACGTACAGCAGTCCGCGCACGAACCCCACCACCGCCCCGCCGATCGAGTCGACCGGCCCGAGCAGCAGCAGGCTCGCCGTCGTCTTCAGCACGGCCGCCAGTACCGAGCCCGCGATCATCGTGCCGATCACGATCGCGCCGAACCCCACCAGGTTGCGGGTGGTGGCGTCTTCGATCAGGAAGTCGAGGTTCTCCGCCAGGTCGTCGTAGAGCATCCCGCCCAGGAAGATGCCGGCGACCACCGCCAGCAGCATCACCGTCTGGCGGATCAGGCCGGCCGAGAAGCCGCGCAAGGTGGTCCACGCGATCACCGCGGCGATCAGCAGGTCAACCCAGTTCATGCGTGCGCGCTCCAGGCCCCCGCCCGTCGGGGGATCGTAGCATCACGCGAAGCCGAGCCGCCGTTCGCGCATGGACACCCACCGCCGCGCCCCCTGCCCGATCACGACGTGGTCGAGCACCTCCACCTCCAGCAGCCGCCCCGCCTCCACCGCCGCCGCGGTGAACTCGATGTCGTCCGCGCTGGGCGTCGGGTCGCCGCTCGGGTGGTTGTGCGCGATCGCGATGCGGGAGGCGTTCCGTCGGATCGCCTCGCGGAACAACTCCGCGATACGGCCCGGCGCCGCGCTCACGGTGCCGCGGTAGAGGATCGGCGTGGCGAGCACCCGGTGCTTCGTGTCCAGCACCAGCAGGCGGAGTTCCTCCTGCTGGAGCAACTCCATCTCCGGCTGGAGCAGCCGCGAGATGTCTTCCGGCCCCGTCACCTGCGGCCGTGCGTCGCCGTCGAGGGCGACCATGCGCCGCCCGAGCTCGAACGCCGCCGCGATCGTCGTCGCCTTCGCGTGGCCCAGGCCATGCACCCCGGCGACCTCCGTCAGGTCGCTCGCCGCCAGCCCGCGCAGGCCGTCACGCTCGCGCAGCAGCCGCTGAGAAATCTGCAGCACGTCCTCGCGGGAGGTGCCGGTGCGGAGCAGGATCGCGAGCAGTTCGTCCGTCTTCAGCGCCTGCGGCCCCAGCCGTCCGAGGCGCTCGCGCGGCCGTTCCTCCTCAGGCATCTCGGCCACGCGCAGGTGGTAGGCGGGCGACAGGTCGGGCGTGCCCACGCCTACAGCCCCGCTTCCGCCTCGCTCGTTCGCTCGAGCGTGAGGATGACGTTGGTGTGGGGCCAGTGGAGGATGCGGACGATGTCGCCAGCGCGCAGTTCGATCGCGGTCAGCGGGCCCACCTCGAACAACCGCCCGCCGGCGACCATGTAGTTCACGCGGCCCATCCACAGGAACCGGGACTTGCTCCACATCTTGTCGATCGGCGCGGTCGTCTCTTGCGGGCGCGCCAGCACATCGCGCGTGGCCTGCACCGCCTCCACGTCCAGCGCGACGGCGCAGATCCCCAGGATCACCACCCCGACGATCGTGCCGGGGAGGTTCAGGATCGCGAGCGCCAGCAACCCCGTGAACAACAGGCCGGTGGGGACAAAGACCAGCAACTTGCGGTACAGCGCCGTGCGGTGGCCCGGCTGGTACTCGATGTAGCGGTGAGGGTCGTAGGCGGGCAGGCTCATCTGGTTCGTGGCCTCCGGGCCGTCGCGGGAGGAGGACTGACTACCGCGGGATCTCCAGCTCCTGGCCCACCTGGATGTTCTGCGGGTTCGTGATGCCGTTTGCCTGCGCGATCGCCGCCGCCAGTGCGTCGATCGCCGGCCCGTCGGTCTCGTACTGCGCTGCAATGGAGAACAGCGTGTCGCCCGACTGGACGATGTACGTCACGGTATCGGACTCGGGCGTCGGGGTGGGGGTAGGCGTGGCACTCGGGGTGGAGGTCGCCGTCGGCGTCCCGGTCTCGCCGGACGTCCCCGTCGCGCTGGCCTCCGCGGTCGCCTCCGGCGTCGCGGTCACGGTCGCTGTCTGCACCACCCCCGCGAGGGCGGCTGGTGGTCCGTCCTGGTCAGCACCGGCGGGGCGAGCGCCGGGTCCATGCACCGCTCGCAGATCGCGTCGCCGTGCTGGTCGCAGTAGAGCGCCCCGCATCGCGGGCACTCCTGGGTGGCGTCCTCGTCACATTGGAAGCACTGCACGTATCGAGCCTATCACCGCGCACGCTCAGCGAGCAGCAGGCGCGCGTCATCGGGTGGGTGGCCCCGCACGCACGCCCTCGGCCGCCCGGAACCGGACCAGAAACAGCAGAGCACCGGCCGTGGGGCCGGTGCTCTGGGAGTTCCGCGGTCCCGTCCGAGACGGGAGTGCGGGCAGGCGAGCCTACTTGAGCTCGACCTTGGCGCCCGCCTCTTCCAGCTTCGCCTTGGCGGCCTGGGCCTCGGCCTTCGGCAGGTCTTCCTTGATCGGCTTCGGGGCGGCCTCCACCAGGTCCTTCGCCTCCTTGAGGCCCAGGGCGGTGAGCTCGCGCACGACCTTGATCACGTTGATCTTGTTCGCGCCGAAGTCGGTCAGGATCACGGTGAAGGAGTCCTGCTCCTCCTCCGCGGCGGCAGCGCCACCGCCGCCGGGGGCGGCCATCATGGCCACCGGCGCAGCGGCGGTCACGCCGAACTCTTCTTCGATCGCCTTGTTCAGGTCGCGGAGCTCGATCAGGGTCATGCCCTTGATCACTTCCAGGACGTCTTCAACCTTAGCCATCATGTCCTCCATGAGCCGCCCGCGGGCGGCAGAAACTGCCTCTGTGTGTCTGCCGGATGCGCGCCCGAGGGCCTAGCCGGCCTCTTCGAGCTGCTTCGCGCGGGCCTCGACCAGGCCCACGAACTTCCGCTGAGTGGCGACCAGCAGGCCGCTGAACTCCGCGATCTTCCCAACCAGGTTGCCCGCCAGCTTGGCGACCAGTTCTTCCTTGGTCGGCAGGGTCGCGAGGTCGCGGATGTAGGCCTCGTCCACCAACACGCCGTCAACGACGGCCTTGCCGATCTTGACCTTGCTGTCCGCGTTCTCACGCAGGTACGCCACCAGGGCCTTGGACGGGCCGACCGGCTCGTCAAAGCCCACGATGACCGCCGTGGGACCTTCCGCCAGGTCCGCGAACTGCGGACGGCCGGACTGCTCCGCGGCGATCCGCAGGAGCGTGTTCTTCACGACGTGCATTTCAGCGCCGGCATCGCGCAGCTTGCGACGAAGCTCGTTCTGCTTCGCCATCGAGACGCCCTGGTAGCGGGCCGAGATCGCAATCTCAGCACGGCCGAGCACCTCAACGAGCTCCGCGACCTGCGCCTCCTTGCGGGGGGTAGGCACGCGCTCCTCCTTCTCCGACGTCGTGCTGTCTCCCCCTGGAAACAGCACGCGCCCTGCACCACCAGGGTGAGGGCGCGGAACGCGGCTGCGCGGAGCGCGGCCGGTGGTTGCGCGTGTGCCCTCGCCTCTACGGGCGGCCGGTCTCGGCCATTCATCCCCGTGGGGAACCCGTGGTCTCTGGCGGCGGCCCCGGATGGGGCCGTGAACATCGAGTATGCGGCGGGCTCCCCGTTCCGTCTAGGGATGGAGGCGCCCGCCGCCACTCACGATTACTACGAGCCGGCGACCGCCTTCAGCTCCGTCAGGTCCAGCGGCACGCCGGGCCCCATGGTCGAAGCCAGGGAGGCCGTCCGGATGAGTTCACCCTTCGCGCCCGCGGGGCGGTTCCGGTTGATCTCGGACAGCATCGCCCGCAGGTTGTCCGTGAGCTGCTCCTCCGTGAAGGAGGCCTTGCCCAGGATCACGTGCAGCACGTTGCTGCGGTCGATGCGGAACTCCACGCGGCCGGCCTTCGCCTCGGCGACACCGCGGGCGATGTCCTCCGCGTTGAGCACCGTGTTGTTACGCGGGTTCGGCATCAGGCCGCGGGGGCCCAGGATCCGGCCCAGGCCACCGACCTTACCCATCAGTTCGCGCTGGGCGATGGCGACATCGAAGTCGGTGTAGCCCTCCTGCACGCGCTTGATCAGGTCGTCGGAGCCCACGACTTCCGCGCCGGCGGCCAGGGCCTGCACAGCCGCGTCGCCCTCGGCGAACACGGCGACGCGGAGCTCCTTGCCGATACCGTGCGGCAACACCACGGACCCGCGCAGCTGCTGGTCGGCGTGGCGGCCGTCCAGGCCGGTCTTCATGTGCAGTTCCACGGTCTCGTCGAAGCGCGCCGTGGCGCACTCCTTGACCAACTTCACCGCGTCCAGGATCGGATACGAACGAGTCTTGTCCACCCGCTGGCGGAGTTCAGCGACGCGCTTGGCGACCTTTGGCATTAGTCCTCCACCTCGATCCCCATGGACCGGGCGGACCCTGCCACGATCTTCATCGCGGTGTCCAGGTCGCCGGTGTTCAGGTCAGGCAGCTTGATGGTGGCAATATCGCGCAGCTGCTGCTGCGAGATCTTGCCCACCTTCAGGACGATGTTCTTGGACGAGCCACGGTCCACGCCGGCGGCGCGCCGCAGCAGGTCGGAGGCCGGGGGCGTCTTGAGGACGAAGGAGAACGAGCGGTCCTCGAAGATCGTGACCTTCGCCGGGATGACGCCGATCATGCCCTTCGTCTGCTCGTTGTAGCCCTTGCAGAACTCCATGATGTTGATGCCGTGCGGGCCCAGTGCGGTACCCACGGGCGGCGCGGGGTTCGCGGCGCCGGCGGGCAACTGCAGGGTCACGACGGTCCGGACCTTCTTTGCCATGCCTTACTCCTATCGCACCGGTCCGCGCCGCCATCCGGCGACGCCCCCGCGTGCTCCCTCGTACTGAGGTACTGCCTTATTGCTTCTCGACCCCGAGGAAGTCGAGCTCCACGGGCGTCTCACGCCCGAACATGGACACCAGCACACGCACCCGGCCGCGCTCGATGTCGATCGAGTCGACCACGCCCACCATGTCGCTGAACGGGCCGTCCGTGACCAGCACGGCCTCCCCGATCTCGAAGCCGATGTTCACGCGCGGCTGGCCGTGCGTCTCATCGCGCATCATCTGCTCCATCTCCGCGTCCGGGATCGGCGTGGGCCGTTCCTTCTGCTCGGAGGTGGTGGAGGCGAAGCCGGTCACACCGGGGGTGTTGCGCACCACGTGCCACATGCCCTCGTCCATCACCATGTGGACGAACACGTAGCCCGGGAACTTCTTGTGCGAGACCGTCCGGCGCGCGCCGTTCTTGATCTCGATCTCTTCAATGGTGGGGATGAAGACCTGGAAGATCTTCCCGCCCAGGTCCATCGCCTTGATCCGCTGCTCGAGCGAGGTCTTCACCTTGTTCTCGTAGCCGGAGTAAGTCTGGACGATGTACCAGGCGCGCCCGTCATCCGGGGTTTCCTCAGAGACTGCCACGCTTGCGTCGCGCTGCTCGTTCACGGTGCCCCCTTAACGCAGGATCGTCTGTTCGACGAACCAGCCGAACGCGAGGTCGGCGGTCCCCAGCACCGCGCCGATGAGCAGCGCGACGACGATCACCACGAACGTCAGGTTGCCCACCTCGCGGCGGTTGGGCCAGGTGACCTTCTTGAGTTCGCTGAAGATGTCCTGCGCCCACCGGGGCTTCAGGAGCGAGCCCTTGCGCTGCGGCCCATCAGCAGGCCCGGCGGTGCTCATCATCGGCCCGGCCGGGCGCGACTGAGGCGCCTGGCGTTGGCGACGTTCGGCGCGCTGTTGCGCGCGCCGTTGTTCTCGGCCCATGGATCCGTCCTGACTCCCGCTCAGATCGGCGGTGCTTGCGTCGTGCGGAGCCGGCCGGGGGACGCGGTAACGGTTACCGCGTCTCCCGGTGCGACTGGTGGGTTCGGCAGCGCGGGCAGTACTTGCTCAGCTCCAGCCGTTCCGGGTCGTTCCGCTTGTTCTTCTTGGTGCTGTAGTTGCGCTCACGGCACTCCGTGCACGCCAGCGTGATGTGGTCGCGGTCCGCGCCCTTCTTCGCCATCTGGATCCCCCTACCGCAGCCCTCACGGGCAGCCGGTCGTTACTCGACGATCTTGGTGACGACGCCCGCGCCCACCGTCCGGCCACCCTCTCGGATGGCGAACCGCAGGCCCTCTTCGATGGCGATCGGGTAG
>PHBR01000089.1 GCA_002840675.1 Chloroflexi bacterium HGW-Chloroflexi-9
CCGCCCGGACGACGACTCGTGCCGCTGCCAAGCCCGCCGCGAAGCCCGCTGCCCGGGCAACCGCCGCGCGCAAGCCGGCGGCCCGGACCACCACGACCACGCGCGCTCGCGCGGCGGCGAAGAAGTAAATTCACTTCACCTCTCGGGTTGTTGCTGCACACCCCCGGCTCGCGCCGGGGGTGTGTTGTTTCCGGGCCGCTTCCGCACCGCCCGGGTGACCCGCGCGGGGTGTTACGATCCGGCGCGCCCGCCCTCAGCGGCGCATCGAACCGGAGCCCTCCCTGCTTCAGCCGCGTCCGTACGACAACTTGCACCTCTACAACAGCCTCACGCGCGAGGTGGAGCGCTTCCAGCCGCTCGCCGATGGCGTGGTGCGCATGTACGTCTGCGGGATCACCCCGTATGACGTGGGGCACCTGGGCCACGCGCTCGTCTACGTCGCGTTCGACACGCTCCGGCGGTGGTTCGAGTTCAACGGCTACGAGGTGCACCACGTCCAGAACATCACGGACGTGGACGACGACATGGTGCGCGTGTCACGCGAGCGTGCCTGTTCGATCGCGGAGCTGACGGATCTCAACCACGCGATCTATCTGCGGGAGATGGACGCGCTGAACGTCCTGCGTCCGGACGCCTTCCCGCGCGTCTCCGAGACCATCCCCGGGATCATCGAGACCGTCTCGCGGCTGATCGAGCGCGGCTTCGCCTACGAGGTGGACGGCTACGTCTTCTTCGACGTCACGCGCACGCCGGAGTTCGGTGCGCTGGCGGGGGTAACCGGCGAGGCGTTGCTCTCCTTCAAGAGCGACTCCATGCCGGCGGAGCCGGTGGAGCTGAAGCGTCACCCGCTGGACTTCCTGGTATGGCAACCATGTGACTGGGAGGGCGCGACCTTCGAGTCGCCCTGGGGGCCCGGCCGTCCCGGATGGCACATCGAATGTTCGGCCATGGCGCAGAAGCACCTGGGCCCGCAGCTGGACATCCACGGTGGCGGCAAGGACCTGCGCTACCCGCACCACGATTCCGAGATCGTCCAGTCCGAGGCCTACAGCGGCCAGCGCCCGTACACCGGCACCTGGATGCACAACGGCACCATGGGGCTAGACGGCCACAAGATGTCGAAGTCGCTCGGCAATCTCGTGAAGGTGAGCCAGTTGCTGGAGGAGGGCTTCACGTCGAACGGCCTCCGGCTCGCGCTCCTCGCGCGGCACTACCGCGACGACCGCGACTTCTCACGCGATGACCTCCGCACATGGGAGGAGCACGCACGCACGCTTGAGCGCGCGGCGCGCGCGCCCGGCGGCCCACCGGATCGGCTGCGCGTGCAGCCGTACCGTAACGCCTTCCATGACGCGATGGACGCCGACCTGGACACGCCGAAGGCGATCGGGGTGCTCTTGCAGATCGCGGAGGGGCTGGAGGCCGGGCGCATCGCGGGCGACACCGGCGTCTCCACGCTGGTGGAACTCGCGGACGTGTTGGGCCTGCGGCTCCGCCTCGAGTAACGCCCCGGCACCGGTTTGGGATGCCTCGGTCGGTACACTGGGGTGATGCAGCGCGATCCTCGTCTGATCCGGTTGTCCCGCGAACACCACCACGCGCTGGTGCTGGCTTTGCGCATCCAGCGCGAACTCCCCGCCGCGACCGATGCAGAGATGCGCGCGCTCTACGGCGACCTACTCCGCTTCTGGGCCGCGGGTCTGCTCCCGCATTTTGGCGCGGAGAACGAGTGTCTGCTTGCGCGGATCGCGAACCGTGCCGACCCGGGCCTGCAGCACGCGGGACGTCTCCAGCGCGACCACCGGGAGATCGAGGCGCTTGTGGAGACGATGCGCACGGCGACGACCGCCGACGAGCGGCGTGACGCGCTCGCGCGATTCGGCCAGACGCTCCGCGAACACGTCCGCTGGGAAGAGTCCGAGTTGTTCGAGTGGTTGCAGACGGCGCTCGACGCCACCGAACTCGACGCGATCGGCGAGTACCTGGAGGCCCACCTGCCGGCGGAGCCGATCGCCGCACCGATGCCGCACGACCCCTAGCCGGCGCGGCTACGGAAAGCGCTCCCGGGGTTCGTCGTCATCTCGCGGCGTCGTATCGAGTACCCGCTCGCGACCCTCCGCGGATCGACGCACCGCGTCCCGGACCTCGTGTGGCTCCAGCGCGTAGGACGCGATCGCACGTAGCCCTCGCTGGCCGCGCCCCAGGAACGCCCGGCCCCAGAGCCAGAACGTACCGATACTGACGACCACGCCGATGGTGACGAGCACCGCAAGGTGGCCGTATCGCCATTCAAGTTCCGGCATGTGCTCGAAGTTCATGCCGTAGATGCCGGTGAGCAGCGTCAGCGGCATGAAGATGGAAGCGACGATCGCCAGCTGGCGCATCGCCTCGTTCTGCCGCAGCCCCAGCGCGGAGTGGTAGAGCACCACCAGGTGATCCGCACGGTCCCGCAGCGCCTGCGCGAGATCCTCGATCCGGTCGAGGTGGTCCGTCACGTCGCGGAAGTAGGCGCCGTGCGCACCGTCCAGCGGAGGGTGGTCGCCGCGCGCGATTCGCGCGAGGAGATCGCGCTGCGGCACGATCACCCGTCCCACCATGGCGCTCGCTCGCTTCAACCGCAGGATGTGTTCCAGGAGGTCGGGCGACGGATTCGCCAGCGCCCGTTCCTCGATCGTCTCCGCGACCTCATCCATCCGCTCCACGACCGGCAGGACGCTGTCCACGAGTGCGTCGATGATCGTGTAGGCCAACGTCCCCGCGCCGCCCGCCATGGCGTGCGCTGGCTGCTCGATGAGGTGTTCCGACCACGACAGGCTGGTCATGGAAGAGGACACGACAAAGGTCGGGCCGACGAAGAGATCCAGTTCGGTCGTCGAGATCTCCTCGACCGACCCGCTGTCGTCGATGCCGTGGAGCGCGATGAAGAGATAGTTGCCGTAGTCGTCCACTTTGGGCCGGCGGTACTGGCGGCTCACCGCGTCCTCGATGGCGAGCGGGTGGAAGCGGAGACGGCGCAGGAGCGCCTCGTCCTCGGCGTCCATCTCGGTGATATGCACCCACAGGAGTCCGCGGGCCTCGCGGTGGGCGTCCAGAATCGCGCGCTGTGAGGTCAGGCGGCGCTGGGTGCCCGCCTCGTCACGATGGATGGCGATGTGTGGCATGGGCCGGTGGCAGCCTCCGCGCGTCAGGCGCCGCGCGCGGGAGCGGCGGCCTCCGCCTTGACCTCTTCCATGACCTCGGCGAGCTGTGCGAGCGTCTCGATCTTCGCACGCAGGTCGCCGTGCGCGCCGGCACGGAACGTGGTGACGCCGGCGTCGCGGTAGACGCGGAGGCGGTCCTTCACGGCCTGGCGGTCGCCGATGAGGTGGGTGGCCAGCACCAGTTCGGTGGGTACGCGCTTGCGCGCCTCGTCGCGCTGTCCGGAGAGCCAGAGGCGCTGGATCTCCTTCGCCTCGTCAGCCCAGCCCTGGCGGCTGTAGGCGGCGTTGTAGAAGTTGTGCTGCTTCGATCCCATGGCGCCCAGGGAGAACGCGAGCCCCGGCTTGAGTTGCGCGGCGGCCTGCTCCGGGTCGTCTGTGAAGACCACGGTGCCGCCCACCCCGATGTCGATCTCGGAGAAGTCTCGGCCGGCCGCCTTCGCTCCCGCGCGGATCTCGTCCAGGAACAGGTCGGCGTATTCCGGGATGAAGGAGCCGCCGAGCCAGCCGTCCGCGAGCGCGCCGGTCAGACGCAGGTTCGCCGGCCCGAGGGAGGCGACGTAGATCGGGAGGTTCGGGGTGATCGGCGCGCCGGAGCGGAGCGCCTTGCCCTCGCCGGTGCCGCCGTGCTCGGCGTCCAGCGGCAACTGGTAGAACTCGCCGTCGTAGGCGACGGTCTCGCCGTTCATCACGCGCCGCACGATCTCGATCACCTCGCGCGTGTGCTGGAGCGGCTTCCGGAACGGGAGGCCGTGCCAGCCCTCGATCACCTGGGGGCCGCTGGTGCCCAGGCCGAGCATGAAGCGCCCGCCGGACATCTGGTCCAGGCTCTGCGCGGTCATGCCGATGAGGGCCGGGCTGCGCGTGCCGATCTGGAAGATGCCGCTGCCAAAGCGGAGCCGCTCCGTCTTTGCCATGAGGTAGGCGATTGGCGTGGCGGCGTCGTGCGACCACGCCTCCGCGGTCCACAGCGAGTCCACACCGACGCGCTCCGCTTCCTGGGCGAACGTGACGGTGGCGGGCCAGTCCGTGATGGCGTTGTGGTTGAGGCCGATGGCGATCTTCATGGGGTGCTCCCGGGTGCGTTGCCGGACCTCGTCCGAGGCGTGCCGGTCGCCCGCACGATAGCAGTAACACCGTCGCGCATCATGCCCGGCCCCCGGAGCCCTATCTTGGACGCGTCCGCGGGCCTGCCGGCCTGTCTTCACCGCTGACATCCGCAACTGACCGACCACGAAAGGGCCGCCGGTGGGGGCGATCGCTCGGCGTCTGCCGTTCCACTACGGCTGGTTGATCGTTGTCGTGGCGATCGTGGCGAACACGATCACCGGCGGCGCGATGTTCTGGACGACCTCCGTGTACGTCCCCGCGATCTCGGAGGACTTCGGCGTCGGCCGCACGGTCGTGGTCGCTGCATTCATGATCGGCCAGACGGTGTTCGCGCTCGCCGGGCCGTTCGTCGGTCGGTACATCGACCAGAACGGCGCGGTCCGGGTGATCCGGCTGAGCGTGTTCGTCGCGCCCGCCGCGCTCGTCCTCACCTCGTTCGCGGAGGCGCCCTGGCAGCTATTCATCGGCTGGTCGATCGCAAGCGTCGGGCGCACGTTCATCATGCCGATCCCGTTCAACTGGGTGATGACCCGCTGGTTCGAGGGGCGGCGACGCCAGACCGCGCTGGGCCTCGTGACCGTCGGGTTCGGCCTCGGCGGCGCCACGCTGCTGCCGCTCTACAAGGTCCTGGAGGAGCGGACCGACTGGCACACGACGATGCTGGTGAGCGGTATCGCCGTGCTGGCGATCCAGGTGATCGCTGCGTTGCTGGTGCGGAACCACCCGGCGGACATTGGCCTGCGCCCGGTGGTCTCCGCCGACGAGCGCCGCCTGGATGACCTACCGGCGATCGAATGGGGCCTGTCGGCCCCGCAGTCGCTGCGCACCCCTGCCTTCTGGTTGATGTCGACCGGGCTGATGTTGTTCTTCATCGGCCAGGGATCGATCACCACGCTCGCGATCGACTTCTTCGACTCGCGGAATGTGACGGCGGGCGCGGCTGCGCTCTCGATTGCGGCGCTGATCCGCACGGTCGCGCGTGTCCCGATCGGGATCGCGCTCGGGCGGGTGACGCGTGTGTACGCACTGGCGGTGGTGGTGATTCTGTCGCAGGGGGTCGGCGGTGCCTTCGGGCCGATGCTGGAGCCGCTACTGATCACGCGGACGTTCGGGGTGCGCCACTACGGGGCCGTCTCCGGCTCACAGCAGATGGTGACGACCGGGGGGCAGGTGTTCGGGACGATCGGCGGGGCGGCACTCTACGACCTGCTGGGCTCGTACACGCTGCCGTTCTTGATCTACAGCGCCGGGGTCGGCGTGGGTGCGGGGCTGGTCGCCCTCTGCGGGATGATCGCCATGCGCCCGGTGCACCAGGCGCGGCTCCTGACCTCCGGCCGTTCCGATACCGCCTCGTAGCGAAAAGGCTCTACGAGCGCGGGTCAGGAGCGCGGCTGATCGTCGGAGGGAGGGCCTGCGGGTGGTGCTTCCGCGGGTCCGGCGTCCGCGTGCTGCTCGTCCGGCGGAGGTGTCCCGGCGGCGCGAAGTGCGGGCGGCTTCCGGAGTTCCTGCTCGACAACGTTCGCGATCGGACGGAGGGTCGGGGGCACGGCGCGTCGGGCGAACTCGGTCGCGCCGGTGCCGGCCGCGCGCTTGATCTCGTCCTGGTGTTCGCGGGTGTAGGCCGTGACCTCGCGGGCGGCGCGGACCACGTGCGGGCGTGCGGCGTCGGCGGCGGCCTTCGCCTGCTTCGCGAGGCGTTCCGCCTGTGGCCGGGCGGCCTCGACGGCCTCGTGGGCCTGTTCGACCAGCCGGTCGCGTTCCGGGCCGGGCCGGGCTGCCCGGCGCGCTGAACGGACGAAGCGCCCGAGCGCGCCGCCGATGTTCCCGGCGGCGTCTCGTGACGCCTCGTGAGGTTCGTTCGCCTCGGGCCGGTCCGTCTCGTTCATGACTCCAGTGTACGGAGCGCGTCGAGGCGGAGGTGAGGGGCGGGAGTTAGCGGCCGGCTTCGCGCTCCTTGGCGCGCGCCAGGGCGCGGACGATCATGCCCTTCTCCGGCACCGGCTTCCAGCCCGCCATGGTGTTGAAGTAGCGCACACCGGCGGAGCGCTCTTCGGGCTCCCGCTCCATGTACTCCACGTCGAAGCCGTCCACACGGATCGTCGGTGAGCCGATGCACTTCGCGTCGATCGACTCCTCGTCGGCGCGGATGACCGTCTCCTGGACCTGCGCGTCCACGCCGGCCTCTTCAAGGGCGGCCTTCAGGACGCCGCGGATCTCGTCGTGCCACTTCTTCCCGAGCTCGGTCAGGACCATCGTGACTTCCATGTGCTCATCCCTCCTGCAGGGGCCCCATCTGCGGGAGCCATCGAATCGCGTACGCGTCTTGACGCATTGAATCGCTGCGGGGCGCCTGCTCAGCGCGTGGCGCCGCCCTCGACGGTCGCATCGTCGCTCAACACGCCCTCGCGCGCCAGACGGTAGCGGAAGTCGCAGAAGGGCGCCCCCTGCATGATCGTCTGGGTCCGTTCCAGGTGGAGCGCGTCCGAGTAGCCCTCCGAGAGCGCGAAGTCGCGTCCGCAGGAGAGCAGGAAGCCCAGGTCGGTCGCGCCCATCCGGCGGTACATCTCCGCGAAGCGGCAGCCGACCACGTTGAACTCCAGCCGCTCGCCATCCTGGCGCAGCGTCTCGATCGCCAGGTCGCCGCCGGCGCCGCCCCATGAGTCCTTCACGTGCGTGAAGCCCTCCAGGTCACGCCGCCCGAGGCCTTCCGCGACGCGGTGCCCCTGCTCCCGGGCGATCCCCGCGATCACTTCGGCAGCGATCGTGTGCGCCCGCTCCACCCCGAGTTCGGTTTCGAGCCGGCGGATCAGCGGGATCAGCACCTCCGCCTCGATCCCGCGTTGCTGGAGGAGCGTGACGGGGCGGAGGGCGCCCCCGGCCTCGGAAGTGTCGTCGGTCATCGGGCGGCACCCGCGCTCCACGCGGCGAGGACGGCGGCGTCATGCGGGAACGGGAACGGCGGAAGGGCGTCCGGCGCGAACATGCCAACCTCCAGTGCTTCGTCCCCCGGGGCGGGATCCCCGTCGGTGATGGTACCGGCGTAGGCGATGAACACCACCGGGCTGCCCGGCTCCGAGTAGGCGCCGAGCAGCCGGTCCAGGCGGACCGTCACCCCGGTCTCCTCCAGCACCTCGCGCCGCGCGGCGTCCTCCAGCACCTCGCCCGCGTCGACGTAGCCGGACGGGAACGCCCAACGGCCGAACGCCGGCTCATGGTTGCGGCGCACGAGCAGGAGTTGCCCGTCCCGCTCCGCGAGCACCCCGACCGCCACCTTCGGGTCGGGATACCAGGTGTACCCGCAACCATCGATGCCGCACGCGGGGCGCCCGGAGGCGTCCGGCGCGAGCGGCGCCGCGCAGCGCGGGCAGAAGCGGGCGGGCGAGGGGAGCGCCATCGGGCCGCCTATCCCCACATCACGACGCGGCGGAACTGCTCCAGGTACCGGCCGTCCGGTTCCCGCCAGTAGTCCAGCATCTGTTTCATGACTTCGCGCTCCTGCTTGAACTGGCTGGCGTGTGCGAGCAGCGCGTCGATCTTCGTGTCGACGACCTCGCTGATGTCGACGTCGAAGGTCGGCTCGTTCGCGCCCCAGAGGTAGAGCTCGCGCACCTTGTGGGTCTCGAGGCCCTCCGCGAGGTGTTCGGGGAAGTTCATGCGGTCGCGGGCGGTCGGGTAGACCGCGTCCACCGTGGCCAGGCCGCTGAAACGGTGGTCGTTGTGGTTCACGAAGGCGTTCTTGATGATCACCGGCTCCGGGTCGTGGGTGTATACGGCGTACGGTCGGAACTCCCGGATCTCGCGGGTGATCGCCCCCAGCAGCGACCGCGAGTAGACGAGTTCGCCGTCCGTGAAGCCGAGGAAGCGTACGCTCTGCACGCCCAGAATTGCGGCGGCGGCGCGCTGCTCCTCGACCCGCGCGGCGACCAGCGTCTCCGGCGTGAAGGCGGGGTCATCCGACCCCTTTGAGCCATCCGTCACCACGACGTAGCGCACCTCCCACCCGGAGCGGGCGAGGAGCGTCGCGGTGCCGGCCGCCCCAAAGTCGGCGTCGTCCGGGTGGGCCGCCACCACCATCGCGCGGCGCAACTCGCCCTTCGCTTCGTCCGGCTCGTCCGGGTGCTCCCGGCCAAACAGATCCTCAAGCCCTGCGCCCACGCTCACTCCCGCCTCACGGCGCGTCGCGCCGATGCTGTTCCACGCCGGTCATTCCCGCCCCTCGATCCTATTCGCGTCCGACGCCCCCGCGCTCCCACCCGCGGCAGCCGCCGCCCGTCGCGGCGAGCGACCCGCCCGTGGTGGTGAGCGACAGGAAGGCTTGACGGGGAGGGAGGGCCGGGTTAGCGTTCGTTCCGAACAGAACATTTGTGCCGTGATTTGTCCACATGTTGTGAGCAGTTGTGGACAACCGCATCCCGGTCCGTGATCGCTGGAGGGGCCCTATGGCGAGCGACCTGTCGGAGAAGCAGCAGAGCATCCTCCGGTTCCTGGAGGAGTTCATCGCGGAGCACGACTACCCGCCGTCCATCCGTGACATCCAGTCCGGGTGTGACATCTCCTCAACATCGGTCGTGGACTACAACCTCAAGCGGCTCGAGGAGAAGGGGTACATCCGGCGCGACCGGGAGGTGTCCCGCGCGATCGAACTGTTGAACGGCCAGGGCGAACGCCGCCGCCGTACCCTCCAGGTGCCGGTGCTCGGCAAGATCGCCGCGGGCCTGCCGTTGCCGGTCTACCCGGACACGATGGCGCCGCTCGAGGTGATCGACCTGACCGAGGACATGACCTCCGGCCGTACCGGCAACTTCTACGCGCTGCGGGTGCAGGGCACCTCGATGATCGACGCGCTCATCAATGACGGCGACCTGGTGATCCTGGAGCCGCGCGAGACGGCCGATCCCGGTGACGTGGTCGCCGCGTGGATCGTCGACCGGGAGGAGACCACCCTCAAGAAGTACTACCCGGAGGGCAAGCAGGTCCGCCTGCAGCCGATGAACGCGACGATGGACCCGATCTACGAGGACGCGACGAACGTGCGCGTGCAGGGCCGCCTGGTCGGCACGATCCGCTCCTTCTAGGTCGCTCGGTCGCTCGCCGCGACGGGCAGGGGCTGCCGCCGGTCGCGCGTGATGTGCGGTGCAGGGCCGGCAGGCCCGAGGGCTCGCGCCCAACAGAAACAGCAGAGGCCGCGCGAGAGCGCGGCCTTGTTGTTTCCGGGCATGGGGCGCTGCGGTAGGCTCGGTGGATGGAAGAGACCTCCCCGACCACACCGCCCACCGAGGTACGCGAGCCGCTGATCTCGGTGCGGGATGTGCGCGCGACCTACAAGACGAACGACGGTCAACTGCCCGCCGTGCGCGGCGTGTCGTTCGACCTCCATGCTGGTGAGGTGCTGACGCTCGTGGGTGAATCCGCCTCCGGCAAGTCCACGATCGCGCTCGCGATCCTCGGACTGCTGCCGTCGAACGCGACGGTGACGGGCGACATCTCCTACCGGGGCCAGTCCGTGGCGGCGATGACCCCGCAGGAACTGCGACACATGCGCGGTACCGAGATCGGGATGATCTTCCAGGACGGACGCGCGGCGCTGACGCCGACGATGCGCATCGGCGAGCAGATCGCGGAGGCGTTTCGCGAGCACAAGGGGATGGAGATGGAGGCCTCCCTTGAGGCCGCCGTCGAGGTGCTCGGGCGCGTGTTTCCGGATCCGCGTCGCGTCGCGGACGCCTACACCTTCCAGATCTCTGGCGGCATGGCCCAGCGCGTGATGATCGCGATGGCGACGGCGATGAAGCCGAGCGTGATCATCGCGGACGAGCCGACCGCGAACCTGGACCCGGCTGTGCGGCACGAGATGCTGACGGCGATCGAGGAACTGCGGGACGCCGGCACGGGGATCCTGGCGATCACGCATGACTTCGGCGTGGTCGCGCGCCTCGCCGACCGCGTGGGGGTGATGTACGCCGGGGTGCTGGTGGAGACGGCGGATGTCCGCACCACCTTCAAGACGCCGAAGCACCCGTACACCTTCGGGCTGCTCAGCAGCATCCCGACGCTGGCGCCGCCGCGCGGGAAACTGGTCGCGATGCGCGGCAACCCGCCCGACCTGATGACGCTGCAGGACGAGTGCGCATTCCTCCCGCGCTGCTCGAAGGCGATCGGCGCCTGCCGCACGGACCCGGAGCCGTCGCTGACGCCGGTCCTCGACTCTTCCGAGGGCCACACCGTCCGCTGCTACAACCCGATGGCCGTCCCCTTCCGCGACTAAGTCGCTCGGCGCGACCGCCAGGGGCTGCCGCCGGTGGCTCACAACGGTTGGGGTTGGCGCATAAGGCCTACTGTTCAGCGCGGCGGGGCCCCGGTCGCTGGCGCGCCGGGCCAGCACCAGACCAGCCAGGGGGTGTGCATCCAGTTCGAGTTCCGTTCGCGCTGAGCCTGTCGAAGCGCTCGCGTCGTCTTGCACGTCCCGATGAGGCCATGACACGCGCACACTCGCCCACGGGGACATTCCTCAACGCACGGCGGCAGCCCCTGGCGGTCGCGCCGAGCGACTCAGCGCGAGCGACTGTGGCGGGGGGCCAGTGAGGCGAGTTGCACCACGAGCAACTCAAGCGCGAGCGCGTCCGCGAGGCGGCCCGTCTTCACGGAGAAGTCCGTGTGCTCCACGACGCGCAGGGCTGCCTCCACGGCGCCGCGATGGGTGGCGCGGGCCTGGCGCATCAACTTGGTCAGCGGGAAGCCGCCGCGCAGGTTCGTGGCGGCTGCCACGTCGTCCTGGGTGCCGCCCTGTTCGAGCACCTCGGTGGCGCGGACGAGCTGCCGGATCTGGCGTGCGACGAGCAGCTGCACGTGGCCGGGGGACTCGGAGCCGTCCTCCAGCATCCGCCGCAGCAGTTTCAGGCCGTTCGAGGCGTGCCCTTCCACGATCGCATCGACCAGTTCGAAGATGCTCTCCTCGCGCGACTGGGGGGTGAGGAGCCGCACGTCGTTCGCGGTGATCGTGCGGCCGTTCGTGTAGGCCCAGAGCTTGTCGAGTTCGCTGGCGAGGCCGCGGAGGTTCGCGCCCATCAGGTCGGACAGCGCCTGGATTGCCGGCGGCTCGATCGAGATCCCGCGACGCACGGCGCGGTCCTGCAGCCACTGCGCCACCTCGGACGGGCCGCCGCGCGCCCAGTCCTTCAGCAGATAGAACTGCTCCACCTTCACGTTCGGGAGCGCCTTGAGCGCGGCCAGCAGGGGCGAGCGCCCGGTCGCATCGTCGCGGTCGTCTCGCTTCGGCGGCTCCAGGAGCACCACATGATTCGTGTCCGGCATCAATGGGACGAAGTCCAGGAACGGTTGCCACGCCTCGGCGGCCCCCCGGCGGTTACCCACGGCGCCGAGGAGGCCCTCCACGATCACCAGCCGCGCGGGGGCGAGGAACGGGATCGCGGAGGCGTGCTGCAGCAACTCCTGCGGTGTCAGGCCGCGCCCGGCGAGCGTGGAGGTGTTCGAGGAGAGCGAGCCGTCGCTGTCCAGGGACGCGCGCAACTCGCGCAGCCGTTCGGAGGCGCGGAACTCGTCAGGGCCGCTGAACACGTACAGCACGAAGGGCTCCCCGGCGCACGCTTCGACGCGCGCGATCAATCGATCTCGAGCTGCCAGCCAAACCAGGCGACCAGCGTGGTGAGGGCGAAGATCGCCGCACCAGGCCAGAGCAGCGTCCCGGCGAGGCTCGCGCCGTTCGCCGTGGCCTCCCACCCGGCCCAGCCAGCGGCGATGACGATGCCGGGGAGAGGCAGCCAGCGCGGGAAGCGCGGGTCGTCGTCGTCGACCAGGGCCTGACGGAGCAATTCGCCGGCGGTCACCGGGCCGTCCGCAGCGTGTTCGCCCCCGTGGGCGTCCTCGTCGCGTGCCTCGTGCTCGTCGCTCATCGCTCCCCCGGTCCGCCCTCGATGGTAGGGCGCGGCGCGCGAGGGCGTCGACCGGCGGTGTCCCGCTACGCGGGGACGCCGTTCGGACGGGCGAGCAGGTCACCGGCGCGGCGCCATGCGAGGTACGCGACGAGGACGGCGGTCGCGTACACCAGGGAGGTGAGGGTCAGCGCCGTGGCCATCCCCAGCCGGTCCACGCCCAGGCCGACCACGGGCGTGACCAGGATGCTGCCGGCGCTCGCGACCACGCTCGCGACTGAGATCGTGGTCGCGCGCAGGCTGTCCGGGGCCCGCCTGGAGAGATAGTCCGCGAAGTGTGGCCACATCACGTTCCACCCGAACGCCGGGAAGATGAAGAGTGGGTAGAGCCAGATGCTCCCGGGGATCACGGCCAGCAGCGCCAGCGTGCTCAGGAGCGGCATCAGCAGGAAGGTCCGGCGCAGCGTCAGCCATCGCCCGAAGCGGTCTGCGACCGCGGAGCCGAACGCGGCCAGCGCCATCTGTAGCGCCACGAACAGGCCCACCGACCATAACGGCATCCCCGCGTTCACGACCATGATCTGCTGCGTCACGCCGACGAGGGCGATCGAGAACGTCGTCAGTGCCATCAGCACGATCACCGAGCGCAGCGCCACGGAACGGGCGACACCGGAGAGCGCGAGGCGGCCCGTCTGCAGGTAGGAGTGGCGTTCGTCGTCGCGCGGCGGCTCGTGCATCCGCCAGGCGAGCACGATGGCGGGGAGGCTCAGCGCCGCGCTCAACAGGATCGGTGTCGTCAGCGGTGTCCAGCGGACCATGACGCTGCCGATCACCGTCCACGCGGCGATCGCGCCGAGCAGGAGCGCGTTCAGGCGTCCGTTCCAGGCGGTGAACTCGTCCTCCCGCCCCTCGCCCTTCAGCGAGTCAAAGAGCATCGCGCTGTCGGCGCCGGAGAACAGCGTCTCCGAGAATCCGAAGAGCGCGTAAGCGAGGAGCAGCACGCCGATGAACGGCGAGAGCCCGAAGGCGAGGAACCCGAGGATCACAATGACGCTGCCGAGGATCAGCGAGGCGCGCCGCCCAAAGCGGTCCGCCAGCATCCCGGTCGGCACCTCGCCCAGCACGACGACGGCGGCGAAGACCGCCTCGAACAGCAGGACCTGGCCGAGCGTGAGCCCGCGCTCCCGGGTGAGGTAGAGCACCCAGATGCCCTCGCCGAGCCACGCCCAGCGAAAGACCCACCACCACGGCAGGAGTCTGAGGTTCCGCTGCATGGCGGAACGGGGCGGCGATGAGGCGTTCGAGGCGTCGGTCACGAGGAGCGAACGCGCCTCCGGCGCGAAGGTTCCCGCGGGCCCGACGCCCGAGGGGCTACGGGAAGAGGTCGAGCGCCATCTCCCGCACGATCTCGGTCGCGGAGCCCTCGCCACGGGTGTAGGCGAAGCCCCGCACGATCGCGGCCGGGATCGCGTCTAGTTTGCCCATGACCATCTCCGCAGCGCCGGCGATCTCGTCTGCGACGCAGAGCAGCGTCACGCGCAGTTCGTGCCCGTCCAGGTCGCGCTGGCCGATGTAGTCGTGGAAGGGCTTCATCCCCGCCACGCCGATCGCCACGTTCGTCTGTCCCAGGCGCCAGGGCCGGCCGAAGGTGTCCGTCATCACCACGGCGACATCGATGTCCAGTCGCGCGCGGATGGCGTCCCGGATTCGGCGGCAGGAGGCGTCCGGGTCGACCGGGAGCAGGCAGACCAGGTCCTGGCCGCCGGTGTTGGAGGCGTCCACGCCCGCGTTGGCGCACTTCAGGCCGTGGTGCGTTTCCGTGATCAGCACGCCGCCGGCCTGGCGGATGATCCGCTTTGACTCTCGGAGCACGGCCTCCACGACCCGCGGGTCCTTTTCCGTGCGCTGCGCGTAGTGGAGCGCGAACGGGCTGGGGACGAAGTGGTCCATCGGGTAGATGCGGCCCTCCGCCTTCGACACGATCCGTTGCGTGATGGCGACCACGTCGCCTTCCTGCAGCGGCGTGCCCTGTGCGGACGCGGCGGTGATCACCAGGTCGGCGATGTCGTCGTTCGGCTGCACCATCGGGATGCCGCGGACGCCGATCACTCGCACCTCGGGCGCGGAGGGCGGTGGCGGGGTGGGGGTGGACGTCATCGGGGAGCCTCGCTTCGGCGCGGGTGCGTGTGACCGTGGGGATCGCGTTACTGGTGGTCCGAGAGCCCGGCGATGCGCACGCCGGTGTGAGCCTTGTAGCGGCCGTTGATGCCAATGAGGAGGATGGTGAGCCCCTCCACGAAGCGGGAGAACCGGAGCGGGCCGGCATCAACGGCCGTTACCCCGGCGATCTCGCCCGCGAGCGCCATCACCGTCTGCTTCGCCTCCGCGTCGCCGCCGGTGACGAGGACATCCGCGTCCACCGAGGCGTCCGGGTCCAGCAGCACCTCCGCCGCGAGGTTGTGGAACGCGCCAATGACTCGCGAGGCGGGCAGGATCTCGGCGGCTTCCTCCGTCGCCGACCCGGCCGGCACGTCGACCGGGCGGGGGCCACGGTCGAAGACCACGGGGACGACCGCGTCCACCACGATGCGGCCGTCGAGGGCGCTCCGGAGCCCCTCAAGCGTCGCGCGGTGTGCCGCGTACGGTACGACGACCACGACGATGTCCGCATCCGCCACGGCCTGCGCGTTGTCGCCGCCGGTGACCCGGTCCGCGGCGACGCCGTGGCCGGCGAGGCGCTCCGCGAGTTCGCG
>PHBR01000090.1 GCA_002840675.1 Chloroflexi bacterium HGW-Chloroflexi-9
TGATCCTCAACACTTATGTCCTGATCGCGATGGCGCTCGTCATCCTCGGCGGGACGCTCTTCCCGGTCTTCTCGGAACTGATCCAGGATGTCCGCATCACCGTGGGCCCGCCGTTCTTCAACGACGTGGTTGGTCCGCTGCTGATCGTGATGCTGTTCCTGACCGCCATCGGCACCGTGGTGCCGTGGCGGAAGGCCGCGCCGGGCGCCCTGGGGCGGCGGTTCATCGTGCCGGGCGCGCTCCTGCTGCTGTCGCTCGTCGTGCTGGCCGCGCTGGGCGTGCGTGACTCGTTCGCCCTCGCCGGCATCGGCGGCGCCGTCGCGATCCTCGTCGTCACCGCCCGCGAGTACGCCGCCGGGACGCTCGCGCTCCGCTCCGCCCGAGGCGCCTCGTGGCCAGGCGCATTCGGTGCGCTCTTCAACCGCGACCCGCGTAAGTACGGCGGCTACCTGGTGCATGTCGGCGTCGCCGTCATGGCCGTGGCCGTGATCGCCTCCACCGTGTACCAGAGCCAGACCCGCGCGGTCGTGAGCCCCGGCGAGTCGTTCGAGGCCGGCGGCTACACGATGGTGTTCGAGGACCTCGCGACCCGCTCCCCCGGCGTGAATGGCATCGACGTGGAGGTGGTGGCCCGCGTGCGCGTGGAGCGCGACGGCAAGGTGGAGGGCTACCTGGAACCGGGACGGCGGTTCTTCGCGAACTTCCCGGAGCAGCCGGTCGCCATCGTCGCGGTGGACGGCAGCCTGACGCGAGACCTGTACCTGTTCGTCCAGGGCTGGGACGCCGAACGGCTCACCGAGATCCAGGCGTTCGTGAACCCGTTCATCGCCTGGCTCTGGATCGGCGGCGGTATCTACGCCGCGGGCGGGCTGCTCGCCTTCGCCCCCTCCCGCGCGCGGCGGCCCGTGGTGGTCGAGGACGCCTCACCCGCCGGGGCGCGCCCCGCATGAGCCGCATGCCACGCCCGTTCGCGCTGGCCGCCGTGGGCGTACTCGCGCTAGCCGCGGGCCTCCTCACGAGCATCCAGCAAGCCTCGGCGCAGTTGCCGCCGACGGAGGAGCAGGCGATCGCCATCGAGCGGCAGTTGCTGTGCCCGCAGTGCACGAACAAGCGGCTGGACGTCTGCGAACTGGCGATCTGCCGCGACATGAAGCAGATCATCCGCGAGCGCCTGGCGGCCGGCGCGACCGCGGACGACATCATCCTGTTCTTTGAGGTGCGTTACGGGCCGCAGGTCCGCGCGGAACTCCCGCGCGAGGGCTTCAACCTCTGGCTGTTCGGCTGGGTGGGCGGCGCCATCGTTGCCGTGGGTGCGGCGGGCGCGTGGTTCCTGCTCTCGCTGAGGCGACGCGCCCGGCCCGCGATCCCCTCCGGCACGCCGACGGACGACGCCTGGCTCGACGAGGAACTCCGCGCGGCCGACGAACGGGACGCCTGATGGAGTGGCTGATCCTCGCCGCTGTGGCCGCCCTCGCCGCGCTGTTCGTCGCGTGGCCCCGGCCGGGAGACGCGGCACCGGAGGCGGGCGACGCGGCAGCCGACCTGCTCGCGCGGCGCGACTCTCTGCTGGCCGAACTGCGTGAGATCGACGACGACTTCGCGACGGGGCGCATCACCGAGGCCGACCGGGCGGACGCCCGGCGGACGCTGGGGCCACGCCTGCGTGCGGTGACGGACGCCCTCCGCGACCTGGGCGAGGATGTCCGGTGAGCCGAACCCGCACGCGCGCCCTGACCGCCGCCGCCCTGATGCTCGCGATCGCCCTCGGGTGGCTGGCCGCTGCCTCGGCGACGGCGCAAGAGGCGGACGGCCTGGTGGCCGGACAGATCCTGATGGGCACGGCCGGCGCCACGCTGGACGGATCCGCGCTGCAGGTACGCCTCGTGATCCTTGAGGCGGAGACGGTCGCCGGCACCGTCGACGCAACCGTCACGGATGGCCGCTACGAGGCACGCGTGCCCGCGCTCCTGAGCCGGACCTACGTCCCGGTCATCACCTACCGCGGCATCCAGTACTTCGTCCCACCGGCGATCCTCGACCCGTCCGCGCCCGAAGTGGTGCAGGATGTCACCGTGTACGAAACTACCACCGAGCGCCCCGACCTCACGATCGAGTCGACGACCGTCACGCTGGTGGCGATCGACCGCGACCTGGGTCAGATGGGCTTCCTGCGCGAGGACCTGGTGCGCAACCCGGGCGACCGCGTCTACATCGGGGACGACCGCGGCGTGACGCTGCGCCTCCCGGTCCCGGAAGGCACGCTGGAGGGTGCCGGGGACAACCCCGAGGGCACGTTCACCCTCGAAGCCGGGGCGATCTCCGTCGCGCTCCCGATCCGCCCGCTCTCCACCACCTCGGTCGTGACGCGCACCCTCGTCGCGTACGACGTGGCCGAGGACAAGTACACGCTGCGCGTGACCGCGCCACTCGCCGCCGACCTGGTGCAGGTCAGGGTGCCGGAGGGCTTCCTGCGCGACCTCGCCCCGCAGGGCGGCGCGGGCCGGGCCGACGATGCGGTCGTGGGCGAGGCCCCGGACACGACGACGCTCCACGTCGTCTCTCAGGCTGCTGTGGGCCCCGGGCAGGGTCTGATCGTCACGCTGGAGGGCTTCGCGCCGGAACGCCGCGTGAACGCCCTTACAGAGACCACAGGGGCGGTGATCGCCGTCGTCGTCGCCCTGTTCGCGGTCGGTGGCGCCGTCACGGCAGCGACCCTGCGGCGTCGCGGCGGCGCATGACCGCCTCCACGCTGGCCGTCGAGACACACGGCCTGACCCGCAAGTACGCGGGCCTGGAGGTCGTGCGGAACGTGGACCTGCGTATCCCGACAGGCGCGCGGGTCGCACTGGTGGGCGCGAACGGCGCGGGGAAGACCACTCTGCTCGCGATGCTGGCCACGCTGGTCTCCCCGACCAGCGGACGCGCCACCATCGCCGGCCACGACCTGGGCAAGCACCCCCCGGCGCTGCGTCGCGCCATCGGCGTGCTGGGCCACCAGCCGATGGTCTACGAGGACTTGAGTTCCCTGGAGAACCTCCAGTTCTTCGCGCGGCTGTACGAGATCCCGGACGCCGAGGTCCGCGTGGAGGAGTTGCTGCGCGCGGTCGGCCTCTGGCTCCGCCGCCGCGAGCCGGCTGCCGTGCTCTCGCGCGGCTACCACCAGCGCCTCGCGCTCGCCCGGGCGCTCCTCCACCGCCCCGCGGTGCTCCTGGCGGACGAGCCGGAGACCGGGCTGGACCCGGAGGGCGTCGCCCTCCTGGACGACCTGGCGCTCACGGTACCGAGCCTGACCGTGATCGCAGCCACCCACCGCGTGGACCGCGTGGAGGCATGGGCCACCGGCCTCGTGCGCCTCGACCGCGGCCGGGTGGTGGAGGACACGGCGAGCGTGCCAGTCGCGGCGGAGGCACGCCCGTGAGCCTCGCCTGGGTCGTGATGCAGAAGGACCTGCGCCTGGCGTGGCGGAACCGCACGGCGTGGCTGTCGGCGGGCGCCTTCGCCACGATCAGCGTGCTCATCTACTCGTTCGCGTTCGACCTCGCGACGCGGGACGTGCGGCCGCTGCTCCCCGGCGTGCTGTGGACCACGTTCCTGTTCGCGGGCGTGTTCGCGGCCGGCCAGTCGTTCCAGCACGAGGCGGACGAGGGCACCTTCGACGCGGTGCTGCTGTCGCCGGCCTCGCCCACCGCGATCTTCTTCGGCAAGGCGGCGAGCAACCTGATCGCGCTGCTCGTCATCGAGTGTTCCCAGTTAGTGCTCGCGACTATCCTCTTCAACACAGCCTTGATCAGCGCGGAGTTGCTCGCCATCGTGTTCGTCGGGACCGTCGGTTACGTCTCGCTGACGACGCTCCTGTCGATCATGGGCAGCCGCGTGCGCAGCCGCGCCGTGCTGCTGCCGGTGCTCTCCATGCCCCTGCTCATCCCGCTCCTGATCGGCGCCGTGCGCGCCACCGGCGCGTCGCTCGGCATCGAGGCGGGGACCGCGCCGTGGATGCTGCTGCTGGCGGTGTTCGCGCTGTGGAGCACGCTCATCTCCGCGCTGCTCTTCCCGATCGCGGTGGAGCGATGAGCGCCCTCGCCGTGCGTCTGCTGAACCTGCGCTGGACCGTCCTGCCGCCCGCCACCGGCATCGCGATGATGGCGATGATCGTCGGCGCCCTGGTCGCCGCGCCCCGCGAGATCATCGAGGGCGAAGTGCAGCGGCTGATGTATATCCACGTGCCGTCCGCGATCGCGACCTACGGCGCGTTCTTCATCACGTTCGTCGCCTCGATCATGGTGCTGTGGAAGCGCGACATGCGCTGGGACGCGCTGGCCCGCGGCAGCGCGCAGGTGGGCGTGCTCTTCACGGCGCTGGTGCTGCTCAGTGGCGCGATCTGGGGGAGGCCGATCTGGGGCGTCTACTGGACGTGGGATGCGCGCCTCACCACCACCCTCATCCTGTTCCTGATCTACTCCGCCTACCTGCTCGCGCGGGCCATCTCCGACTCCACGGACGAGCAGGCGGCGCGGTACGCGGCGGTGATCGGCATCGTCGGGTTCCTGGACGTGCCGCTGATCCAGATGTCCGTCCGCTGGTGGCGGACGCTCCACCCGCAACCCATCATCTTCACGACCAAGCCCGCCCTGCCGGGCGAGATGCTGATCGTGCTGCTCATTGGCTTCGTGGCCGTCTTCCTGCTCGCGGCGTGGCTGATCTCGCTGAGCACGGAGGCGGAACGGCTGCACCAACGGCTCGCGGGCGTCCGCGCCGGCGTCGACCGCCACGAAGGGGCGTAATGGACAACATCGAGTACCTGTTCGCGGGCTTCGCCGTCGTCTGGGCCTGCATCTTCATCTACCTCCTGCTGCTCCAGGGCCGCCTCCGCTCCCTCCAGAACGAGATCGAGCGGCTGGAGGAGCGGCTGGAGGAGGCTGACCGAGCCTCCACCGGCACGCCGCCCGGCGGCACCCGCTAGGCGGACACCGCCTCTGCTCCATGCGGGCTGCGCGCTGTAGCATCAGGCACAGGATTGGCGAGATTACGGCGCGCGAACACGCCCTGCGGGCGGCCGAGCGGGAGACCTACCGAGTGCGGACCGAAGCCGGACAGGGATCGCCGCTGAGCGACGCTTCGGCGTCGGCGCGATCGCGTCCCCTGCAGATGCTCCGCGACTACTTCACCCTCACCAAGCCCTCGATCATGCTGCTACTGCTGATCACCACCGTGCCGGCGATGGTGCTGGCGGCGGAGGGCTGGCCCGGCACGCGGCTGGTGCTGGCGACGCTGCTCGGCGGCGCGCTGGCGGCGGGCGGCGCGGGCGCCGTGAACATGTGGATCGACCGCGATATCGACGGACTGATGAAGCGGACGCAGAACCGTCCGATCCCCAGCGGGCGTATTCCCGCCCACCACGCCGCGATCTTCGGCTTCGTCCTGGGCCTGTCGTCCGGGCCCTGGCTCTACTTCACCGCCAACGGGCTCGCCGCGCTGCTCGCGCTGGGCGCCTTCGCGTTCTATGTCGCGGCGTACTCGCTCTACCTGAAGCGAAAGACCGTCCACAACACCGTCCTCGGCGGAGTCGCTGGCGCCATGCCGCCGCTCATCGGCTGGGCGGCCGTGACCGACTCGATCACCGTCGAGGGGCTGCTGCTCTTCTTCATCGTCTTCTACTGGCAGCCGCCCCACTTCTGGGCGCTCGCCCTGGCGCTGGAGGAGGACTACCGCGGGGCCGGCATCCCGATGATGCCGGTGATCCTGGGCGAACGCGTCACGAAGATGCAGACGGTCGCCTACGCGGTGCTGACGCTGTGCGTGACGCTCATGTTCGGTGCCGCGGCGTCGCTCGGCGCGCTCTACTTCGCCGTCGCGCTCGTGGGCGGGCTGGGGTTCACGTGGTTCGCGGTGCGGATGTACCAAGGTACGGGCCTTGCCGGGACGCGCGGCATGTTCCGCTACTCCACGCTCTACCTGGCCGTGCTGTTCGCGGCGATGGTCCTGGACCGCGTGCTCCTCGGTTGAGGCGCGGCGCCAGCCGGTGCTAGGCGTCCCGGAACGAGAACGAGTAGCGCGCGAGGACGAACGTTCCCGCCACCCACGCGAGCAGCATCAGCAGCGCCGGGCCCTGCTCCAGCAACCCTTCGCCGTCCAGCGTCAGGCCGCGCAGCGCGGTCAGCATGTGGGTCAGCGGCAGCGCCTGCACGAACGGCTGGATGAAGGCGGGCAGGCCCTCCGTCGGGAAGAACGTGCCGCTCAGGAACATCATCGGCAGGGTGACGGCGTTGGCCGCGCCCTCCACCGCCCCGCGGCCCTGCACGCGGCCGGCGATGATCACGCCCATGTTCAGGAACACAAGTGTCCCTAGGACGCACACGAACAGGAACCCGAGGCCGCCTCGAAGCACGTTCGCGCCCAGCGCCTCTGCGACCAGCGTCAGCAGCACGACCTGGGCGGCAGCGATCACGAGGTGCGCGACGACGACCGAGGCGAAGAACCGCCACGGCGCCAGCGGCGTGGCGCGGATGCGCCGCAGCACGCCCTCCTCCCGGTAGCGGGACAGCGACCCGGCCAGGCTGATGGTCGCGAATGTCATCAACCCCATGCCGATGATGCCGGGGCCGACGAACTGGAAGAACGTGACCTCGTCCCCACCCACGTTGCGGGAGGCCACCTCGATCGCGCGGGGTACCCCGCTCAGCGCGACGTTGACATCCTGCACCACTGAGATGATCGAGGCGGTGGTCACGCTGCTGCCGATCGGGTCGCTGATCGCGATCAACAGTTCCGCCATGACGGTGCTGCCGCTGGCGTCCAGCACCAGCGCCGCGTCGATCGCCTCGTCGTCATCGATCGCCTGCATCGCGGCGTCCAGCGTCGCGAGGTCGGGCCGCACGGTGACATCGAGGAAGTCGACGCCCTCCAGGGCGCCGGTCAGCGCCTGCACGCGCGCCTCGGACACGTCGCCGGCGACGACCAGGTCCGTGGTGCCGTACGAGTCGAAGGAGAAGAGGCGGAATACGCCCAGGAAGAGCATGGGGAAGGCGAACGCCCAGAACAGCGCCTGGTGGTCGCGCACGACCATCTTGATGCTGGCGCCCAGCAGCGGCTTCATCCGGCGAGCCCCCGCCCGGTCACGGAGAGGAACACGTCCTCCAGCGTCGCCGGCTGGATGACCAGGTCGGTCACCTGCGTGCCGGCACCCGCCGCCAGTGCCGTCAGCGCCTCCACGACACGCGGCGCCTCCCCCGCGCGCACGCGGGTCACGGCGCCGTCCGGAGAAGCCTCCTGCTGCGCCTCCATGACGCCGGGAATCGCCTCCACGGCCACGAGGGCCAGCGGGACGGCGGTGCGGAGCGTGATGCGGTAGGGCGCGTGCAGGCTGCGGATCAGGCCCACCGGCGTGTCGAGCGCAACGATCTGGCCGGCGTTCAGGAACGCGACGCGGTCACAGAGAGCTTCCGCCTCCTCCATGTAGTGGGTGGTCAGCACCACCGTGGCGCCCGCCGCGCGCACCTCGCGCACGATCTGCCAGAGGTCGTGGCGCGCGTCCGGGTCCAGGCCGGCCGTGGGCTCGTCGAAGAAGACGAGTTCCGGTTCGTTCACGAGCGCCGCGACGATACTGAAGCGCTGCTTCATGCCGCCGGAGAGCTGCTTGATGCGCGCGTCCGCCCGGTCCTCCAGCCGCACGCGGCGCAGGAGCTCCATCGGCTCCGCGGCGCGCGGGTAGAAGGAGCCGAACAGCGAGAGGATCTCGCGCAGCGTCAGGTACTGGTGGTAGGAGGACGCCTGCAGTTGCACGCCGATACGCGTCTTCACCGCGTCCGGCTGCTCCACGACCGGCAGCCCCAGGACGGACGCGGAGCCCTCGGTCGGGCGCGTCAGCCCCTCGAGGATCTCGACGAGCGTGGTCTTCCCCGCGCCGTTCGGGCCCAGGATGCCGAAGATCTCGCCCGGCTGGACCTCGAAGGTCGCTCCGCCCAGGGCGGTCAGGTCGCCGTAGCGCTTGACCAGCCCCTGGGCCTGGATGACGGGCGGCATGGCCGAGGCAGCGGCGCGGGCCGCCTAGCCCCGAACCTCCACGATCCGGAACGGGATCGGGCCGGACGGGGCGACCACGGTCACCTCGTCGCCCTCGGAGCGGTTCTGGACAGCGATGCCCACGGGCGACTGGATCGAGATCTTCCCGTTCTTCGGGTCGACCTCGGCCGGACTGACCAGGGTGAAGGACTGTTCCTTCTCGGTGGCCAGGTTCAGCAGCCGCACGAAGGAGCCCACGTTGGCGCGGCCCCCCTTCGCCTGCTCGTCAATGATGACGGCGTTGCGGAGCTTTTCCTCCAGGTCGCGGATGCGCATCTCGATGTGCGCCTGCTCGTCCCGGGCGGCGTCCAGCGGCGCATTCTCGCGGAAGTCCTTGTCCGCCATCGCCTCGCGGAGCTTGTCCGCGATCATCGGGCGCTTCGACTTCTCTTCCCCGAGCTGCTGCTCGATGAACTTCAGGCCGTCCAGCGTCACATAGAAGGCGTTGCCGCCCAGGTCCTGGTTCGCACCACGGCCGCCACGCGCGCCGCCGGAGCCGGGGCCCAGCTGCAGGAACGGCACCAGGTTGATCGAGGTGAACGCGAGCCGGGAGGCGTGCGCCAGGAAGGCACGCAGCGGCTCCACCTCTTCGGGCGTGCCGTTGGTGCGCTGCTTCACATACGTCGCGACCTGGGAGCCAGCCAGCTCCGACATCGGGTGCGCGGGCCCAAGCCAGTCGATGAATGCCTGCACGACCGGGATGTCGGTCTCGGCCTTCTCCGGCTCACTCAGGAACGAGTTCTGAAAGTGTGCGAGCGCCTCGCTCGCAGTCACAGGCTCCGCCATGGGGCGGCCTCCCGCCTTGTATACCGTGTTGCCGTACGTTGTTTGATGTCGGCGAACGGGGTTCCGCGCTTCACACCAGTCTACGAGAATCATCGGCAAGCGTGTCAACGCGACCCATTTCGACGCGCTGGGAGCCCCATGAACGACCGCCTCGCCCCCCTGCTCGACGAGGCGGCCCGACTCGGGCTGACCCTGACCGAGCCCCAGCGCGCGGCGTTCGAGGCCTACCTGGACCTGATCGAGGCGCAGAACGAATGGGCGGGGATCACCTCGATCGCCGACCCGGCGGAGATGCAGCGCCGCCACTTCGGCGAGTCGCTCGCGCTCCTCGTCGCCCTGCGCAGCGCCGGCCTGCTCACCGGCGCGCCGGTCCGGGTCGCCGACCTCGGGCCGGGTGGCGGCTTCCCGGGCCTCCCGATGCGGATCGTGGACCCGTCACTGCGCCTGACCCTGATCGAGAGCCACGGCCGCCGCTGCGACTTCATGCGGGAGGTGATCGCGACGCTCGGCCTCGAAGGCGTCGAGGTGGTGCAGGCGCGCGCGGAGGACGCCGGGCGGCAGCCGGCGCTGCGCGAGGGCTTCGACCTCGTCATCGCCCGGGCGCTGGCGGCGGTGCGGGTGCTGGTGGAGTACGGCCTGCCGCTGCTGAAACCGGGCGGCGTGCTCGCGACGCCGAAAGGGTCGCGGTGGCACGACGAACTGGAGGAGGCCGGGCACGCGCTGTCGGAACTCGGCGGCGTGGCGCTGGAGGCGGTGGCGATGCCGCTGCCGCCCGGCGTCCTCCGCGCGCGCCTGCACCACCT
>PHBR01000091.1 GCA_002840675.1 Chloroflexi bacterium HGW-Chloroflexi-9
GCCGGGTGGCCCTCGCGGCGGCGGTGGGCCGGGTGGCCCGCGCGGCGACCAGAACCGTGGCCCGCGACGTGACCGCCGGCGCGGCGAAGAAGACGACACGCCGGAGTTCATCGAGAAGGTCGTGTTCATCAACCGCGTCGCGAAAGTGGTGAAGGGCGGCCGTCGCTTCTCTTTCACCGCGATCGTCGTCGTCGGTGACGGTCACGGTCGGGTCGGCTTTGGCATGGGGCGCGCGAACGAAGTGCCGGAGGCCATCCGCAAGGGTGGCGTCATCGCACGGCGGGAGATGTTCAAGGTCCAGATGAACGGCACCACGATCTCGCACGACGTGGTCACCCAGTTCAAGGCGACCAGCGTGCTGATGCGCCCGGCTTCCGCCGGTACCGGCATGATCGCCGGTGGCGCGGTGCGCGCGGTGCTGGAGGCGGCCGGCGTCACGGACGTGCTGTCCAAGACGTACGGCTCCCGCAACGCCGTGAACGTGGTGCGGGCGACCATTGACGGCCTGCGCAAGCTTCGTGACCCGCAGCAGGTGCGTAACGAGCGCCTGGCGCTGGCACGGGCCTAGGAGCGCGGAATGTCCAAGAAACTACGAATCACGTGGACGAAGTCCGCGATCGGCTACGGCAAGGATCAGAAGGCCACCGTGCGTGCGCTGGGCCTCAAGCGCCTCTCGCACACGGTGGAGCAGGATGACTCCCCGGCGATCCGCGGGATGGTCCACAAGATCCGCCACCTGGTCGTTGTTGAGGAGGTCCAGTAATGGACCAGCACGATCTGAAGCAGGCGGCCGGCGCCAAGCGCGACCGCAAGCGCGTCGGCCGCGGTAACGCGTCGGGCCACGGCACCACCGCGACCCGCGGCCACAAGGGCCAGCGCAAGCGCGGCACCGTGCGGCCGGGCTTCGAGGGTGGCCAGATCCCGCTGGTGCGGCGCGCGCCGCACCTGCGCGGCTTCAAGAACTTTGCCCGTGTGGAGTACCAGGCGATCAGCCTGGGCATCCTCTCGGAGCGCTTCCCGGCTGGCGCCGTGGTGGACGGCATTGCGCTGTTCAACGCGCGGCTGCTGGATGCCCCCGACCAGCCCTTCAAGGTGCTGGCGAAGGGCGAGGCGCTGCACGCGATGACCGTGAAGGCGCCGCGCCTTTCGGAGGCGGCCAAGCAGGCCCTGACCGCCGCCGGCGGCTCCTTCGAGGAGCTCGCCCCGGCCGACCGCACCCCGCGCGACCGTGTGCACCGCCGCAAGGCGGAGGGGAAGAACTAGACATGGCCTTCGCTGGCGGCAGCACCCCGCGGCGTGAGAGCACGCGTCCCCGCCTGCTCCAGGCGGGGATCGAGGCGTTCGGGCAGCCGGACGTCCGCAAGAAGATCCTCTTCACGCTGGCGATGCTGCTGGTATTCCGCTTCGTCGCGCACATTCCCGTCCCGGGTGTGGACCGCGACCAGCTGGAGCAGACGTTCAGCCAGAACGCCATCCTGGGCTTCCTCAACATCTTTTCCGGCGGCGCGCTGCAGAACCTGTCGGTAGCCGCGCTGGGCGTCTATCCGTACATCACCGCCACGATCGTGATGCAGTTGGCGACGCCGCTGATCCCGCGCCTGCAGGCGCTCTCTCAGGAGGGCGAGGCCGGTCGGAACAAGGTGCAGATGTACTCCATGTGGATGACGGTGCCGCTGGCCGCCTTCCAGGCGTACACGCAGCTGATCCTCATCCAGCGCCTCGGCGGCATCACGGACATCGGGCTGACCGGCGGCAACGCGTTCCCGACGATCGCGACGCTGTTCTCCATGGTGGCCGGGACGATGTTCCTGGTGTGGCTGGGTGAGTTGATCTCCGAGCAGGGCATCGGCAACGGCGTCTCGATGATCATCCTCGGCGGCATCGTCGCCGGCCTGCCCAGCCTCATCGGCCAGGGCGTACTGACCGGCACAGGCGCGGCGATCGGCGGCCTGCTGCTGCTGACCGCGATCGCGCTGGCGGTGGTGGCCCTCATTGTGGTGTTCCAGGAGGCGCAGCGCCGCATCCCGGTGCAGTACGCGCGGTCCACGTTCCGTGGCGGCCGGCTCTACCGGCAGCAGGGGCAGTCGCACATTCCGCTGCGCGTGAACAGCGCGGGCATGATCCCGCTGATCTTCGCTACCTCGATCATGATCTTCCCGCCAGTCTTCTTCCAGTTCCTGGCGGAGACGGTGGACGTGGGCTGGATCGCCCGGTTCTCCGGGTGGATGCAGGGCGCGCTGTCGCCGACCGGCCTGGCGTACTGGGTGGGCACCTTCATCCTGGTGGTGCTGTTCACGTTCTTCTACACGATGGTCGTCTTCTCCCAGCAGAACCTGGCTGACAACCTCCAGCGGCAGGGTGGCTTCATCCCGGGCATCCGTCCGGGTCGGCCGACGCAGGAGTACATCAGCCGCGTGCTGGTGCGCATCACCTGGGGCGGCGCCCTCTTCCTGGGCTTCGTCGCGGTGCTGCCGTTCCTGGCGACCAGCCTGACCAGCGTGCAGGCACTCCAGATCAGCGCCACCGGCCTCCTCATCGTTGTCGGTGTGGTGATCGACACGATGCGACAGATCGAAGCGCAGATGATGATGCGCAACTACGAGGGGTTCATTTCCTGATGAGGCTCATCCTTCTCGGGCTCCCCGGCGCCGGTAAAGGCACGCAGGCGAAAGTGCTCGCCGCGAAGCAGGGGCTGCTCCACATCTCCACGGGCGACATGTTCCGCGAAGCCGCGGCCGAGGGCACGGCCCTGGGCAAGCAGGCGCAGGAGTTCATGTCCGCCGGCAAGCTCGTCCCGGACGAGGTCACGATCGGCATGCTCCTCGAGCGGATCGCGAAGCCGGATGCTCGCGTGGGGCTGATGCTGGATGGCTTCCCGCGGACGATCCCGCAGGCGGAGGCGCTTGACCGCGCGCTGGCCGAGCAGGGCTCGAAGATCGACGCGGTCCTGTACATCAAGGTGCCGGAGGCTGACCTGGTCGGTCGCCTGACCGGGCGCTGGTCCTGCTCCCAGTGCGGGGCGATCTACCACATGCTGACGAAGCCGCCGAAGGCGGCTGGGGTCTGCGATGAGTGCGGTGGGGCCCTGTCCCAGCGCGCGGACGACCAGCCGGCGACCGTGAAGGCGCGGCTGGACACCAACCGGGCGTGGACGGAGCAGCTGGCCGAGTTTTACGGCAAGCAGGGCAAACTGCACGACATCGATGGGACGGGTGAGCCGGAAGAGATCACTGAGCGCCTGCTACAGGCAATCGCTCGCGTGACGGCCACCGGGTAATAGGCGTAGACTGGAATGTCTGTCGAGTTGAAGTCTCGCGCCGAACTGGAGTTGATGCGGCAGTCTGGCCGGATCAACGCCGAGGTGCGCGCGCTGTTGGCGGAGGCAATCCGTCCCGGCGTGAACGGGTTCGAACTCGACCGGCTGGCGAAGCAGGCCATTGCGGAACGCGGTGCGGAGCCCACGTTCGTGGGATATGCACCCCTCGGGAAGCCGCCCTATCCGGGCGCCATCTGTTACTCGGTGAACGAGGAACTGGTGCACGGCATCCCGGGGGAGCGCGTCCTGCAGGAGGGCGACATCGTCAGCATTGACCTGGGCGTCACGTACCGCGGGTACGTCTCTGACGCGGCCTTCACGGCCGGCGTGGGGACAGTCACCCCGGAGGCGGATGCGCTGATGGATGCAACGCGGCGCGCGCTGTGGGCGGGCATTGAGGCGACGCGGGTGGGTAACCGCCTGGGCGATGTCTCAGCCGCCATTGGCGCGGTTGCGGAAGACAAGTACGGCATCATCCGCGGCTACGGCGGACACGGCGTGGGCCGGAAGATGCACATGGAGCCGCATATCCCGAACTTCGGGCGACCGGGGATGGGGATGCGGCTGATGGCAGGGATGGTCTTCGCGCTGGAGCCGATGTTCAGCATCGGCAACCCGGCGACTGAAGAGACAGATGATGAGTGGACCGTGGTCATGTCGGATGGCAGCCTCTCCGCTCACTTCGAAGAGACGGTAGCGATCACTGCCGACGGTCCGGAGGTATTGACCCGCATCGACTAAATGCGGGGACCCATGGCCAGAGGACAACGACCAGCACCCCGCGGACCGCGGGAACCGAAGAAAGAAGTCATCGAGGTCGAGGGCGTGATTCGTGACGCTCGACCGAACGCAATGTTCGATGTCGAGCTGGCGAACGGGCACCACGTCCTCGCCGGGATCTCCGGCAAGATGCGGATGAACTACATCCGGATCCTGCTGGGTGACCGGGTACTTGTAGAACTCAGCCCGTACGACCTGACGCGCGGGCGGATCACCTACCGGTTCCGGTAGGACGCAGGAAGAGCAGGAGCGGCCGATGAAAGTATCGGCATCCGTCAAGCGACGGTGCGACAAGTGCCAGATCATCCGCCGGCACGGACATGTGCGGGTGATCTGTGCGACGAAGAAGCACAAGCAGCGGCAGGGCTAGGAGCGAGCGATGGCACGCATCGCCGGTGTAGACATTCCGCGCGACAAGCAGTTGGCGTTCTCGCTGCCGTACATCTACGGCATCGGTCGTCCGACGGCGGGCAAGATCTGCCAGCAGACGAACATCGAGGCCACGCGGCTGGTGCGCGACCTGACTGACGATGAAGTCGCGCGGCTGCGGTCGCTGATCGAGGGTGAGATGGTGGTGGAGGGTGACCTCCGCCGCATCGTGCGCTCCAACATCCAACGTCTGATCGAGATCAACTGCTACCGGGGACAGCGGCACCGCCGCGGCCTGCCGGCGCGCGGTCAGCGGACCAAGACCAACGCCCGAACCCGACGCGGTACCAAGCGTGCCGTGGCCGGGAAGAAGAAGGCGACGAAGAAGTAGCGAGGGCGGTTCCGAATGGGCCGAGCACGACAGCAGAGCGCCGCGACCCGTACCCGTCGCCGAGAGCGGAAGAATGTTCCGCGCGGCAAGGTATTCGTGTCGTCCACGTTCAACAACACGATCATCACGATCACCGACCCGAACGGGAACACGATCTCGTGGGCCAGCGCGGGCGTGGTGGGCTTCAAGGGCTCTCGCAAGAGCACCCCGTACGCCGCGCAGTTGGCCGGCGAGCGCGCCGCCCAGGCGGCGATGGAGCACGGGATGCGCGAGGTAGACGTTGCGGTGAAGGGCCCCGGCCCCGGCCGCGAGGCTGCCGTGCGCGCGTTGCACTCCGCCGGCCTGCGCGTCTCCAGCATTCGTGACATCACCCCCATCCCGCACAACGGCTGCCGGCCCCGCCGCCGGCCGCGCACCTAGGATCCCGGAGGACACATGGCTCGCTATATCGGCCCGAAGTGCCGTAAGTGCCGCCGCTACGGGGTTCCCCTGTGCGGGACCGCGAAGTGCGCGCTGCTGCGCCGCCCGAACCCTCCGGGGCCTCGGCCGGTGCGCCGCCGCAAGATCTCTGACCGCGGCCAGCAGCTCATCGAGAAGCAGAAGGTGCGCTTCGCCTACGGGCTGATGGAGGCGCAGTTCCGTCGCTACTACGAGCGCGCCACCACGCGCCAGGGTGTGACGGGCCACAACCTGATGCGCCTGCTGGAGGAGCGTCTGGACAACGTGGTCTTCCGGATGGGGCTGGGCGCCACGCGCGCGCAGGCCCGCCAGTTGGTCACGCACGGGCTGATCGCGGTGGACGGCAAGAAGCTGTCCATCCCCAGCGCGCGCACCAAGGTAGGACAGGTGATCTCCTTCACGGATCGGGGCCGCAAGAGCGGCTTCTACAAGATCCTGCAGGAGGAGATCGCCGCGCGTGACGTCCCGGCCTGGCTGGAGCTGGACCGGAAGGCGATCACGGGCCGCGTGATTTCTGAACCGGGTCCGGGCGACTGGGAGTCCTACTACAACCCGAACGCGGTGATCGAGTACTACTCCCGCTAATTGCGGGTGGGAATGCTCGTCGTCCCCGGCGTGGCCGTGGGACAGGAGACGAGAGAGGTGCCGTTTGGCAGACCTGCTGCATCCTGAGATCCGCATCGAGGTCGAGGACGACGAGTACGTCCACATCGTGGCCGAGCCATTGGAGCGCGGTTACGGGACCACGCTGGGGAACTCGCTGCGTCGCGTGCTGCTGTCCTCCCTTCCGGGAGCGGCGATCACGTCCGTGCGTATCGAGGGCGTGGAGCACGAGTTCTCCACCGTCCCCGGTATGAAGGAAGACGTCACGGAGTTCCTCCTGAACCTGAAGGAAGTCCGGCTGCGCGCGTACGCCCGGCCAGATCCAGGCGACGGCGGACTACGACATCGTGAACCCCGACCTGCGCCTGGCGACCCTGGACACGAAGGACGCCACGCTGGTCGTTGACCTGAACGTGGAGAGCGGCCGCGGCTACCTGCCGGCGACCGTGTCCGAGGGGCTGCCGATCGGCGTGATCCCCGTGGACGCGCTGTTCTCCCCGGTCCGTCGCGTGAACTACAAGGTGTCCAACACCCGCGTGGGCCAGGACACCAACTACGACAAGCTGGACCTAGAGATCTGGACGGACGGCACCATCAACGGCCAGACCGCCGTGGCGATGGCCGCCGAGATGCTGCGCGAGCAGTTCTACCCGTTCCAGCTCCTGGGCCGCCCGGAGGCCGTGGCCGAGCCGGCCGCCCGCACCGAAGACGTGCCCTTCGAGGGCCACGACATGCCGATTGAGGCGCTGGACCTGTCCGTTCGCGCCTACAACTGCCTGAAGCGCTCTGGCCTGACCACGGTGGGCGTGGTGCTGGAGAAGTCCGAGGAGGAGTTGCTGGCCCTCCGGAACTTCGGCGAGAAGTCCTACCTGGAGCTGCGCGACAAGTTGATCGCGCACGGCTTCCCGGCGCCGCGCACGGAGTCCCGCCGCCCGACCGACGCCCCGGCGCCGGCCGTGCGTGCGGCCGTGGAGGACGAGGACGAAGTGGACGCAGATGGCCAGGTGGGCGCACTGGGCGCCGCGCTGATGGAAGCGCTGAAGGAAGCCGGGCGGAACAAGGACGCGTAAGCGGTCCTGTCCTCCGGGTTCGAGAAGGGGATTGAGCAATGCGACACGGTAAGGCCGGCCGCAGGTTCGACATGCCGACGTCGCAGCGCCTGGCGATGTTCCGCACGATCACGTCCGCAGTCATCCGCGACGGTGGCGTGCAGACCACCGAGGCGCGCGCCAAAGAGGCGAAGCGACTGGTGGACAAGCTGATCACGCTGGGGAAGACCAACACGGTCCACTCCCGGCGCCTCGCGATCGCGGCCATGGAAGACCGCGACGTGGTTCAGCACCTGTTCGACAACGTGGCACCGAAGTACCGGGAGCGCCCGGGCGGGTACACGCGCGTGATCAATCTGGGTGTCCGGAAGGGCGACGCGGCGCGCATCGCGCGGCTCGAGCTCGTCTAGGGCGATGGAACCGTCCGAGGGCCGGCGCCTGGCGCTGCTCCTCGAATACGACGGGACGGAGTTCGCGGGCAGCCAGTCGCAGCCCGCGGCTCGAACGGTACAGGGAGCGGTGGAAGCCGCCCTGGAGCAGTTCACCGGCGAGCGCCAGCGGGTGGCGTTCGCGGGACGTACGGACGCCGGCGTCCATGCGTCCGGGCAGGTAGCGGCCCTGACGACGGCGACGTCGTACGGGCTGGCGGCCTTCCGGGACGCGCTCAACCACTTCCTCCCGGAGGACGTGGCGGTGCGGGCGGCGGCGGAGGTGGCGGCGGGCTTCGACCCTCGGCGACATGCCCGGTCGAGGCGGTACCGCTACCGCGTCATGGACGGCCAGAAGCGGTCGCCGCTGGAGCGGCACCGGGCCTGGCAGGTGGAGCATCCGCTGGATGCCTCCGCCATGGCAGCAGCGGTGGCGCTGTTGCCGCGGGAGAATCGGGATTGGGCCGCCTTTGGGGGCGCTGTCCCGGAGGGATATCCCACGGTGCGGACGCTGCTCCACGCAGAGGTGGAGCGGGCCGGGCCGAACGAGCTGGTGGTGGTGCTGGAAGCGGATGGCTTCCTGCCTCACCAGGTCAGGCTCACCGTGGGAGCGTTGTGGCGAGTGGGTTCCGGCAAACTGACGCCGGGCCAATTCGCTGAGATGGTGGACGGACCGCCGGCCAGTGCCGGTCCTGCCGCTCCACCACAGGGACTGACACTGATCGCCGTGCGCTATGCGTCCGGCGCGGTCGACTGGGGAACATGATGACGACCAAGACCTTCCGCCTGAGCGGCAACGACCTGGACCGGCGCTGGCACGTGCTGGACGCTGGTGGCCGCCCGCTGGGCCGCGTGGCCAACGAGGCTGCCCGCCTGCTGCTGGGCAAGCACAAGCCGACGTACGAGCCGCACCTGGCCATGGGCGACTTTGTGATCGTCATCAATGCCAGCAAGGTGGAAGTCACCGGCGGCAAGCGTGACAACAAGATCTACTACCGCCACACCAACTACCCGGGCGGCCTGCGCGCCCGCTCCTTCCAGGAGCAGATGAACCGAGACTCCACCCGCGTCATTGAGCGCGCGGTGAAGGGGATGCTGCCGAGCGGCGTCCGCGGTCGGGCCATGCTGCGGATGCTGAAGGTCTATCCGGACCAGACGCACCCGCACCAGGCACAGCTGGCGGCCGGCACCGGCGCGCGCGCTCGCAAGAGCGCCGAGTAGCAAGAACTCACCCGGGAGGGGTGTAAGCGATGACCACCGAGCACTATCACTACGGCCTGGGCCGTCGGAAGTCGTCCGTCGCACGGGTGCGCCTGTACCCCGGCACCGGCAACGTCATCATCAACGGCAAGCCCGCTGAGGCCGTGATCCCGCGCGAGTCGTTGCGCATGGACATGCTCAGCCCGCTGACGCTGACGGAGAACAGCCGCGTCTTCAACGTCCAGGTGGTCGCCGCCGGCGGCGGTGTCTCCGGCTGGGCCGGCGCCATCCGTCAGGGCATCGCCCGCGCGCTGGTCGTGGCGGACGAGTCCTACCGCCCCGCCCTGCGCACGGAGGGCCTCCTGACGCGCGACTCCCGCGTGAAGGAACGCAAGAAGCCGGGCCTGAAGCGCGCCCGCAAGGCGCCGCAGTACACGAAGCGCTAGTCGCCCTTCGTCGTCGTCATGCCGGACGGCCCGCCGAGAGGCGGGCCGTCTCCGTGTCTACAGGAGCGCCGCGGCGTGAGGCCTCAGCGTGGCCCGAGGGCACGCTCGACCTCCGCGAGGTGCTCGCGGCGGTGGCCGTGCCGGTGCAGGAGCCAGCGCCGGCGTGCTTCCATGACGCCGGCGACCGTGCCGGGCGATAGCGACGCGACGAGCGCGTCCACGGCGTCCGCCGCCTCCAGCGCGAGGCGGCACGCCTCCTGCGGCGGGAGCGCCAACCACTCCGGCAGCAGCGTGTCGTCCGCCCAATCGGGTTCCTCGCCCGTGGCGACCTCGCCGCGCTCCCACCGCTCGAGGACGAGCCGGTAGCGGCGGTCCCAGTACGCGAGATGGGCGAGCGTCGCCGCGACCGTCCAGCCGGAGTGGGTGGGGTGCGCGAGGTCGGCGTCGCTCAGGCTGGTGACGACACGGCGAAGGTCGGCGCGGGCGGCCTCATTCTCGCGGACGTAGTCAGGGGAGGCCTGGGGCACAGTGGCGGCTACCCCTGTGCGAGTGAGCGCTTGAGGCGGTCCATGACCGTCAGCGGGGCCGGGTCAACACTGCGCAGCAGCCCGAGGTAGTAAGACGTCCAGGAGCCGAGCGTGCACGAGGCGAGGATCGCCTCTAGCGGCGTCTCGCCGCCGGCGTCCGCGATCTGTACCTGGCGGCCGGCGGCCTGCATCATTTCTGCGGTCTGGGTGACGCGCAGACGGTTGCGGGGGTGTACCGGCGGCGCGTCCAGGATGACGAACCGGAGCGGGTCGATGTGCTCGGCGTCCGGTCGCGCGACGGCCTCCAGCTGGTTGTGGTTGAACTCCGGGATGGCGTACGCGGCGGCCTCCTGCTTCGCGTTCTCGCTCATCTCGCCCGCCCAGCGGCGCGCGGCGACCTCCAGCAGGTCGGCGCCGATGATCGCGGGCACGCCGCCGTCCAGCCAGATCGCGAGGTGCTTGGCGCGGCTCTCGGTCGACTCCAGCCCGAACTCCTCCACGCCCCGTTCGAGCGCGACGAAGCCCCCCTCGATCTCGATGTCGGGCAGGTCCATGACGCCGGCGCGACGGAGGATGGCCAGCGGGACGAAGGCGCCGTAGCCCAGGCCGGTGCGCGGCGGCCCCGGCCATTCGTAGGAGATCACCGGCATGCCGGCGGCGTGCGCACGGGAGGCGAGTGAGCCGCCGGTGGTGATGGCGATGCCCTGAGCTTCGGAGGCCGCCACCGTCTCGAAGGCCTCCAGGGTCTCCTCCGTGTTCCCGGAGAAGGAGCAGAGGATGACCAGCGTCTCCGCGGTCAGCGGTGGCAGGTGGTAGTTGCGGACGACCTGCACGGGCGTGGAGGAGGCGTTGGTGGCGAGGGTGGCCGCGACATCCGCGCCGATGGCCGACCCGCCGACACCGGCGAGGAGGACGCGCGCGGGACGACGGAGGTCGGGGAGCGGCGACTCTATGCCGAGCCGCCACGCCTCGCGTGCCTGTTCGGGGAGGCGCTCCAGCAGGCGATGGAAGCCGGTGGGGTCGATGCGTGCACGGTGCGCGGGGTCGGCCAGCAGGGTCAGGGCGTCCACCATCACAGCGAGATACCCGCGATCGTCTGTCCCGCGGCCAGCGCCTGCTGGACCTGCTCGCCGGTGGGCATCTCCGCGTAGATGCGGAGGAGTGGTTCGGTGCCGGAGAACCGGAGAAGCAGCCACCAGCCGCCCTCCAGGTTGAACCGGTAGCCATCGATCGCGTCCCGCCCGAGCACTTTCATCCCGGCGACCGAGGCGGGCTCGTGCGCCTGCACATGTGCCTCGATCGCGGCGCGCTCGTCGGCGCGGATTGTGATGTCCACGCGGTCGTACTCGTGCGGCCCAACGCGCTCGTACATCTCGGCGAGCAGTTCGGCCGGGCGCTTGCCGGTGCGGGCCATGTGATCCAGGACGAAGAGGCCCGCCAGCAGCCCGTCGCGCTCCGGGATGTGGCCGCGGAAGGCGGAGCCGCCGGATTCTTCGCCGGCGATGAGGGCATCCGTCTCGCGCATCTTCGCCCCGAGGTACTTGAAGCCCACCTTCGTCTCGAAGACCGGGCAGCCATAGAGCTCACCGAGGCGGTCGACCATCCGCGTCATCGTCACGGAGCGGACGATCGGCCCGCGCTGGCCCCGGACCTCCAGGAAGTAGTAGACGAGCAGCGCGAACGTCTGAAGTTGCGTGACGAAGCGACCGTGCTCGTCGATGAGGCCGAAGCGGTCCGCGTCGCCGTCCGTGGCGAGGCCGGCGTCGAAGCCGCCCCCCGCGATCAGCGCCATCGACTCGGCCAGGTTGGAGGCGATCGGCTCCGGGGCGCGCAGGTTCGGGAAGGAGGGGTTTCGATCGCCGTGAATCTCGCGCACGGTGGTCGCGCCCCCCTCGAGCAGACGCGCCGTCAGGCCCTGTCCCGCCCCGAACATGGGGTCGACGAGGATGTTGAAGTTCGCCGCGCGGATCGCGTCCATGTCCACGAATCCGCCGAGGGTACGGAGGTAGCCGTTGCGGACATCGATCCGTTCGACGAGCCCCTGCGCTTCCGCCTCCCCGAGCGGCATCGTGAGGACCTTCTTGCCGGCGATGATGCCGGGGATCAGGTTCTCGATCGCGGCGGTCACGGCATCCGGGGCGGACCCACCGTAGTCCGGCTTCACCTTGAAGCCGTTCCAGCGCGCGGGGTTGTGGCTGGCGGTGATCATCACGCCGCCGCCCGCGTGGCGGTCGCGCACCGCCCATGAGAGGGCCGGCGTGGGGACGAAGCTGGAGGTGAGCGCGACCCTGATGTTGTTGGCGGCCATGACCTCCGCGACGGCCCCGGCGAAGGACCCTGAGAGGAACCGCGTGTCGTAGCCCACGACCACGCCGTTGGTGGCCTGCTTCTCCTGCTTCAGCCAGTCGGCGGTGGCCTGGGCGACGGCGCGGACGTTCTCGAAGGTGAAGTCCTCCGCGATGACGGCGCGCCAGCCGTCCGTGCCGAATCGGATCTCGGTCATCGGGCGTTCGCTTCCGTTACTGCTGCGGGTTCAATGGTGGCGCGCTCCACGCGCGCGTTCGGGGCGATCTGCGCGCCGTGGGCGACCACGCTGTCCTCCACCACCGCGCCGGCGCCCACGTGGACGCCCGAGGCGAGCGTGGAGCCGCTCACGCGGGCGCCTGGGCCCACCACGACGCGGTCCCAGAGGACGGAGCCGGACACCTGCGCGCCGGACTCGATCCGGCTGTGCGCACCGATGACGGCGGGGCCGCGCACCGCGGCATCTGCGGCCACCGTGACGCCCTCGCCCAGCAGCACACCGTCGACGGGCGCCGGGTCGGGCAGGCGATCGGGCAGGGCTCCGGTGACCATGTCCAGGTTGACGCGCAGGAGGGCGGCGGGGTTCCCCACGTCCGCCCAGTAGGAGGGCGACCAATCCGCCCGAGCCATGACGGAGGGCGCTGGAAAGCCGTAGACGGGGCGTCCCGCCGCGCAGAGGGCTGGGAACAGCGTGTCCTCCACGCGGTTGAACGTGGTGCCGTCCATCTGCGCCAGGAGGGAGGGTTCGAACAGCCAGGTGCCCGAGTTGATGAGGTCAGAGGGCGCCTCTTCCCGCTTCGGCTTTTCGACGAAGCGGAGGATGCGGCCGCCCGGCTCGATCTCCACGACGCCGAACGGCGAGGGGTCGTCCACGCGGTGCAGAGAGATAGAGAGCTCCGCGCCGTGCGCGCGGTGTGCCTGGATCATCGCGGAGATGTCCAGGCTGGTGATGATGTCGCCGTTGCAGACCAGGAACGTCTCATCCCAGCCGGTGGCGATGCTGGCGATGGCGCCGCCGGAGCCGAGCGGGGTGTCCTCGTAGGCGTAGTCCACGCTGAGGCCCAGGCGGGAGCCGTCGCCGAAGGCGGCGCGGATCGCCTCGTTGCGCTTCGTGAGCGCCAGGGTGACCCGTGTGATGCCGTGGTCGCGCAGGTTCAGGAGCAGATGGTCGAGGAGGGGGCGGTTGAGGACGGGCACGAGCGCCTTCGCGGTCCGCCATGTGAGCGGCCGCAGCCGGGTACCCTCGCCGCCCACCAGGACAATGGCTCGCATCAGCGGATCGTAGGCCTCGCCCGTCTGCCCGTCCAAGCGAAACGGCTCATGCGGATGATCGGTTGAGGCTAGATTCCGGCTTCGCTTCGGAGCGCGTCCACGTGGTCCAGGCGCTCCCACGGGAGGTCCAGGTCGGTGCGCCCGAAGTGCCCGTAGGCGGCCGTAGGCAGGTAGATCGGTCGGCGCAGGTCGAAGCGCTCGACGATGGCGGCGGGGCGCATGTCGAAGTGCTTCTCGATGAGCCGACCGAGTTCCTGCTCATCGATGCGCGCCGTGCCGAACGTCTCGAACGCGATCGAGGTGGGGTGCGCGACGCCGATGGCGTACGAGACCTGGACCTCGAAGCGCTCGGCGAGGCCCGCCGCGACGACGTTCTTTGCGAGGTGGCGCGCCGCGTAGGCCGCGGAGCGGTCCACCTTCGAGGGGTCCTTGCCGCTGAAGGCACCGCCGCCGTGGCGCGCAACGCCGCCGTAGGTGTCCACGATGATCTTGCGGCCGGTCAGGCCGGCGTCGCCCATGGGGCCGCCGACCACGAAGCGCCCGGTCGGGTTCACGAAGATCTTGGTCTGCTCGTCCATCAACTCGGGCGGGCAGACCGGGCGGATGACCCGCTCGATCACCGCCTCGCGCAGGTCTTCCTGCGAGATATCCGCCGAGTGCTGCGTGGACACGACCACCGCGTCCAGGCGGCGGGGCGCACCGTAGGCGTACTCCACCGTCACCTGCGACTTGCCGTCCGGGCGCAGGAAGTCCAACTCGCCGCTTTTGCGGACCTTCGCCAGCTGGCGGGTCAGCCGGTGCGAGAGGGAAATCGTCAGCGGCATGTACTCCGGGGTCTCGGTGCAGGCGAAGCCGATCATCATGCCCTGATCGCCCGCGCCCACCAGGTCGAACCGGTCGACCTCGCCGTGCCGCTCGCGCGCCTCGAGCGCCTGGTTCACGCCCTGGGCGATGTCGGGCGACTGGCCCTTGATAGAGGACATGACGCCGCAGGTCGCGGCGTCAAAGCCAACCTCGCTGGAGTTATAGCCGATCTCCGCGACGGTGCGGCGGACGATGTCCTCGATCTCCACGTAGCCGTTCGTGGTGACCTCGCCGAAGACCCAGACGGTGCCCGTGGTGGTGGCCGTCTCGACCGCCACCCGGGAGGCGGGGTCCTGTTCCAGGAGCGCATCCAGCACCGCGTCCGACACCTGGTCGCACAGTTTGTCGGGGTGACCTTCGGTCACCGACTCGCTGGTGAAGCGGGTGGATGGGCTGCTCATGAACGAGGTGACCATGCGTCCTCCGTGGTGCGATCGGGTGCGACCGTCCGCGCGGCGTTACTCGGTGCCGAGCTCCCAGGAGTTCAGGTACCGCTCCTGCTCCTCGGTGAGCGTGTCGATGCGCACGCCCATGCTCTCCAGCTTTAGGCGTGCGATCTCGTCGTCGATCTCGCGCGGGACGTCGTACACGTCCGGGAGCAGATTCTGGTGCTCGTTCGCCATGTACTCGGCGCACAGCGCCTGGTTGGCGAAGGACATGTCCATGACGGAGGCCGGGTGCCCCTCCGCCGCGCTGAGGTTCACCAGGCGGCCCTCCGCCAGCACGACGATCGCGCGGCCGTCGTTGAGGCGGTACTCGTCCACGAACGGGCGGAGGTTGCGCTTCGCCTCGGTCATGGCGTTGAGCGCCTTCAGGTTGATCTCTGCGTCGAAGTGGCCGGAGTTGGCAAGGACGGCGCCGCTCTTCATCACGTTGAAGGCGGGCGTGTCGATCACGTTCACGTCGCCCGTGACGGTGACGAAGATGTCACCGCGCGCGGCAGCATCAACGATCGGCATCACCTGGAAGCCGTCCATCACAGCCTCCAGCGCGCGGAGCGGCTGCACCTCGGTCACCACCACGTGGGCGCCCATGCCCTTGGCGCGCATGGCGACACCCTTGCCGCACCAGCCGTAGCCGCAGACCACCAGCGTCTTGCCGGCGTAGAGGATGTTCGTGGCGCGGGTGATGCCGTCCAGCGTGGACTGGCCGGTGCCGTAGCGGTTGTCGAAGAAATGCTTGGTGTTCGCCTCGTTCACCGCGACGATCGGGTAGGCCAGCGCGCCCTGCTTGGCGAGCGCCTTCAGGCGCACCACGCCGGTCGTGGTCTCCTCGGTGCCGCCGACGACGCCCTCCAGGAGGTCGCGGCGCTTGGTGTGAAGCAGCGCGACCACGTCCGCCCCGTCGTCCATGGTCATCTGCGGGCCGTGCGCGATCGCCTCGTCGATGTGGCGGAAGTAGGTCTCCGAGGACTCGCCCTTGATGGCGTAGGTGGGGATGCCGTACTCGACGGCGAGCGCGGCGGCGACCTCGTCCTGCGTGGAGAGCGGGTTGGAGGCGGTGAGGCGGATGTCCGCGCCGCCGTCACGGAGCGTGAGCATCAGGTTCGCCGTCTCGCTGGTGACGTGCAGGCAAGCGGTGATGCGGATGCCCTTGAGCGGCTTCTCGCGGAGGAACCGCTCCCGGATCTGCCGCATCACCGGCATCTCGCGCGCCGCCCACTCGATGCGCTGGACGCCCTCGCGCGCCAGCGCGGGGTTGGCGATGTCGCCGAGGTACTGCGTGGTCATCTGTGCTCCTAGTCGCGCGGCGGGGCGACGAGCTCGATGCCGCCGCCCAGACTGCGTCCCCGTCGTCGCGCGAGGTATCGCCGCCACGCGGGTGTGATGCCGAAGGTGTCTCGTCGTTGCAGCCGCGCCTCGACGACGGGTGCCCCTTGACGATATCCGAGGCGGGAGTAGGCGGCGACCGCCGGCGTGTTCTTCGGGTCAACCGTCAGCACCGCCTGGCCGCAACCGCCGTCCAGCAGTGCGCGGGTGACCGCGCCCGTGACCCGGGTGGCGAAGCCCCGGCCGCGGTGACTCGGGTGCGTGAAGACGTTGCCGACGACCGCCAGTGACTGGTGCGGGGAGACGATGTGCGTGCCGGCCACGGCCACCAGCCGCTCGCCCTCGAACGCGCCGTAATAGACGGCCCGCTCGATGGTCTCCGCGGTGTAGCGGCTGGGGTTGCCGTCCGTGGCGTAGAGGGTGTTGATCCGGGGCGCATCCGCACCGCGCAGCCGTCGCACCTCTCCGCCCGCGTCCTGGAACTCGAAGGAGGTGACGGACATGCGCACCATCTGCAGCGTGTCCGTCACGAAGTGCGTCCGGGAGATCGCGGGCAACTGCTCCGGCGTGGCCGTGGAGAGGTAGGCCGAGCGCAGCCCGGGGTGCGTCGCGAGGATCGCGCTCACGCCCTCCGGGTCGCCGACCGTGACCACGACCGAGCCGAGTGCGCGCGCGTGCATCACCGTGGCCTGGCCCCCCGGACCGTCCGCGGTCCAGTACCGCGCCCACGTCAGCAGTTCCGGCTCCAGGTGGCCGAGGGCGTACGCGGAGAATGCGCGGTCGTCCGAGAGGCGCGCCTCCAGCGCGCGGCGCTCGCGCACCTCGCGGACGCGGTAGAGCGTCTCCTCGCGGGCGGACTCGCGGCGGATCGCGTCCGTCATGGCGCCACCCCCCAGTACCGCTCCACGATCAGCCCCAGGCGGCGGCGCGTCTCTGCGGGCACGAGTGCTGGCGCGGTGACGAGCGCGGTCGCGAGCGCATCTCCGCAGGCGCACGGCCCGAGGTTATCGATCTGCCTCACGATCCCGGCGACGGCCGCGCGGGCGCGGTCCGCGTTGCGGTGCAGGTTCTGCAGGACGAGGTCAGCGGTGACGTCGCCCTCCGACTCGTGCCAGACGTCGTAGTCCGTGGCGAAGCAGAGCGCGCCGTAGCAGAGCTCCGCTTCCCGGGCGAGTTTCGCCTCCGGCAGCGCGGTCATGCCGACGATGTCGCCACCCCACAACTGGTAGAGGCGCGACTCCGCGCGCGTGGAGAAGGCCGGTCCATCGATCACCACCAGCGTGCCGCCTCGGTGGGTAGTCACGCCGGCCGCTTCGCTCTGCTCCGCCACCAGCGCCGCAAGTGAGACGCAGAAGGGGTCGGCGAGTCCTACGTGTGCTACGGCGCCGTCGCCGAAGAAGGTGGAGGGCCGGCCGTGGGTGCGGTCGATCAACTGATCGGGCACCACCGCGTGCAGCGGCTCGATCGTGTGTCGGAGCGAACCGACGGCCGAGACGGAGACGACGCGGCGCACGCCGAGCGACTTCAGCGCGTAGATGTTCGCGCGTGCGTTCAGTTCAGCAGGGGGGATGCGGTGGCCCTCGCCGTGGCGCGGGAGGAAGGCGACCCGTCGTCCGTGCAGGAGCCCGAGCGTGATGGCGTCGCTGGGTGCGCCGTAGGGTGTGGACACCTGAACCCGTTCGACCTCGGTGAGGCCGGGCATCTCGTAGAACCCGGACCCGCCGATGACGCCGATCTCGGCCGTTGCCTGATCCCCGGCCACCACGCCTCCGTGTGCCCGGTGGGTGCGCCCGACATCCGCCGGTCTGGGCAGCCACCGTGAGCATCGAGATTAGTCCGTGGGAGGGGCGGGCGCGACGCCGGGACGGCATCTCAGGCCCCCTCAGGCGATGGAGTCGCTCTTGAGACGGTTGCAGTCCGCGCAGAGGACCTGGATGTTCTCCGCGGCCACCCCGCCGCCCTTCGCGACGGGGATGACGTGGTCGAACTGCAGCGACTCCTCCGCGCCGCAGCGGACGCAGCGCCCCTCGTCACGGTGCCAGACGAAAGCGCGTACCTCGTCTGGGATGCGTGCGCGGCGGCTGCCCTCCACGGCCTCTTCCGCGGCGCGGATCTTGCGGAGGCGGTCCAGGCGGGCATCCTGCCGTCGCTGCCGGTCCCAGACCAGCAGCGCAACGGCGTCCGCGTCCAGGCCGTCGTCATCCCAGTAGCAGCCGTCCGCCGTCCACCAGAGCGTGCGGCCGGCCTCGGTGGCCAGCGGGACGGCGCCGCCGCCGGTGATCGTCGCCAGGTGGCGCTCGTGCGCGCGGCGGTCCAGGCGGACCGTGAGCCGGCCGGCGTGCACCTCGTGCCGGGCGAAGATGCCGAAGCCGGTGCGGACTACCTCCGCCCCCACGGCACGCTTCAGGCTCACGGGGCGCGCTCGCCGCGCAGGGCCCGCGCGATCGCCGGGCCAAACGGCGGGCGCAGGACGCCGGCCTCCGTCACAAACGCAGTCACGAGGCGGGCCGGGGTGACATCGAACGCCGGGTTCAGCGCGGAGGCGCCGGGGGCGGCGATGCGCCGGCCGCCAGCCTCCAGCACCTCCGCCGGGTCGCGCTCCTCGATCGGGATCGCGTCGCCGGAGGGTGTCACGGGGTCGAAGGTGGAGAGTGGCGCGGCCACGTAGAACGGGATGCCGGCGGCGTGCGCGGCCAGCGCCACGCCCAGCGTCCCCACCTTGTTCGCGGTGTCCCCGTTCGCGGCGATCCGGTCCGCACCAACGATCGCGACGGTCACCCGCCCACCGAGGATGAGCGAGGCCGCCGCACCGTCCGCGATCACGTCGAAGGGGACGCCGTGTTGCTGAAGTTCCCACGCGGTCAGCCGCGTGCCCTGCAGCCGTGGCCGCGTCTCATCCGCGATCACGTGACGGACGAGGCCCTGTCGGTACGCCTCGATCACTACGCCGAGGGCTGAGCCGAGGCCGGCGGTGGCGAGCGGGCCGGTGTTGCAGTGCGTGAGCACCACGCTCCCGGGCGGCAGCAGCGCCGCCCCGGCGAGTGCGGCGGCGCGGTCCGCCTCGTACTGCGCCTCGTGGATCGCGAGGGCGGTGGAGAGCGCGGTCGTGGCGGCCTCGGCGTCCGGGACGCCGGCGACGGCTGCGCGCACCCGGTCGAGCGCCCA
>PHBR01000092.1 GCA_002840675.1 Chloroflexi bacterium HGW-Chloroflexi-9
GCAGACGCACGCCGAGCAGGCAGACGAAGGCGACGAGGTAGAGCGTGGACTGCACGGCGAACGCGCCGCCGAAGTCCAGCGTGGCGATCGTCACGCCTCCCGCGACTGCGCCGACGAACTGGGCGAGGTTCTGGCCCATGGTGCGCAGGACGATGCCGCTGACGAGGTGTTCGGGCGGGACGATCATCTGCACGATCGCCGTGAGGGGCGGCTGCACGCTGGCCGTGACGAAGCCGATCGCGAGCGCCGCCACCAGTGCCACGGGGGCGTTGATCAGCCCGGTCAGCGTGAGCGCCGCGACGACGGCCATCATCGCCGCGCCGGCGAGGCAGGACGCCATCACCATGCGCCGGCGATCCAGGCGGTCCGCCCACACGCCGGCTGGCACGGTGATGAAGAACGCGGGGATGCCCAGCGCAAAGCCCACGAGGCCGCCGAGGCCCGCGCGGTCCGTCAATTCCAGCACGAACAGCACGAAGGCGAACCGCTGCGCGCCGAAGACGAGGAAGTAGAAGAAGTTCGCGAGCCAGTACGAGCGATAGACCGGCTCGCCCAGCAGTGCCAGCACGCCGGTCGGACGTCCCGTGTGGTCGGTGGGGCGTGAAGCCGTGGCCATCCCGCCCGCTTTCCACCCTGACGTTGGCGTCAGGGAGACTTGTCGCTGCACCGATACTACCTCCCAGGGGCGGCCCTCGGGCCGTGGAGGGGACACGGTTATGGGCCGATACGATGCGCCGGGGCACGGCGTCGTCGACTGGAAGGCCGCGCACCGCGAGGCGCTCGCGGTCCTGCAGTCGTACCTCCGGATCGATACCTCCAACCCGCCCGGGCAGGAGGCGCCCGCCGCCCGGTACCTCGGTGCGTTGCTGGAGGCCGAGGGGATCGAGACGCGCTACTTCGAGACGGCCCCGGGACGGGAGATCGTCTACGCGCGCATCCCCGGCGACGGGTCGAAGGGCGCCTTCATGCTGGCGAACCACACGGATGTGGTGCCGGTGGAGGCCGCCTACTGGACGGTGCCGGCGTTCGACGGGCAGGAGGTCGGTGGCCGGATCTACGGGCGCGGCGCCGTGGACATGAAGGGCGTCGCGGTCATGCAACTCATGGCGCTGCTGCTCGCCCGTCGCCTCGGCCTGCGGTTGAAGCGCGACCTGGTCTTCTGCGCCGTCCCGGATGAGGAGGCGCTGGGTCGGTACGGCATGGGATGGCTCTGCGAGCACCACCCGGAACTCCTGGACGAAGTCGAGTTCGAGATGAACGAGGGGGGCTCGGGGACCAGTGAGTTCCAGGGCACCGACCGCCCGGTGTTCTTCGTGGCCACCAGCGAGAAGCAGGTGTGCTGGCTCCGCCTGACCGCCGTGGGCGTGCCGGGGCACGGCAGCATCCCGCACCCCCTCGAACATAACTCCGCGGTACGCCTCGCAAGGGCGATCCAGCGTCTGGCGGAGTGGGAGCGGCCCGTCACCTTCACCCCGGCCACGGAGGCGTGGGTGGACCAGCTGGCGCAGGTTGGCCTCATGCCGCCACGCACCCACCGCGCGGAGATCGAGGCGATGATCGCGGAGTCGGCGCCGCTGCGCGCGATGTTCTCGAACACGCTCAACGTCACGATGCTAGCCAGCGGCATCAAGGCGAACGTGATCCCCGCGGAGAGCACGGCGGTGGTGGACTGCCGCCTGCTGCCGGGGCAGTCGCGCGAGGGCTGGCGTCAGCAGGTGATCGCACGCCTGGACGACCCGACCGTGCAGGTGTCCTTCCACGAGCAGATCGACGAGGTGGACCCGGTCTCCGCGCCGTGGGACACAGAGTTGTACCGGGTGATCGAGGCGGTGGTGACCGAGGCCGTGGAGGGGGCGGTGGTCGCGCCCTCGATGACCATCGGCGGCACGGACAATCGCTTCCTGCGTGCGCGCGGGATCCCCGCGTACGGGTTCGCGCCGTGCATCCTGAGCCTGGAGGAGCGCTCCGGGTTCCACGGGAACGACGAGTTCCTGACCGTGGACAACCTGAACATGGGCTGCGAGCTGACCTTCGAGATCGTCCGCCGGCTGTGTCTCTGACCGTCGAGCGGCGTGGAGGCCTCTGACTACCGGCGCCGGGCCGGGTCCAGGGTGCGCATGAGCGCCGTCAGCAACTCCAGCGAGGGCACCGGGACGCCCAGCGCCCGGGCGCGGCGCAACGGCTCGCCGAAGATCGCCTCCACCTCCAGCGGCTGCCCGTCCACGAAGTCGATCATCGTGCTCGGGCGGTAGACGGCCATCGCGTCCGTCGTCGCCATCATCTGCTCGACGATGTCGACGGGCAGCCGGATTGGCGCGTGGTGGGCCTCCAGGTCGGCGTTCCCGGCGGCGACCACCTCGCGCATCGAGCGTTCCGCGGCGGCGCGCAGGTCGGGGTTGTGCATGATAACGTCGGTCGTGACGCCTCCCGCGGTGACGGCCAGGCCGTTGAACGGGATGTTCCAGCACAGCTTCCGCCACCGCGCCTCCCGCAGCGTGGGTGCGGGCGACACCGTCACCTTCGAGCCGTCCCACAGCGCGCAGGCGGCCGCGACCTCTGCCGGGTCGTCATCGAGGTGGCCGATCGCCAGCGCGCCGTAGTCGATGTGGTGGATGACGCCCGGCTCGCCGCGGTTGATGCAGGTGAACGCGAGTCCGCCGAACATGCGCGCACGTCCGAACCAGCCCGCCATCTGCTCCTCGATGCCGAGCCCGTTCATCAGCGCCAGTACGCGCGTCTTCGGGCCCAGGCACGGCGCGATGAGGTCACGCGCCGCCTCGATCGCCGTCGCCTTCAGCGCGCAGATCACCCAGTCGACCGGGCCGATCTCGGCGCTGCTGCGGTGGATGTGGGGCGCGTCCACCCGGAAGTCGCCGTCCTTCGACCGCACCTCGAGCCCGTGCGCGGCGACGGCGTCGTAGTCGCGGCGGAGCAGGAAGTGGACCTCGTGACCCGCCTGCGCGAGGCGTGCGCCGTAGTAGGTGCCCACGGCGCCCGCGCCGATGACCGCGACGCGGCTCATGCGCCCTCCGGCCGCACGCGCACCACGACCTTGCCGGTGGAACGGCGGTCGCGCAGCGCCCGCATCGCTTCGATGGCTTCGTCGAAAGGATGGACGGCGGAGACGTGGGGGCGCAGGCGGCCCTCCGCCGCCCACGCGAGCAACTCCACGAGTGCGGCCTGCACGGCGTCCGGGCGGTGCTTCCGCACCTGGCCGAGGCTGAAGCCGAGCGCGGAGGCGTCCTTCACCAGCAGGTGGTTCGCCGGGATCTGCGGCACGGTACCGCTCGCGAAGCCGATTACCAGGATGCGTCCGCCGGGCCGGATGCAGCGCAGCGAGGCGGTGAAGAGGTCGCCGCCCACCGGGTCGTAGACCACGTCCGCGCCGCCGGTCAGTTCGAGCACGCGCTCGCGCACGTCGTCGCCGGAGTTCACCAGGTGGTCCGCGCCGTGGTCCCGCGCGACCGCCAGTTTCTCGTCCGACGAGGCGGTCGCGATCACCGTCGCACCGATCGCCTTGCCGACCTCGACGGCGGTCAGGCCGACGCCGCCGGACGCGCCGTGCACGAGCAGCACCTCGCCGGCCTCGAGGCGGGCGCGATGGCGGAGGGCCAGGTGGGAGGTGGCGTACGCCACCGGGAACCCGGCGGCGGTCACCCAGTCCATCGAGTCGGGGATGCGCGCGACATCCCGCGCCGGCGCGACGATCTCCTCGGCGAAGCCGCCGTAGTCGAGGAACGCGAGCACCCGGTCGCCGGGCGCGACGTGACTGACGCCGGGCGCGACCTCGAGCACGACGCCGGCGGCCTCCATGCCGGGTGAGAACGGGTGAGCGGGGCGCTCCTGGTACTCGCCGCGCGTGATCAGCAGGTCGGCGAAGTTCACGCCGGCGGCGTGGACCGCGATGCGCACGCCGCCCTCGGTGAGGGCGGGCGGCGTGACCTCCGCGAACCGGAGGTCATCGATCTCGCCGGGGGCGTGGCAGATGAGGGCGCGCATGCGGTGATCCTACGGCATCACCGCATGCGCGCTGGCGTCGGGGGAGGGCGGACGAGGGGCTAGGCTGCCGCTTCGTCCTGCGCGGCCGCCTGGACGATCTCGCCCTCGATCGCGATCTTTACCGTCTTGCCGACGAGCACACCGCCCGCCTCGAGACCCATGTTCCAGGTCAGGCCCCAGGCCTCGCGGTCGATCTCACCGGTGACCTCAATGCCCGCGCGACGGCCACCGAACGGGTCGGCGATCGGGCCGGCGATGGAGCCGGTCAGGGTGATCGGCTTCGTCACGTCGCGGATCGTGAGGTCGCCCGTGATGGCGAAGTCGGAGGCGCCCTTACGACGCACCTCCGTGCTGCGGAACGTCATCAGCGGGAACTGCTCCGAGTTGAAGAAATCCGCGGAGCGCAGGTGGGCGTCACGGTCGGCGGCGCGGGTGTCCAGCGTCGCCGTCTCGATCCGGGCGACGACCGAGGACGCCTCGGGGCGCTCTTCGTCGATCTCGATGTCGGCTTCGACGCTGTGGAAGCGGCCCTTCACGCTTGCGACCATGGGGTGCTTCACGGCAAATCCGACATCCAGGTGGTTCGTGTCCAGGTTCCAGCAGGCCATGTTCGATGCTCCTTCGAGTCCAGTGGGGGCGATGCGGCTCGGTATGGCAGGTGTGTTGCATACCAATAGTAAGTAACTATGAGGGAGTGAGTCACGAATGTCAAGTCTCTTACATGGAGTAAGGTGTTTGTTGTAGGATGGGGGACAATCCACGGCGCCGAGCACTCAGCCGCCGGGGAGGCAGGAAGGTCTGTCATGGCCGCCAACGAACACGAAGCGATTGCGGCGTTCTGTCCCCGGTTCCAGCACGCGGTCGAGTTGATCGGGCGGCGCTGGACGGGCGGCATCCTGCGCGCCATGCTCGCGGGCTCTCACCGCTTCTCGGACATCGCCGCGACCGTGCCCGGGTTGAGCGATCGCCTGCTCTCCGAGCGCCTGAAGGAGCTCGAGGCCGAAGGGCTGCTGGAGCGCACGGTCTTCCCTGAAACCCCCGTCCGCATCGAGTACCACCTGACCGAGAAGGGGCGCGCGCTCTGGCCGGTTGTGGAATCCCTCGCCGACTGGGCTGAACAGTGGATCCCGGCGGAGGCCTACCAAGACGCGGGCGCGGAGGCGTCCGCCCGCTAGCCCTCCCATCCCAGCGGTGGTCCGGTGGGCCGCTCCAGGCGTCCATCCACCGCTCGATCGCTACGATCGAGCCGGGACAACGTCCCGCACGGATGTGAGACCGCCGATGCGCCGAGCCTTCAAGATCCTCGGGTGGGTGGCTGCGTTCCAGGCCGTCACGTACCTGGTCACACGGATGCTCCGGACAGGCGCACCGGATCGCCCGGACCCGTTCGCCGACGAGTTCACGCTGGTCGCGCGCTTCGAGGCGTCCGACTTCGGCACGGCTGCCCCGGCGCTGCGCCGCGCCACCGTCCGCGCCACCTTCGCCGGCGTCCACCTGGACCTGCGCGACGCGACGCTGGCCGAGGGCGGCGCGCGACTGGACCTGCACGCCACGTTCGGCGCGATCGAGGTCGTGGTTCGGCCGGAATGGCGCGTCGTCATGCGGGGCAGCTCGTTCGCGGGCAGCCTGACCAGCGGCGTCACCGCGGACGCCGACCTACGCCCGGATGCGCCGAGCGTGGTGATCGACGCCCGCGCGACGTTCGGTGCCGTGCATGTGCGTGCTGCGGTGCGAGAGGGCGAGTGATGGCGGACGACCCCACGGCGCGAGGTACCTTCGATTACACCGCGCCCACCACCGAGGCGATCCGCGCGGGGGTAGCCGCGGGGATCGCCCGCTCCGACGCGCTGCTCGCCTCGGCCGTGGCGGTGCCTGACGGGGCCCGCACGTTCGCGAACACGCTGCACGCGATCGACGAGGCCGGCGCCGTGATCGGCGACGCGAGCGGGGAGTGGGGCTTCCTCTCCTACGTCCACGTGGACGCCGCGATCCGCGAGGCCGCCCAGGCCGCCGAGCAGGAACTCGACACCTACGCCACCGCGCTCGGCTTTCGCGAAGATCTCTACCGCGCCGTGCAGGCGTACGCGGCGACCGAGGAGGCGCGCGGGCTCACGGGCGTGGAGGCTCGCCTCCTGGAGCACACGCTGCGGGACTACCGCCGCAACGGCTTCGACCTCCCGCTGCCGCAGCGGGAGCGGGTGCAGGCGCTGAAGGAACGCCTGGTCGTCCTGGGCGTGGAGTTCCGCCGCAACATCGACGACTACGAGGACGCGCTGCTGCTGGAGCGCGCGCAACTGGCGGGGCTCCCGGACTCGTACATCGAGCGGCTGCAGGTCGTGGAGACGGTGGCCGGGCCGCGCTACCGGGTCTCGCTGGACTACCCGGAGATGTACCCGTTCCTGGAGTCCGCTCACGACGAGGGCCTGCGTCGCGACCTGTTCATGAAGAACCACCTGAAGGCCGCAGATACGAACCTGCTGCTGCTGGCCGAGGCGATCGCGGTGCGCGACGAGATCGCGACGATCCTCGGCTACGCATCGTGGGCCGCCTACGTCACCGAGACGAAGATGGCGAAGACGCCGGAGACGGCGGCCGGCTTCCTGTCCGACCTCCACGCGCGGGTGCGCGTGAAGGCGGAACGCGACATTGCCGAACTGACCGAGTCGAAGCGGGTGCACCTGGGCGACCCGGCCGCGCGGCTGGAGATCTGGGACTGGCGGTACTACCAGCAGCGCGTCCGTCGCGAGCGGTACGAGGTCGACCAGTTCGCCGTCGCGGAGTACTTCCCGCTCCAGGCCGCCCTCGACGGGCTGTTCGACGTCTACCAGCGCGCGGTCGGCGTGCGCTTCACGGAGGAGGCGGACGCGCGCGCGTGGCACCCGGACGTGCGGCTGTACCGGGTGGAGGACGCGACGGACGGCCACCATATCGGCTACTTCTACACGGACCTGCACCCCCGCCCCGGGAAGTACGGCCACGCGGCGGAGTTCACGCTGCGTCCCGGCCGCCTGGGTCGGGACGGCGTCTACCAGGGCTCCGTCTGCAGCATCGTCTCCAACTTCACGAAGCCCTCGGCGGATGCGCCGAGCCTGTTGCGCCACTCGGAGGTGGAGACGCTCTTCCACGAGTTCGGCCACGTGCTGCACCAGGTGATGACGCGCGCGCCGTACCAGCGCTTCAACGGCACGAACGTGGAGCGTGACTTCGTGGAGGCGCCGTCACAGATGCTGGAGCACTGGGTGTGGGACCCGGTGGTCCTCCGCGGGTTCACGCGCCACGTCCGCACCGGCGAGCCACTGCCCGAGGACCTGTTGCGGCGGATGGTGGACGCGAAGAACGTCGCGAGCGGGCTGCACTACCTGCGCCAGATCTACTTCGCGACGCTCGACCTCGCGTACCACGCGCCGGGCCGCGACAAGGACACGGACGCGCTCGCCGAGGCGAACCACCCGATCACCGGCTTCCCGTTCTCGGAGGGCACGCACTTCCAGGCCGGCTTCGGCCACCTGTTTGGCTACGACGCGGGCTACTACGGCTACCTGTGGTCGCAGGTGTTCGGTGACGACATGTTCACGCGCTTCGAGGCCGGCGATCCGCAGGCGGGCGCGGACTACCGCCGCCTCATCCTCGAAGCAGGCGGCACGCGCGACGGCGCCGACCTCGTGCGGGAGTTCCTCGGTCGCGAGCCGAGGCAGGACGCGTTCCTGCGCGAGATCGGGCTGGAGGCGTAGCGACCCGCGTCTATTGCGCGTGGGCCCGCACGCCTTGGTATTAGTAACTTGCTAGTTACGTAATCTGTATGTTACAGATCTGGCCATGGAAGTCTTCGAGGCCGTCGCCGACCCGACCCGCCGCGAGATCCTCGCGATGCTCCGGCAGCGCGAGCGTACCGCCGGCGAGGTGGCGGAGGCGTTCTCAGTCTCTCGCCCTGCGATCTCCCGCCACCTGCGCGTCCTGCGCGAGTGCGGACTCGTCGCGTGGCGTGGCGAGGGGCAGCGGCGCATCTACCGGCTGCGGGCCGAGCCCCTCTCCGAGGTCGATCGATGGCTTGAAGACTACCGCGCCTTCTGGGCGGATCGGCTGGACGCCCTCGCGGAGCACGTCGTGCGACGGCCACGGACGGGGGACGGATGATGGCAGACCGAATTGACCTGGATCCGCAACACCTGGGCACGGTGGAGCGCACGCACGGGGGCGCACACACGACGCTCCGCTTCGAGCGTCAACTAGACGCGACGCCGGAGGAGGTGTGGCGCGCGCTGACGGACCCCGCGGAACTCGCCGTGTGGTTCGGGTGTCCCGTCGACGTCGTCCCGGGTGAGCGGATCGCCATCCACTTCGCTGACAGCTCGCCGCAAGACAGTCGGATCGTGACATGGGAGCCACCCTCCCTGTTGGCCTTCGAATGGGACGACCACTACCCGCGCAGCACGGACCCGGACCGGTCGATGTCCCTCGTGACCTTCGAACTCGAACGGTCCGGGGCGGGCACGCGGCTGGTACTGGTGCACAGCAACGGCGAACCGAAGGAATGGAAGGACAACCTCGGCGGTTGGCACGGTCACCTCGTGGCACTGCGAGAGCACCTCGCCGGGCGGTCGGTGGAGTTCAAGCCGCTGTTCGTGGCGACGATCGGACTCTACCAGGCAGTCACCACGGACACCTGGCTGGGAGGGCTGGACGCGTAGCGACCGGTGGCTAGTGCGCGTGGGCGGGCACGCCGAGCGCGTGCAGGTAGCGGTGCGTGGCTTCCGCGATCTCCTCAACCGCCGCGTCGAACGCGGTCTGGTTTGCAGAGGACGGCTTCCGATAGCCGCCGACCTTGCGGACGAACTGGAGCGCGGCGGCCGTGATCTCGTCGTCGGTTGCCGGGGGCAGGTCGCTGCCCTTCGGCGGGCGCAGTTGCTTGATCGATCGGCACATGGCGCGGCTCCTCCCCCGGTGTGTCCACGCCCCGAGTCTACCCGCTTGCCCGCCCGCTAGAATCACGGCGCGGAAAGGCGGTCGCCATGCGCGTCGGGGTCTCGCTCTCTTCCTCGCACGACGTCAGCGACGTGCGCGAGGGCGCCCGGCGGATGATCGACCGCGCCGCCGCCTCGCGCGATGCGGGGCTGGACTCGCTCTTCGTCGGCGACCACCACAACACCGGGCCGCGCAACTACTACCAGAACGTGCCGATCATGGGCCGGCTGCTGGCGGAGTGGGGCGACCGGCCCGCCGGCATCCTCATGCTGCTCCCGCTGTGGCACCCGGTGCTCGCCGCGGAGCAGATCGGCACGCTCGCCGCCATCCACCGGGGCCGTTTCATCCTGCAGGCCACCGTTGGCCGCGACGACGAGCAGTACACCGGCATGGGCGTGGAGGCGAAGCACCGTCCGTCGCGCATGGACGAGGCGCTCGATGCGATGCGCCGCCTCTGGGCCGGCGCATCGGTCAGCGGTGGCC
>PHBR01000093.1 GCA_002840675.1 Chloroflexi bacterium HGW-Chloroflexi-9
CGACGCGCGGCTCGTCCGCCACGGCGGCGGCCTCGGCGAGGCTGACCGGCAGCCATGCGCCCACGTGCGAGCCGCGCAGCGCGCCATCGACCAGTTGCGGCGTCGCATACGGCCCGGTCAGCTCGGCGACCGTCGGGAACGCGCCGTGGCAGCGAACGATCGCCGTCGGGTCGTTCCGTCCGGCGGACGGCCCGCTGCCGAGGGCGACCGGGTCGCTGGAGGTCGCCACCACCACCTCGCCCGTCGCCCGCGCGATCACGCGCTTCACGACGTAGCGCTCGGTCAGGCCGATGAACGCCAGGAGGTCGTAGGCCTCCTCCGGCGTGTTGAACATGATCTTCTTCGCCAGCGCCGTGTCGTGGATCTCGAACGAGAAGCCTTCGTGCAGCGACTCCGCGAGCACCAGGCCGGGTGTGGTGAACGGGTCGGCGAAGGTGCGCGCGAGCGGCAGGTTGAACGCGCCGTTCGCCGCGCCATCGCCCAGCAGCACCACGACCGGCTCCGAGGGCCGCTCGACGAACTCAAGTTCGACGACGGCCGGGCCCGCGCCGCGCAGGTTGCCCAAGAAGGCGTCCGGCAGCAGGTCGCGCGCCGGGCCGTGCTGGTGCAGGCGCTCCGCGACCTTCGCCGCGGCCGTGAGTGCGTCCCACGCGGCGCGGTGCACCGGCTCTGCGCCCTCGCCGTGCTGGTGCGACAGGACCAGAAAGAGCGTGTCACCGCAGGCGTAGGCGTGCGCGTCCAGCAGCACTCCGTTGCTCACCGCCGGCGCGAGGCGCGCGCGCACCGCCTCAAGCACCTCGGGGTGGACGGCGCCGCCCCCGACGAAGCCACCGACGCCGGCCTTGATCACGGACAGGGTCTGGGGCATCGGTCCATCCTTCGGCGGCTTGCGTGGTCGAGAGGAACCCCTCGTTGAAGGGAACGTAGCCACGGGGTGGTGCGCGAGCAAACAGCGCGCGGCGCGCGTCAGCGGCGGATCGCGTCCAGGTCCAGCGGCACCGGCCCGTCGCCCAGGCCCAGCCGCTCCCGCAGCACGCCCATCACCTTCTCCGCCAGCGGGCGGCACGTCGCCTGCACGCCCCAGTCGAGGTCCTTCGACCGGCCCATGAACGCCTCCAGCGCGACCAGCCGCTCGGCGGCACGCTGGATCGCGTGCGCCTCGTCATGCGCGCGCATCCCCTCCAGGCGTCGGGGCCCCTCGCGTCCGCCATCGGCGCTGTGGAGGTCGCGGAAGACGATCCCGCAGCCGGCGGAGAACATCATCGCGCCCAGCGGGGTCGCCTCCGGCGGGACGTGCGCGGCAAGCGCGAGCGCGGTCTGGTGGCGGTGAGGGGAGTCGTACTCCATCGCCAGGTGCCCGCCGGGCGGGACGACCGAGGCGAGTGAGGCGACGATCAGCGCGTCGATCCCCTCGGGGATCTCGGCCTCGTCCGCGCCGATCGGGATGCGCGCCTGGAAGGAGGTGACCTCCACCCAGTGGTGGGTGGGCAGCCGGCCGGTGTGGTGCAGGCCGTAGAGCACCGGCTCCTTCGTCCGCCCCAGGCCCTCCGCGTGCAGGAACACCCGGAACGCGGTGGCGCCGCTGCGCGTGAGCGGCCCCAGCTCGACCAGCATCCGCACGCCGTTGCCGACCTCCGTCATGTCGATCGTGGCCAGCGGGTGCCCCGGCACCTCGGGGGCGGCTCGCCAGGGGACGGGGACGGTCACGGCCACGAGACCTCCGAGGGCTGCGCGGGATGGGTGGGGCGCGGCGACCGCGCAACGGGTGCCCAGATTACACTCCCGCCCATGCTTCGCACCCGGCCGTTCTCGGAAGTCACCCCATGACCGTCGCTGCCGACCCCGCCGACCTCCGCGTCTACATCGAGGCGGTGCGCGCGCTGCTCGCGCACGGCGGGTTCGAGCGCTCCGGGGACGTCTCGCTCGCGAAGAAGTGGGACATCGACCACGTCGTCGCATGGCTGGAGGCGCGAGGCCGCCCCGACCGGCGGCGCACGGTGCACGTTGCGGGGTCGAAGGGGAAGGGCTCGGTCGCGACGATCACGGCGGCGATCCTGCACGCGGCTGGTGCGCACACGCTGCTCCTGACCTCGCCCGACCTCCACGCCGCGCGCGAGCGGATCGCCATCGATGGCGCGCCGATCGACCCGGCGGCGTTCGCGCGCGTCGCGCGCTCGGTGCTGGACGACCCCGCCTGCGCGACCTGGTCCTACTTCGAACTGCTGACCGCGATGGGCTGGCTGGCGGGCGCGGAGGCGGGGTGCGACTGGCAGGTCGTGGAGGTGGGCCTGGGCGGCCGCCTGGACACGACGAACGCGATGGCCTCGAAGGAGGTCGCCGTGATCACGCCCATCGACCTCGAACACACGGAGATCCTCGGCGACACGCTCCCGCAGATCGCCGCCGAGAAGGCCGGGATCATCACCGGCCCCTGCGAGGTGGTCGCGGAGCCGATGCGCGCCAGCGCGCTGGACGTGGTGCGCGCGCGCGCCGCGGAGCAGGGCGCGACCTTCCATGAAGTCACGAGCGAGTGCGCGATGCGCGTGACCTCGATGAACCTGGACGGGCAGAAGCTCGATCTACGCACGCCGCTGCGGACCTACCGGAACCTGGAGACCGCGCTGATCGGCCCGTACCAGTCGGAGAACCTCGCCACCGCCGTCCGCGCCGCGGAACTCGCCTGGGCCAGCACGGGCGAGGAACTGCCGGAGCAGGCGGTGCGCGACGCCGTCCGCCGCCTGCGTTTGCCGGGGCGGTTGGACGTGGTGCACCAGCGTCCGCTCGTGCTGCTCGATGGCCTGCACACGCCGCTGGCTGCGCGCCGGTTCGCGGAGGCGCTGCGCGCGCTCCCCGTGCCGGCGCGCCGGGTGTGGGTGGTGGGCGTGCTCTCCGGCAAGAACGTGGACGGGATGCTGGAACCGCTGATCTCCGAGGGCGACGAGGTGATCGTCGTGCCGCCCCCCTCGCCTCGCGCCGCCGACCCCGCCGAGGTCGCCCGCGCCGTCCGTGCCCGCGGCGCCCTCGTCCAGCGCGCTCCCACTGTGGAGGCCGCCCTCGACCGTGCGATGGAGTCCGCGGGGCCTGCCGGAGCGGTGCTGGTGGTGGGGTCGCTCTACACCGTCGCCGCCGCCCGTGAGCACCTGCTGGGCGTCGCCGGCGACCACGCGCTCGGGCTGCGGTAGCGCGGATCGCTGCTGGTGCCGCCCGCATCTCCTGATACGATCAGGCTTCGTAATGACTGGGAGGGTCTGATGGCGGATGGACGCCCGAGGGTGGTCGTGACCGGTATGGGCGTGGTCGCCCCGCTCGGCATCGGCCTCGACGAGTTCTGGGCGAACGCCATCGCCGGCCGCTCCGGTGTGGGCCGGATGACCCAGGCCGACCCGACCAACTACCCCTGCCAGGTCGCGGGCGAGGTCACCGACTTCGACTACACGCTCTACATGGACCGCAAGGACGGGCGTCGTATGGCGCGGTTCTCGCAGCTCGCGATCGCGGCCGCGCGCATGGCGATCGACCACGCCGGGCTCGATCTCGAGCGCGTCGATCGCGAGCGCGTCGGTGTGGTGATGGGCAACGGCGGCGGCGGCCTCCCCAACGACCTCGAGGCCGTGCGCACGATCGACAGCCGCGGCGGCATGAAGGTCGACCCGTTCTACGTCTCGAAGCGCCTCTCGAACATGGCTGGCGGCAACGTCGCCATCCAGTTCGGGCTGCTCGGCTACAACACCACCGTCACCACCGCCTGCGCCGCCGGCACCCAGGCGATCGGCGAGGCGATGGAGGTCATCCGTCGCGGCGCCGCGGACGTGGTGATCGCCGGTGGCGCGGAGGCCGGCATCTGCGAACTCGGCCTCGCCGGTTTCGCCTCGATGCGCGCGCTGAGCACCGGCTACAACGACACGCCGGAGCGCGCGAGCCGACCGTTCGACCGTGACCGTGACGGGTTCGTCCCGGCCGAGGGTTCCGGGCTGCTCGTCCTCGAGAGCCTCGAGCACGCCCGTGCCCGCGGCGCCGAGCCGCTCGCCGAGATCGTCGGCTACGGCTGCACCGCGGACGCCGCCTACCTCGTCGCCCCCGCCGAGAACGGCGCCGGCGCGGCGCGCGCGATGCGACTGGCGCTGCGCGACGCCGCCGTGGATGCGAGCGAGGTGGACGTCGTCTCCGCGCACGCCACCTCGACCGATGTCGGTGACCGCTCGGAGACCGAGGCGATCAAGGCCGCCCTCGGCGAACACGCCTCGAAGGTGATGGTCTCCGCGATGAAGTCGCAGATCGGCCACCTGCTCGGCGCGGCCGGCGGCGTCGAGACCATCGCGCTCGTGCAGGCGCTCCGCACCGGCATCGTGCCGCCCACCCTGAACCTCGACAACCCGTCCGAGGGCTGCGACCTCGACTACGTCCCGCACGAGGCCCGCGACGCCGGCGTCCGCATCGGCGTCAAGAACTCCTTCGGCTTCGGCGGTCAGAACGCCGTCCTCGTCCTCCGCCGCTTCGAAGGTTGATCCCCCCGCTCGTCCTGAGCCTGTCGAAGGGCGACCGGCAGGGGCTGCCGCCGGTAACGGCGTAGCGCGCTCTGCCCAAGTCCGCTCGTCCTGAGCCCGTCGAAGGGCGCGATGGCGATACTCGCATCCGGGCTCGTCCCTCGTGCCCCTGCCCCGGTTCGCCGCTCGCCCCCTCCCTATTCCGTTCGCGGTGAGCCTGTCGAACCGCCCCCGTCTACTAACCACCCCTCGATGAGCCTGCCGCCCCTCTCCCGCTGTCCCGTCCGGCGTAGCCGTGACGGGCTGGGCGGGGGCAAAGCCTCGATGGGGGTGCAACCCCCATCGCATCTCATCCCCCTCGCCCCGGGGCGAGGGGGCAGGGGGTGTGGGGCGGGCGCGTCTGCGCCCGCTACAGCCGCGCTCGCCTCGGCGTCCGACCGGAACGCCTCGTGCTCTCCCGTCCGTCCGATGCTCCCGCGAGGGGTGGTCGCACTGACGGTGCGGCTCAACGGGCTCGTCCGCGAACGGAGTGCGGGAGCAGGAGTGGCTGATCGCCGTCCCCCTCTCCCATCGGGAGAGGGGGCAGGGGGTGAGGGCGGCGCGTGAGCGCCGCTACAGCCTCACTCGTCGCACCCGCGCCATCAGCCCCACGATCACCGAGGGCGCTCGCGCCGCCATCGAGGCCCCCGAAGCCATAACGGCACGCTCGCGTATCCTGAGATCCTCGTGAAGTACCACCTCGTCACACTCGGCTGCGCCAAGAACACCGTCGACTCCATGCGCCTGGAAGCGGCGCTGCGAGGCGGCCGCCACCTCGCGGTAGAGCAGCCGGACGAGGCCGACCTGATCCTCGTCAACACCTGCGGCTTCATCGATGCCGCCAAGGACGAATCGATCGAGACGGTCCGCGACCTGGACGCGAACCGCCGCCCCGGCCAGCAACTCGTCGTCGTCGGATGCCTCACCCAGATCGCGGAGGCCGAGGTCAAGCGCGCCGTCCCCGGCATCGACGCCACCTTCGGCGCCGAGCAGTGGGACGCCATCGCCGCCTCCGTCGGCGCCGCCAGCGAGACCTACGACATCCCTGCCGCGGCCCTGCCGATCCTCGGACAGCCCAGCGCCTACCTGAAGATCTCGGATGGCTGCGACCGGCCCTGCACCTTCTGCATCATCCCGACGATCAAGGGACGCATGCACTCCGGCCCCAACCGCCAACTGATCGCCGAGGCGCGCATGTTCGCCGCCGCCGGCGCGAAGGAACTCGTGCTCGTCGCGCAGGACCTCACCGCCTACGGCGAAGACGAGGGCGAGCGCGACGGCCTCGCCGCGCTGCTCGAGGAACTCTCGGCCGCCGTCCCGGACGTCTCGTGGCTGCGCCTCATGTACGCCTACCCCGGCAAGGTCACGCCCCGCCTCGCCGAGACGATCGCCGCGCTGCCGAACGTCGTCCCGTACCTGGACATACCGCTACAGCACGGCTCCGACGCCGTGCTCCGGCGGATGAAGCGCCCCACGCTCGCGAAGGCGCGGCGTAGCCTCGAGGTGATGCGGACCGCGGTGCCGGACGTCGTCCTGCGCACCACCTTCATCGTTGGCTTCCCCGGCGAGACGGAGTCGGAGTTCAAGCAACTGCTCCGCTTCGCCGAGGAAGAGGCGTTCGACCACCTCGGCGCGTTCACCTACTCGCCGCAGCCGGGCACCCCGGCCGGCGACATGCCGGGCCAGATCCCCGAGGAAGTGAAGCAGGAGCGCTACGGTCGGCTCATGGAGCTGGGCCAGCGCATCTCGCTCGCCTCTAACCGCGCGATGGTCGGCCGCGAGGTCGATGTCCTGGTGGAGTCCCGGGAGCCATCGACCTCCCAGACCGGCGAGCCGGTCGTCGTCGGCCGCACCTACCGCGACGCGCCCGAGGTGGACGGCCTGGCCTTCCTGAAAGGCACCTACCCCATGGGCGCCCTCGTCCGCGCCCGCGTCGACGGCGCGCTCCCCTACGACCTGCTCTGCTCCCCCGTCCCGGTCCCCGTCCGAGGCTAACCGCCGCCGGTAGCACGTCCGCGCCTACTCATCGAATCAGGACTCGCCCTCTCCTCGGGGCAGCGTCCCTCCCCGACCATTGACCCCGCCGGCAGGTGCCAGCGTCGGGCGATCTCCTCGGGTCTCTGGAGCGAGGGCGAACGCCGCGATCGGGGTGAGGCCCGGGCGCGAAGCACCCGCTGCAGCGGGCGTCGACACCGGCGCGAGATCGAAGACTCCGTCGGCGTGCTGCCCCCGCGCCCCCGGGCGAGGGGGCAGCCCCCGGCCGTAGCCGAGACGCTCGACTGACGGCGTGGCGCTGGCGCTTGCATCAACCGGGTGGCGGCGCGCGTAGCGCGTGCCCCCGCTCCCGAAGGGAGAGGGGGCAGGGGGTGAGGGCCGGGCGCGAAGCGCCCGCTGCAGCGGGCGTCGACACCAGCGCGAGGTCGAAGACTCCGTCGGGGGACGCCGCTCGTTCTTCTACAGCGGGGGCGAAAGCCTCGATGGGGGTGCAACCCCCATCGCATCTCATCCCCCTCGCCCCGGGGCGAGGGGGCAGCCCCCGGCGTAGCCGGGATACCCGGCTGGTGGGTGTGGGGCGGGCGCGTGAGCGCCCCTGCGGGCCTTGCTCGTCATGCGCGCGAGATCGAAGACTCTGTCCGGCTCGGCCCCTCGCGGCCTCATCCGAGGCTGCCGCACCCCGATCCGCGCTCGCCCTCGCACTCACGCCCTCTCGCGGATGCTCCTTCGGGCACGTTCAGGCGCGTCACACGGTTTTTACGTGGATTTTACGTGATTGTGCGCACTTTCACTTGCTACGGGCGTCACAAGCGAGCAAAATGCATGTCACAGGGCGAGAGAACAACAGCCGGGTCGGTCAGGGGAAAGCCCGAATCGACCCAGGGAAGCCCAGAAGAAGGAACAGACCATGGACCGCATCCAGCAGATCTACAGCGCCATCATCGTCCGCGGCCGCCGCTCGAACCCGACGTACGCCGAGGTTACCCGCGACAACCGTGACGAACTGCTCAACCGGGCCGACCCGATCTTCGGGGTCCGCATCTAGTCACTGCGGAGACGGGGCAGAACCCCCTCCTCTGCACCGTCCCCCCGGTTCTACATAGAAGGGCGCCTCCACCCCGGGAGGCGCCCTTCGCTTTGTCCGTCGCCTGACCGCTCGCCCGCGAGGGGTGCGAGCGCGCTACCCCAGCACCGTCTCCTCCACCACCGTGTCGATGACCTCGCCCTCACCGAGGAGCGCGTCGTCCACGAAACGAAGCGCGGCATCGACGAGTGAGCGGGTCGTGGCGAGGTCGCCCGAGACCGCCGCGAACCCGACCTGCGCGCGCCCCACGTGATCCTGTAGCCCCACCTCCGCCGCGGAGACCCGCAGCCGTGTCCGCAGCCGCTCGACGAGCGACCGGATCACGCCACGCTTCTCCTTCAGGGAGTGCGAGGCCGGGAGTTCGATCGTGAGCAGGACGGAGATCGTGACCACGCGCTCAGGCTACCGCGCGCGTACCGCCCCCGCGCTAGATCTCCGCGCTACGCCTCGGCGGTCTCGTCGTCCGGAGCGTCGTCGTCCGCGTCGGCCTCGGCCTGTTCGCGGTCGCGCTGCGCCTGCAGTGCGTGCTCGGCGGCATCGCTCAGCGCCTGCACGTCCGCGGGGATCTCGATGCTCGCCGCGGCGACAACATCCTCGGGCGTGAGTTCGCCCTCGGTCGCGGAGGTGTCGGCCTCCTCGGTCGGGAGCGGCGTGAGGGCGGCGATGATCTCCGCCTCGTCCAGGCCGAGTTGCGCGCCGATCTCGGCCGCGGGCAGGTCGATGTCGTCCGGCAGCGCCGGCAACTGGCCGGGGCGCTCCAGGCCGAAGTGTTCCAGGAAGCGCTGCGTGGTGCGAAACAGCATCGGCCGGCCGGGGCCGGCGGCGAAGCCAGCCGCCTCGATCAGGCCGCGCGCGCGCAGCGTCGCGACCGCGCCGTCGCTGCTGACGCCGCGCACGGCGTCCACCTGGCCCCGCGTGATCGGCTGCCGGTACGCGATGATCGCGAGGGTCTCAAGGGCGGCCGTGGACAGGCGCTTGTTCGCCTCCAGCCCCAGGAAGCGCTCCACGTGGGCGGCGGCGTCCGGCGCGCTGGTCAGCTGCACGCCCTCCGGCCCGCGCTGCAGGCGGATACCCCGGCTGCCGTCGCGCAACTGCTCGGCCAGGAGGTCGAGCGCCTTCTCGCATGTGACCACGGAGACGTCCACGGCGCGTGCCAGGTAGCCGCTGTCGATCGGGTGGTCGGCGACGAACAGCAGTGCCTCGAGCAGGGCGGGCAGTTGTGACAGGTCATCGAACATCGCAGCCTGCTCGGGCGCGGCGTCCGTCTCGATGATCTCGATCGGCGGCTCGGCCTCCTCGGGCGCCTCGTCGGCGCTGGTCTCGAGGGCGAGCGGCTCCGGTTCGTCGGAGTCGAAGGGGCGCGGCGGGCTGACGACGCGCGGCTCGGGGGCCGCGGCCACGGTTTCCGTGGTCTGAGCTTCAGTCTGCGCCTCGCCCTGGGCCTCGCTCATCGCCTCGCCCGTCGACTCATCACTCACTCAGCCGTCCTGCCCTCAGGTCCAGTTCGTCGTACCGCACGTCCACCAGCGGCAGTTCCGCCAGGGTCATGCCCAGCCGCCGCGCCAGCGCCTCGGTCGCGCGGTCCACGGCCTCCAGCACCTCGTCGATGCGCGCGTCGCGCGTGACCCGGAGCCACGCGTGGACGCGGATGCCGTGGCGGTGCCGGTTCTCCACCCGCACCTCCGCGGACCGCATGTCGGCGCGTTCCAGGAGCGACTCCCGCAGCGCGCCCGCGATCTCGTCGACCGCCATCCTCCCACGCCCGTCCGACAGCCGCACGGCCCGCCGGGGGTGCGTCGCGCGCCCCCACGCCGCCACGAGCCCGAGCGCGGCGACCGA
>PHBR01000094.1 GCA_002840675.1 Chloroflexi bacterium HGW-Chloroflexi-9
GCTCGCCCTCTCACCCAAGGGCACGGTGCCCGTGCTGCGGCTGCCAGACGGGCAGGTGCTGGAGCAGAGCCTGGACATCATGCGCTGGGCCTTTGTGGAAACCGGCGACACCGGCGGCTGGTGGGCGAGTGCGCAAAGCGCCTCGAACTTCGAGCTGCTGGCCATCTGCGATGGCGGATTCAAACACCATCTGGACCGGTACAAATACCCCGAGCGCTTCGACGGCGTTGATTCAAAGGTGCACCACCGCGAGCAGGCGGTGGACGTGTTGCTGAAGCCGCTGGACGCGCAGCTGCAAAGCGCCGGTCAACTGGGCGGCCAGGCGGGCGTTCTGCCCCTCCTTGCCGATCGCCAGGCTCAGCTGCTTGTCGGGCACCGCCAGGAAGGCGGTGTTGGTGTCACGGTCGATGTGGACGGAGACGACTTCCGCCGGGCTCAGGGCGTTGGCGACGTACGCTTCTTCCACCGGGTCCCAGCGGATCATGTCGATGCGCTCGCCGCCAAGCTCGTTCACGATGTTCTGGATGCGCGAGCCGCGCACGCCCACGCACGCACCGATCGGGTCGATGCCGTGCTGGCGGGAGATGACCGCAATCTTCGCGCGGTGGCCGGCGTCACGGGCGATGCCCATGATCTCCACGGCGCCGCGGGCGATCTCCGGGATCTCCAGTTCGAACAGCCGCTTCAGCAGGTTGGGGTGCGAGCGGGAGACCACGACCTGCGGTCCCTTGGAGGCCTTGTAGACCTCCTTCACATACACGCGCAGGCGCTGGCCCACGCGGTAGTGCTCGGCACGGACCTGCTCGGCAGACGGGAGCACGGCCTCCGTGCGGCCCAGGTCCAGGATCACCTGGCGGCGGCCGCCCTCGACGCGTAGCACGGTGCCGGAGACAAGTTCGCCTTCCTTGCCGGTGAAGTCTTCGAAGACGGACTCGCGCTCGGCCTCGCGCAGTCGCTGCAGCACGACCTGCTTCGCGGTCTGCGCGGCGATGCGGCCCGCCTGCGCGGTGGTCTCGACCGGCTCGAGGATCGTGTCGCCCGGCTTCTTGCCCGGGAAGCCCATCTGCGCGGCGCGCTCCGGGGAGACCTCGATCTCGTCATCTTCAATGTCGTCGTCGGGCGTCACCGTGTACTGGCGGTAGTACTTGATCTCGCCAGTGTCGCGGTCGACCTCCACCTTGACTTCTGCGTACTGAAGGTCGTCCTTCTTGAGCGCAGAGGCCATGGCGGCTTCGACCGCAGAGAACACCGTAGCCTGGTCGAGGTTTTTCTCCGCCGACAACTGGCTGATGGCGATGACGAACTCGTTCTTCATGCCGTGATCCGTATCCGGGAGCAGGGGCGTCCCGGCTGCACGTCCCCGCCGATTCGGCAGGGACGGGCGACTCCAACAAAAAACGTGGGCACCTGGCCCACGTCTCTGGAGGGAGGCGCTGCGGGAACATCGTACCAGTCAGCCACGTTTGCCCTCAAGCATCCCCCACACCTGCCGATGATTCCTGTACCCGGTGGGCGCAGATGCGCCCCGGTTCGCGATCCATGCGAGAAGGCAGGGGCCGGTGCGCCGCGTCTACCTGGACGATCCGCTGCTTGAGGGCGCCACCCTCGCCCGCGATGTCGGGGGCCCGGCGGGCGACACGATCGCGCGAGCCGGCCACCGGCTGACCGCACGCGCCATCCGCGCACTGTCCGAGCGCGGTGCCTCTGTCTGTTTCGTCGAGGACGAGGCCGGTGGGGAGGTGGCTGCCCCGCCGATCCCGGACCATCCCGCGGTGGAGGCGGCCCGCGCCGCGCTCACCGAACTCTGCCGCTTCCTCGGACGCGGCCTGGAGCCGCTCCAGCGCCATCCGACCTCCCGCGCGCTGGAGGAGATCAAGCAGGCGCGGCCGCTCAAGACCGCCGAGGCGGCCCTGAACACGCTGCGCGCCACGACCCCCGGCCTGGCCGCCTACTCCCGCAACGTGGGAGGCGCCGCCGGTCTCCTGTATGACCGCCATCCCGCGGATGACATCGTCGGGCACTCGGTGCACGTGGCGGTGCTCGCCGGTCGCTTCGGGACCGCCATCGGGTTCAGCGAGAACGACCTCAACACTACTGCGTATGCGGCGCTGCTCCATGACCTCGGCCTGCTGGTCGTGCCGGAGGACGTGAGATGCTGCTGGGGCCGGCCGGGCTGCGTGCCCCTGCGGTCCCGATCGTTTCGGTGGAGCACCACGAGATGCAGTCCGGTGTCGGCTACCCACGCGGCCTCGTCGGCGGTAACCGCATCCTGCGGGCGGCGGAGCATGCCTCCGACCGCACCCGGATCGCGCTCGTCTCCGAGGTGGTCGCGGTCGCCGACCGCTACGAACGCCTCGTCGCGCCCTCCGCGGGCCACCGCCCGCTGAGCGCGGCGGCGGCCCGCACGGTGCTGGCGGCGGAGGCGGGGTCCGTGCTGAACGCGGAGGTCGTTGGGCGGACGCTCGACGTCATCCCGGCATGGCCACTCGGCGGCGAGGTACGACTGCGCGGCGGCCAGCATGACGGTGCGCACGCGGTGGTCGTCGCGATCGACCCGACCGCGCCGGAGCGGCCGGCGGTGCGTGTCTTTACTGACAACCGGAGGCAGCCGATCGCGCCGGTCGACCTGAACCTGGGGGCGCTGCCGGCGGTGTCGCTGGAGCCGGTCGACCTGCCGGCGGACATCGTTGGCGCGGCAGTCGGTCGCTAGTGGGTACGGGCGCGGAGTGCTGCTGACTCCACGCTGAGTCCCTCGACGAGCGCTCGATGCGCCTCAAGCACCCGCTGCACCACCTCGGCGCGGGGCAGGTTCTCGCCCTCACCGGTCGCGCGCACCTTGAACTCCACCACGCCCGCGGCCGTGTTGCGGCTGGAGACGGTGAGGCGCAGCGGCATCCCGATCAGGTCGGCGTCGTTGAACTTCACGCCCGGCCGCTCGTCGCGGTCGTCGAAGATCACGTCGAGGCCAGCGGCGCGCAACTCCGCGTAGAGCGCCTCCGCATCCGCCTTCGCCGCCTCGTCGCGGTCCAGCCCAATGCCCACCATGTGCACGTCGTACGGGGCGATGCTTGCCGGCCAGCAGATGCCGGCCTCGTCGTGGTTCGCCTCCACCGCGGCGGAGAGGATGCGCTCGACGCCGATGCCGTAGCAGCCCATCGTCGGCATCACCTGGCCGCCGTCTGCGCCCAGGACGTTTACGTTGAACGCCTTCGTGTAGACGTACTGCAGCCGGAAGACGTGGCCCATCTCGATCCCGCGCGATGAGCGAAGCGTCCCGCCGCAGCGCGCGCAGCCGTGCCCGGCCTTTGCGCTGGCGATGTCGGCGGTCGGCGCATGCCAGTCCCGCCCGAGGTTCACGTTTCGCAGGTGCCATCCGGGCTTGTTCGCGCCGGCCACCAGGTTCGGGGAGCCTTCCAGCGACAGGTCGGCGATCACGCGCACGTTGGAGGGCGCACCGATCGGCGACGCGTACCCCGCGACCAGGCCGTATTCGGCGACCTCGGAGTCCAGCATCGGCCGGAGGTCCACGCCCCCGCCGAGCGCGTTCATCAGCTTGACCTCGTTCACTTCGAGGTCGCCGCGGACCACGGCGAAGACGGGCGTGCCGCGCCCGCCCTCCTTCGGCGTCGCCATCATGAAGACGGCCTTCGCGGTCTGCGCCGGGTCGATGCCCAGGAACGTTGCGAGGCCTTCGATGGTGGTGGCGCCGGGCGTCTCCACCTCCTCGGTCGGTTGCGGGTCGGCGGCGGCCGCCGGTGGGCGGACGAACTCCGCCTTCTCCGTGTTCGCCGCGTAGTCGCAGGTGTCGCAGTAGACGATCGTGTCCTCACCGGACTCGGTGAAGAAGATGAACTCCTGCGAGCCCTTCCCGCCGATGGCGCCGGAGTCCGCCTCCACCGCTACCGTCGGCACGCCGCAGCGCGCGAAGATGCGCCGGTACGCCTCGAACATCGCCGCGTAGGAGCGGTTCAGGCCGTCGTCGTCCGCGTCGAAGGAGTAGGCGTCCTTCATCGTGAACTCGCGCACTCGCACCAGGCCGCCCCGGGGGCGCGCCTCGTCACGGAACTTGCGCTGGATCTGGTACAGGATCGCCGGCAGGTCGCGGTAGGACTGCGCGTGGTCCTGGAAGAGGCGCGTCACGACCTCCTCGTGCGTCGCGCCCAGGGCAAGTCCGCGCTCCTTGCGGTCGCGCAGATGGAAGAGCGTGTCGCCCAGCGCGGCCTCGCGGCCGGACTGCTCCCACAACTCGATCGGCTGCAGGGCGGGGAGGTAGACTTCCTGCCCGCCGGCGTTGTCCATCTCCTCGCGGATCACGCGCTCGATCTTGAGGCGCGCGCGGTTCCCCAGCGGCAGGAAGGAATAGACGCCGGACATCAACTGGTCGATGTACCCGCCGCGCAGCAGTAGCCCGTGGGCAGGCGTCTCCGCCTCCTTCGGGAAGTCGCGCAGGGTGTGACCGAAGAGGGCTGACATTCGCATGCCGTGAGTCTACGGGCGGCCCACGGAGGGGGCTAGAGAGCGTCCCGGGTGAGTGACGCCGAAGTAACGGTCCGTCAGGCAGTGTGCCCGGCAGGATTGCGCGCCAGGGGCTTCCGGCCCCTGTGGATAACTCGCGCCACCGTCCCGCTCGGGAGGTGCACGGTGAAGATGAAGTGCGGCTGGGTTCAGATCTTCGACCCGTCAGGGCAGTGGATCGTCGCGCGCGGCGCCATGTCTGTTGAGGCGGTCGCCGGTCTCGATCGCGGCCCGTGGGACGGCGAGGTTGACCTGATGCGCGGCGGTGCGCCCCTGATCTGCTGGCGGCAACTTCCGTGGCTCGTGCGGTTCGAGCAGGGCCACGCCCAGCAGTGGGTGCAGGTCCGCTCGCTAGAGCAGCGGTGGGGGCCCTCCGGCCTGCGTAACGTCGCCCATGTCCGCAGTTACGACCACGAGTTCCCGCCAGCGATCAGCGAACTCGGCGGCGGCTAGAAGGCTATCGCGCAGATGGCGTTCGGCTCCCAGGATCATGGTGCACGTCACTCCTCGCCTACGATAGCCGTGAGGAGTGCCCGCATGACCGAGCCTGTCGCGACCCACGCCAACCCGCCCATCCCGCCCTCGAAGCGCCCGCGTGACGAGGCCGGGCGGCCGCTGCCGATGGGCACGCCGAGCCGCCTCGCGCTTCCCGACTTTGACGCGATGACGATGGACGTGGCGCACCTGGAGGCGATCCGTCTCTTCGACGAGGGCAACTACTTCGGCGCGCACGAGGCGTGGGAGACGTGTTGGGCGCTGAGCAAGGACAGCCACGAAGAGGAGTTCTTCAAGGGCCTCGCCCAGCTCGGCGCCGGCTACACCCACTGGGTGCGCGGTAACGCGCACGGCGTCGTCGTGCTGCTCGGGCGTGCGCTCGACCGCATCCGCCTCATGGGGTCACCCTACGGCGGCGTGGACATCGAGGCGTTCGCGGCGCAGGTGGCGGAGGTCCGCACCCTCGCGCAGGCGGCGGAGGCCGCCGGCACCCCGCTCCCTGAGTTGCCCCAACGGCCCGTCCCGCGCGGCTGAGGTCGGCCGAGTGCCTCTATCATCCAGTCGTCCCGCTCCGTCTGCCCCCGGGAGGGCCGGTGTCCACGTTCCCTTCCGAGTCCTCCAACGGGAGCACTCCCGTCCTGCTCATCGGCATCGAGTCGGCGGACGAGGCGCTGGAGATGCTGCCGCTCATTTCCGCGTTCGCATCGGGCGGGCCGTTCGAAGTCGTGTTTCTTGAGGTGCGTCGCGCCCAGGCGATGGCGGAGGCGCGGCCGGAGGGTGCCTTCACGGAGGTGCTGGAACGGCTCCAGCGCGAAGGGGTGACGGCGCGCCTCGAAACCCGCGAGGGGCAGAACTTCGCGGGGGTCCTGCGGGAGGCTGCCGGTGACCTGCGGCCCGCGCTTCTGCTCGCGGAGTGGGAGCCGGAGACGGGTTCTGGGCCGGGGCGGCGCATCACACTCACCGACCGGAGGCGGCTGGAGGACCTGCTGATCGAGGTCCCGGTCGATCTGGCGATGCTCGGTCACATCGGCGTCCTACGACCGCCTCGCCGCGTACTGATGGTCACGACCGGCGAGGGAGACGTCACGCTGGCGCACGACATCGGCGCCCGGATTACCGCCGGAAATGGTGGCCATCTCACCCTGCTCGGGGTGTCCCGGTCGGGCAAGGCTGAGGGCGCGAACGGTATGATCGAGTCCCTGCATGCGCTGGCTGCCGCGGCTCCCGATCCGTCGGCAGTCTCCGTCCGGGTCGCCGAGGCGCGCACGCTCGCCGCAGCCGCGCTCCAGAACGCCGACCCGAATGAATATGACCTGATGATTGTGACGAGCCCGACCGGCGGCGTGCTTCACCGCACCGCGTTGAGCGACCTGGCGGAGCGGATCATCCAACAGGCCACGCTGCCCGTCCTGGTGGTCAAGCGGCGTCCGGCGGCCACCGCCACCGCGCTTCGCCGGCTGACTGAGGCGGTGCGCGCACACCTACCGCGCATGACAGAGGCGCAGAAGGTCGCCACCTATCGCGAACTGCGTCGCGGCTCACGGGGGACGGTGGACTTCTTCGTGATGATCGCACTGGCGGCTGCGATCGCCGGGCTCGGCCTGCTCCTGTCGAGTCCCGCGGTGGTGATCGGCGGGATGCTGGTGGCGCCGCTGATGACGCCGGTGCTGGGGCTTGGCCTGTCGCTGGCCCTCGGCGATTCCCGCTTGCTGCGCTTATCGCTCGCCAGCACGGTGCGTGGCGCCTGCCTGGCCGTGCTGATCGGCGCCGGGAGCGCGTTGCTGGTGCCGGGGGTGGACATCACACCAGAGGTGCTGGGCCGTACGCACCCGTCGTTACTGGACCTGGGGGTGGCGGTCGCAGCTGGCTTCGCAGCCGCGTACGCGGTTGGACGCCCCTCCGTCTCCTCATCCCTTCCCGGTGTCGCCGTCGCGGTGGCGCTGGTGCCGCCGCTGGCCGTGATTGGCATCGCGCTGGCCGGTGGGAGACACGATCTGGCCAGGGGCGCACTCCTGCTCTTCGGGGCGAACTTCACCGCGATCGCGGCGACCTCCGGGCTGATGTTCATCGCCTTCGGCTTCTTCCCTGAACCGGAGCACGCGCCACGTCTGCGCGTCTTCGGTCGGGGGTTCCTCGCCCTCAGTGTGCTCGTCGTCGCGATCTCCGTGCCGCTTGCCGGGCTGACGCTCCGTTCGATCAGCGACGCCTCCTTCACGCGCTCGGTGGAGTCCGCGCTGGATGCGGAGTTCGGCGGCGCAGCCGGCATGCGTTGGCGTGAGTATGAGTCCGAGGGCGAGAGAGCGGTGCTGCGACTGACTGTGGACGTGGAGGCCACCCGTCCGCTGGAGCGGGTCGAGATCGCGCAAATCCAGGAGCGGCTCACCGCCCGGCTGGAGCGACCGGTCTCGCTCGTGGTCCGCGTGGTGCAGGTGACCGAGGTCTCCACCGAGGCGGAGGAGGAGGCGGAGGCCGAGGCAACCCCCACCGAACAGGCGCAGCCCACGCCCTGACGCGAGGCGGACGCCGTCGGGAGGGCGCGCTACTCGCCCGCGACGATGCCGGCCTCGATGAGCAGGCGGAGGCCGCTCGCGACATCTTCGTCCGACTCGTGCTGGTCGATCTCGAACGTGCGGAGCGCCGCCGGGTTCGCGGCGCGCACGCGCGCGGCCAGCCAGGCGTAGTCGACATCTCCGTTGCCCGGGGCACGGTGATCGAGGAGTCCGCGGACATCGTGCAGGTGCAGCAGCACCAGCCGGTCGCCCAGCAGGTCCCACCACGCGCCGCGGTCGGTGACGCCCAGCCGGTGCTGGACCTCCGCGTGGCCCACGTCGTGCAGGTAGCCCGCCACGGTGACCGGGTAGCCCTCCAGGAGCGTCGCCAGTTCCTGCGGCAGCGGGATCTCGTGGTAGTGCAGCCGCGTCTCGATCGCGAGCGTGACGCCGGCCCTCGAAGCCACCTCCGCCATCTCGTCCAGGCTACGTGCCGCCGAGGCGAGCCACGGGGCCGCCTTCTCGGCGCGCTCGCGCACGGTGGCGTCGACCGCGCGGTCCCACTCCTCCGCCATCACGGCGCGCCGGTCGAACATCGAGCGCAGCCGTCGCTCGCCATCGAGCAGCCGCGCGCCGACGCCGCCGAGGTGGACCGCCACCACCGAGGCGCCCGCGTCCGCGGCGAGCGCGATGGAGCGGACGTGGAACTGCACGGCGAGCGCACGCTCCTCCTCGTCGGTGGAGGCGAGGTTCATCTCGCGGTTCCACCCCTTCGTGGCGTGCCGCTCGAGCGGCGCGGGCGCGTGGACGCTGGTCGTCGGCAGGGAGCGGTAGCCGAGGATCGCGCCGGCCTGCTCGGCGTCCATCGAGTGGTTGATCTCGACGCCGCGGTAGCCAAGTTCCTCCGCGCGCTCCATGAAGCGCTGCAGGTCGCGCTCGAAGCGTGGCTGCATCGCCCACATCGTGGACAGCGCCGGCCGGGGAGGCGTGGGCGGGGTGGTGGGGACGGGGGGCATCGCGGTCAGGAGCGGGCGGTCGCCAGCCCGCGCTCCTCGATCACGCGGTCGAGCAGCACGCGCGCCTCGTCCAGCACGCGGTCGTACGGGAAGTGGCCCACGATCTCTTCGCCGTGCTTCAGGTTCACGCCCAGCGGGCCGCACCACAGGCCAATGTCGGCGTCGTCCGTCTCGCCCGGCCCGTTCACGCGGCAGCCCATGATCGCGATCGTGACCTGGTACGCCTGCGCGTACTTCGTCATCTCCTTCATGTCCTGCGCCAGTTCGATGAACGCCTCATTCTCCACGCGGGAGCAGGAGGGGCAGGAGATGATGTTCAGCCCCTCCCCGAAGTTCGCGGGGACGGAGCGGAACCGGCCGGCCTCGATGTCCGCGATCAACTCGCGGCCCACCGTGACCTCCTGGCCCTTGTCCTCGAACGGCAGGGTGAGGGAGACACGGATCGTGTCGCCGATGCCCTCGGAGATCAGTTGTTCGAAGGCGATGCGCGTCTTGATGATGCCGTCCGGCGGCATTCCCGCCTCGGTCACGCCCAGGTGGAGCGGGACGTCCGGCCGCTGCGCGGAGAAGCGGCGGTTGCCCTCCACCACCTTGCGCCAGTCGGAGTCCTTCAGCGACACGACGAAGCGCGTGAAGCCCAGGTCGTCCAGGATCTGGGCGTGCTCCAGCGCGCTCTCGACCATCGCCCCCACGTCGTCGTCGCCGAACTTCGCGGTCTTCTCCGGGTCCACGGAACCGCAGTTCACGCCGACGCGCAGCGCGATGTCATGCTTCGAAGCGATCTCCGCGATGTAGGCGACCTTGTCGCGGATCGACTTCTCGCGCTCGTGGTGCCACAGGTGGCCGGGGTTGTAGCGGATCTTGTCCACGTGCGGCGCCACGATCTCGGAGAGCCGGTAGTTCTCCTGGAGGTCGACCGAGAGGTTCGGCGCGATGCTGTCCTTCAGGCGCGCACGGATCTCACCGAGCGCCTCGACGTCCTTCTTCGAGTCACAGGCGATGCGGATCACGTCCGCACCGGCGGCGTGGATCAGTTGCACCTGCCGGGTCGTCGCCGGGATGTCCTGCGTCTTCGTCGCGGCCATCGACTGCACGGCGATTGGCGCGCCGCCGCCGATCTGGGCGGTGCCGACGCGGACGGCTCGGGTGGGCTTGCGACGTGCGAGGGCCATCTGTGCGCCTTGCCTCTGACTCAGCGGGGCAGGATCCCCCGCGTCTACTCACGATATCGCATGCTCCGCGGGACGCCATGAGGCGCGCCTTAACGGAAGACCGAATCCCCGCTGGCGATGCGGGAGATGTCGAAGAACGTCACCACCAGCGCCAGCGCGATGAACACCACGAAGCCCACCATGTGGACGATCGCCTCCCGCTCCGGGGCGATGCGACGGCCGCCGCGGAGCACCTCGAGCACGACGAAGAACATGCGCCCGCCGTCCAGCATGGGTAGCGGGAGCAGGTTGATGATGCCCAGGTTGATCGAGAGCAATGCCGCCAGTTCCAGCAGCGGTGACACCGCGCCGGCGGCCGTCTCCGAGGAGCGTGCGACCTCGCCCGTGGTCTGCGCGATGCCGACCGGGCCCTGGAACTCGGGACGCGTCGCGCCCCGGAACCAGGAGACGATCTCGTTTCGCGCCAGCACCATCGTGTCCCAGGTCAGCCGCGTGGCCTGCGGGAACGCTTCCCACGGCGGGACGGACACGGTCACGGTGAAGGCGCGGCCGTCCGGCGCCACCGCTTCCGGCGCGATCGTGATGCCGGTGGGCCCCTGCCCGGCGGGAGGCGCCCAGCGCGACTCCACCGGCACGGTCAGGAACTCGCCATCGCGACGCACGGTGATGTCTACGGTCTTGCCGCGGTAGATGCGTACGAGGCGGCTGGCCTCCGGCAGGTTCTTCGCTTCGCGCCCGTTGATGGAGATGATCACGTCGCCCGCCAGTAGCCCCGCCTCGGCGGCCGGCGCCCCGGGGTACGCCTCCGCGATCACGGCGCGGCCCTCCGCCTCCTGGTGCGGGACCATGAGGGCGAACGCGAACAGGACGACGGGCAGCACCAGGTTGATGCCGGCGCCCGCGCCGAGCACGATCAGCCGCTGCCACGCCGGACGCGCCGCGAGCGAACGCGGGCCCGTGGGGTTCTCCTCGCCCTCGAGTCGCACGAAGCCGCCCAGGGGGAGCCAGTTGATGGTGTACTCGGTCTCGCCGAAACGCTTGCCCCAGATGCGGGGAGGGAAGCCGAAGGCGAACTCGTGCACGCGGATGCCAAATGCCTTGGCGGTCACGAAGTGGCCCAGCTCGTGCATCATCACGATGCCGAGCAGGATCACGAAGAACAGCAGCGCGCTGGTCACCGCGTTCCGGGCGAGGAAGAAGCCCACCACCAGGGTGGCCAGGACGAGCACCCCCGTGATCTTCGAGCGCAGCGGGGGCGGCTCCGCCGGAGGCGGCACCTGCAGCCCCGGGTCGCCGGCGTCTGCATTGTTGTCGTGCCAGCGGTCGTCCATCACACCCTCATTGCTACGGCCTCGTCCACGAACCGGCGGCCCCATGCTTCGGCCGCCAGCAACGTGTCGAGGTCAGGACGCGCGGTGGGAGCGTGCGCCTCAAGCGCGCGTCCGAGCAGGCGCGCGATGTTGGTGAACTGGATGCGGCCGGCGAGGAAGTGCTCGACGGCCGCTTCGTCCGCGCCGGCGACGGCCGCCGCGGTGGTGTCGTCGCGCCGGCCCGCCTCGAGGGCGATGCCGAGCGCGGGGAACCGCTCGCCGTCCACCGTGCCGAAGTGCAGCGCACCGCGGGCGGCGAGGTCGAGCGGCGGG
>PHBR01000095.1 GCA_002840675.1 Chloroflexi bacterium HGW-Chloroflexi-9
GTCGGCGCCGGCCAGGTAGCGGTCGCCCCACTGGATCAGCGCCACGATCACCGGGTAGAGGTCCATCCCCTTCGGGGTGAGGCGGTACTCGAACCTCGGCGGATGCTCCTCATACTGGCGGCGCTCCAGCACCCCGTGCTCGACCAGCGTGCGCAGGCGGTCGGTCAGGACGTTCCGCGCGACCGGGAGGCTGCGCGAGAACTCCTCGAAACGCCGCTTGCCCTGGAAGGCGTCACGGAGGACGAGCAGCGTCCACCGCTCGCCGACGACATCGAGCGAGCGGGCGACGGAACAATGCAGGTCGGAGAGGGCAACTCCACGCATGCCGCGAGCCTAACACCTGTGGGTTGCAGCGGACTACTGACTGCGGCTACCGTCCGTTGCACCTCGCAACTGACCAGGAATCGGACCGACCCGTTGAGTGACGCCTTCTTCCTCCCCGCTGACGGCGGTGCCTACCGGCCCACCGACCGCGCCCGGGGGCCGTGGACGGAAGACTCCCTCCACGGCCGCATGATCTCCGGCCTGGTGGCGCACGTGTTGGAGACCCGGCACGCCGACCCGGACTTCAACTTCACGCGGCTCACGCTCGACCTCATCCGCCCGACTCGCTTCGACGACGTCACGGTGCAGACCTCGCTCTTTCGCGATGGCAACCGCATCCGCGTCGTGGACGCCTCCGTCGTGATCCGCGGCGAGGAAATCGCGCAGGCGCGCGTGGTGATGCTCCGGCGCGGCGACCCTCCCGACGGCGAGATCTGGACGCCTGAGGCGGAGGCACTCCCCGACCCGGAGCGCCTCCCGCAGCAACCGGTGGGTTCGGCCTTGCCGGCAAACACCGCGTGGGACATGCGCCCGGTGCGTGGACAGTTCGGGGTGATCGGGCGGCGCACAATCTGGCAGCGGGCGCTGGTGCCGCTGGTCCTGGGCGAGCCAACCGGCCCGTTCGCACGCGTGAGCACCGCCGCGGACAACACCAACCCGTGGTCGAACTCCGGCGACCGTGGGCTCGTGTACGTGAACGCGGACCTCACGCTCTACCTCCACCGCCCGCCGGAGGGCGAGTGGATCTGCGTGGACGTGACCACCCACCAGGCGACCGAGGGCATCGCGGTGGGCGGCGCGACCCTGCACGACCGGCGCGGCCCGGTGGGCCAGGCGGTCGTCGGCGCGCTCGCGAACCGCGTGCGGCGGTAGCGGGGGCGGTCAGGTGTCGGGCTGACTTATACTGCTCGCCATCACCGTGGTTGCTTCGTCCGAAGCCGCGACAGGGAGCAAGTCAGGCCCATGCAGTCAGCGCCGCCAACGGTCCAGATTCCCGCCGACGTCCCGTCCGCGTCTGCAGGGGTGTACGAGCAGAACTACCGCCTGGTCACGAAGGACACGGGCCGCTTGGTTCTGTTCGCCGGCGACCAGAAGGTCGAACACCTCAACGACGACTTCTTCGGGAGCACGAAGCAGGGACCGATCGCCGCGGACGATGCCGACCCGGAGCACCTGTTCCGCATCGCGGAGCGCGGCGTCATCGGCTGCTTCGCGACGCAGCTCGGGCTGGTCGCACGCTACGGGCGCGACTACGCCAGCGTCCCGTACATGGTGAAGTTGAACAGCAAGACCCACCTGATCCCGGTCAGCCAGGATGACCCACGCAGCCGCCCCTGGAACACCGTGGCGCAGGCGGTCTCGCTCCGCGAGGCCGGCCTGACCATCGTCGGTATCGGCCTGACCGTCTACCCGGGCAGCCGCTACGAAGGCGAGCAGTACGAGTTCGCCGCGCAGGCCTGCTACGACGCGCACCGCGAGGGACTGCTGGCCGTGATCTGGTCCTACCCCCGCGGCGAGGCCGTCCCCAACGAGCGCGACCCGCACCTCATCGCCGGCTGTGCCGGTGTCGCCGCCACGCTCGGCGCTGACTTCGTGAAGGTGAACTACCCCAAGACGTCGGACGGCAGCAGCGTGCCGGAGGCGTTCCGTGAGGCGGTCGCCGCCGCCGGGCGCACGCGCCTGATCACCGCCGGTGGCGAGGGCACGGACGTGACCGCTTTCCTGCAGACCCTGCACGACCAGATCTTCATCAGCGGCGCCAGCGGCAGCGCGACCGGCCGCAACATCCACCAGAAGCCGCTGGATGAAGCGGTCCGCATGACGAAGGCGATCTCCGCCATCACCTACGGCGGATGGTCCGTCGCGGACGCCGTGGCGGTCGCGAACGGCGAGCGCGACTTCTCCATCTAGCCTCACCGCACGCGCACGCCGCGCCGTGGGCGCGGGACCGACGAGAGAACCTGCTGCCTATGTCGCAGTCGAGCCTGCCGGAACTGCGAGCGTTCCTCTCCGGCCGCGTACCGGACGGGCTCGCTGCGATCCTCGGTGCGTTCGCGGAGGCGAGCGCGGGACTACGCGATGCACTGGCGACAGCGCCATTGAGCGACCTGCTGGGCGCGACTGGCGACACCAACGTACAGGACGAGCCGACGGCGAAGCTCGACGCGTACGCCAATGAGACCTTCCACCGAGCGCTGCGCCTGCCCGGCGTCACGCGCCTGATCTCCGAGGAGGACGAGGCACCGGTTGAACTGGGTGGTGGCCCGTATACCTGCTGCTTCGACCCGCTCGACGGTTCCTCGAACATCGGTGTCGCCGCGGTCGGATCGGTGATCGGCGTCTACACCGGTATGGCCGCAGCGCCCTCCGCAGCCGCCCCGACGCTCGGACGGCAGATGGAGGCGGCGGCGTTCGTCGTCTACGGGCTGCCGACGATGATGGTGCTGGCGACCGGCGGACAGGTGGACGCGTTCACCTTCGACCCGACCGACCGCACCTGGCGGCTGACCTCGCCCGCCGTGCGCGCTCAGCCGGCGAAGTACGCGAGCATCAACTGGATGTACCGCGACCGCTGGTCGCCCGCCGTCGCCCGCGCGGTCGACAACGCCTCGGACGGCCTGCGCGGACGCTACAGCGGCTCCATGGTGGAGGACGTGCTGCGCGTGCTGCTGTCCGGCGGCGTCTTCCTCTACCCGGAGGACAGTGCCTCCCCGGCCGGCAAACTGCGGATGCTGTACGAGATCTGCCCCATCGGCCTGATCATGGAGTGGGCCGGCGGCGCCGCGATCGATGGCGCGCGCTCCGTCCTCGACGTCCCCGTCACCGCGCCGCACCAGCGTGGGCCGCTTGTCGCCGGCGCGGCCGAGGCGGTGGAGCGCTACCGGGTGGCCTACACCGCCCCGGACTAGGCCCGCACCACGCCCATTCTTGTTATGTCGCTTTCCGTCGAGGGCTGACCCGCGCCGTATCACAGGTGGTATGAATGTCGCCGCCCCCGGAACGCCGGGAGGAGGAGGCGACCCGTGACCACCGAGCAGCAGTACGAAACGATCATCGTGGAGAAGGAGCGCGGCCGCGCGCGCATCACCCTCAACCGCCCCGAGAAGTTGAACGCGCTCTCCCGCCAGCTGCAGCGCGAACTCCGCGCCGCCCTGCTGGACGCCGACCGCGACAACCGCGTCCACGCCGTGATCCTGCGCGGCGCGGGCCGCTCCTTCTGCGCCGGCTACGACCTTACCCCGGAGCGCCGCCTCGCCGGCGAGTCTGGGGCCGAGGCGGACCAGTACGCGCAGGTCTACCGCCACAGCCAGGCGTTTGATGACGACGTCTGGCGGATGGAGGACGCGCAGCACGACCGCATGACGATCTTCGACATGCACAAGCCGGTGATCGGCCAGATCCACGGCTTCTGCGTCGCCGGCGGCACCGACCTCGTGTTCCTCTGCGACATCGTCGTCGCGGCGGAGGACGCGCGCATTGGCTTCCCGCCGGTGCGCGCGATGGGCGGCCCGCCGCAGCACATGTGGACGTACCATGTGGGCCCGCAGTGGGCGAAGTACATGCTCCTCACCGGCGAGTTCGTCACCGGCACGGAGGCGGAGCGCATCGGCCTGGTGTGGAAGGCCGTGCCCGCCGCGGACCTCGAGGAGACCGTCGAGGAACTCGTCGACCGCATGGCGATGATCCACCCGGACCTGCTCGCCGCGAACAAGCGCTCCGTCAACCTCGCGATCGAACTGATGGGCGGGCGCACGATGCAGCGGCTCGCCGCCGAGATGGACGCGCGCATGCACACCTCCCCGGCGATGGAGGACTGGCGCACCCGCAACCGCGAGCAGGGGCTGAAGGAAGCGCTCGCCTGGCGCGATGGCCGCTTCGCCAACGCGGAGCAGCGGCGCGAGTGGCAGGCGGAGCACTGGCCAGAGGGGCCACGCGAACCCGCCGGCGGGTAATCTCACCTCGGCACGACCGCCGCACTGACACGCACCACACCGGGAGGCCTGACATGCCGGGACTGAGCCTGACCGGTGGACGCGTGTGGGACGGCCTGGCCGACCAGAGCGGGGCGGCCGGCGTTGCCGTGGCTGACGGCCTCGTGGCCGCTGCCCCACCCTCCGATGCGGTCGCGATCGATGTCACCGGTTGCACGGTCATGCCTGGACTGATCGAGGCGCACGCCCACCTCTGCTTCAACGCGGGGACGGACTGGCGCGCGGTCTACGACGGTGACACGCCCGCGAGCATGCTGCTCCGCATGGCTGGTGCCGCACGGCGCATGCTGGACGCTGGCATCACCACCGTCCGCGACCTGGGCGCGCCAACGGACCTCTCAGTGGAGTTGCGCGACGCGCTCCGTGCGGGCTCCATCGTTGGGCCCGACCTGCTCGTCTCAGGCGCGCCGATCACCACCACCGGGGGCCATTGCTGGTTCATGGGCGGGGAGGCGGACGGCGAACTCGGCGTGCGGATCGCGGTACGTGAGCGCAAGCGCGCGGGCGTCGACTGGATCAAGGTGATGGCGTCCGGCGGCAACATGACGCCCGGCTCCAACCCCTTTCGCGCCCAGTTCACCGCTGCCGAACTCAGCGCCGTCGTGGAGGAGGCACATCGCGTCGGCCTGCGTGTCGCCGCGCATGCCCACGGTGTGGAGGGCATCCGTGTCGCCGTGGAGGCGCGCGTCGACACGATCGAGCACTGCTCCTTCCAGACCGACCGCGGCTCCGTGAAGGATGATGCGCTCGTCGCGGAGATCGCGGCCCGCAGGATCATCGTCTCCCCGACGGTCACGGGCGGCCTCGGCGCGCAGCAGGGCACGGAGCGGTGGTCGCTCCGCGCCGACCTGACCCGGGCGCTGTTCGCCGCGGGCGCGCGCGTGGTGATGAGTACGGACTGCGGCATCCCTAACACCCCGCACGAGGACCTGGGGCGCGCGATCCAGACGCTGCAGCGCCTCGCCGACATCACACCTGCCGAGGCGCTCCGCCGGGCCACCAGCATCAGCGCCGACCTCCTCGGACTGCCGGATCGCGGCGTGATCCAGGCCGGCCGGCGTGCCGACCTGCTCGTCGTCGAAGGCGATCCCACCGAAGACCTGTCGGCCCTCCAGCGTGTGCGCCTGGTGGTGCGCGCCGGGACCATCGTGTTCCGCGCTGGGGCGTGACGGACAACGACGACTTACGCTGGGGGAGTCCCCCGTGAAGGAGGCCCCCGTGGCGAAGCGTGACCGACTCTCCGACCCCGCCATTACCGAGGCGCTCGTCGGCCTCGACGGTTGGAGCCGGGAGGGCGATAGCATCACGCGCGCCTTTGAGTTCCGCGACTTCTCGGAGGCGTTCGGCTTCCTCGCCCGCGCCGCCCTACTGCAGGAGCGGGCGGACCACCACGCGAATGTGGAATCCGTCTACAACCGCGTGCGCCTGATGCTGACCACGCACGACGCGGGCGGCGTCACCGCGATGGACATCGCCCTCGCGAGGGCGATCGACGCGCTACTGCGCTAGCGTCGCCGGTCGCCACAGGGGCGCCACGGCGCCGTCACGCCCACCCCTCGACCATGACGGGCGAGCACGACACGATGGAGCCCCACCGGGCACGCGTCGGCATGCTGCACGACGCCCAACCGGTGGCTGGACGAGGACGCCAGACTTGCCCTTTCAGCCGAAGGAGTGGGAGCCCAACCCGCGCTGGGTCCCCAAGGAGCAGCGGGCGAAGCCACCCACCCCGGACGGTACCGCCCCTCCCAGGCCCCACGAACCTCGGCTGTCCGCAGACATCCGGCTCGACCTGCTGATCTTCGGCGCGACGTTTATCGTCGCACTCAGCGTGTCCGTCTACACGTACTACGCGCTAGGTATCTGGAACGCGGACTCCCTCTCCCGGACGATCGATGCACAGGCGGTCCTGTACTCCCGGGACCCGCACCTGGGCGCGATTGGCTTCGTCTGGCCACCACTCCCCACCCTGGCGCGGATCGCCTTGATGCCGATCACGCACCCGCTCGGGTTCGGTGAGTTCACAGGGCAACTCACCTCAGTCATCTTCACTGCCGCGCTCGTGGTGCTGCTGCAGCGCATCCTCCGCAACCTGGGACTCCCCGGGCGGACGCGCGCCATCTGGATCGCCGTGGCAATGCTGAACCCGGTGGTGCTGCTGCATTTCACCAACGGCACGGCGGAGAGCGCCTTCACCCTGCTCTTACTCCTGGTGATCCATTCGACGCTCCGGCTTTCCGTCACCCCCGTGCCGGCGATCTCGGGCATGGGCGTGGCGATCGCCGCGGCGCTGGGCGTGCGGTACGAGGCACTCGCGATCGCGGGCATGGCCGCCCTCGGCATCCTCTTCTTTGGCCTCGTGCAGCGACGCCGCGCAGGCGACCGCGTGCGCAACGTGCGCGTGGAGGGGATGGTGGCCGGGCTGCTCTTTCCGGTGGTGTTCGTCGGCTCCCTGTGGATGTTCTTCAACTGGACCATCCAGGGCGATCCCCTGTTCTTCTACACCAGCCCCTTCAGCATCCGCGGCGCCGCGGACGTGGCCCGAAACGTCCCGGGCCACGTGCTGGAGTACGCCATGCACAGCGTCACCGGCACCCTGCGGTATGTGACGGAGCGGACGCTCCAGGTCTCCATCGTGTTCATCCCGGCCGCCCTTGCGCTCGCCATCCATGCTGTGAGGCGGCGCGACCCGGTCGCGGTCACCCTCTTGCTTGTCTCGCTCGCGGTGCATGCGATGCAGGCATACCAGGCGTTCACCGGGTCGATCGCGCCCTGGCTCCGCTACTGGGTGTACCTGCCGCTGCTGACGCCGATCGCGCTCGCGTACCTCCTCGGCCCGGCCGGATGGGGGGCGCGGCTCAGGGGCGCGAACCGCACGCTGGCCCTCTCGATCCTCCTGCCCGTCATGCTCCTGACCTCCAACGCTGTCAGCTTCGTGTCGATGCAGAGCCCGACCGTGGGGTACGACGAGCAGATCTTCTCCCACGAACTGGCGGGCAACCTCAGCGCGTCCGCCCGCGTCCGCGAGCAGATCCCGGACAAGGAGAGCGCCCGCGAGATCGCCTCGTACCTCAACGCCATCGACGGGACGGTGCTGGTCGACAAGCAGCGCGCTGCGCTGTTCATGCTGGGGATCAATGACCCGGCCCGGTTCATCATCGATGCGGACCGGGACTTCTCCACCGTGATCCGCAACCCTGCCGCAACCGCGGACTGGGTGCTGCTCCCCGACCCATCCAACGACAGCGCCGCGGTCGCATCCCATGACAGCATCTACACCGTCTACCCCGACCTCTACGAAGGCGCCCCCTGGCTGACACTGGAGTACGAGTTCGACCAGGAGCACCGCGACTGGCGCCTGTACCGAGTGATCGGCTCGCCCGAGGGCGCCACGGGCGGCCCCGGGGCCGGGCCAGAGACAGCGTCCCCAACGCCGAGCGCCGCCCCCTAGCCCTCGACGCTTCTGGCCAAGTGGTCTGGCGGTCGGGGCAGCGAATCGTCAGCAACGACCCTGAACCGGCCAGGTACCTAATTGCGCGAGCAATTAGAGAGAAAAAAGGTCGATCCATCGCCGGGTTCTGTTGAAGCGAGTGAGCGTGTCGGCGCATACTGTCGGCTGGCGGGTGGCGCGAGAGGATTCCTGTGACGACGGCTGGCATTCGGCGCGCTCAGCCGTATGTGACGGCGTTCGACGGACTCCGGGCACTCGCAGTAATCGCGGTCGTCGCGTACCACGCCTCCTTGAGCAGCGCACCGGGTGGGTTCTTCGGGGTCGATGTCTTCTTCGTCATCTCGGGCTATCTCGTCACCTCCCTCCTCCTCGACCGCGCGACCATCCCGACCACCCTTGATCTGTTCGAGTTCTGGCGACGCCGTGTCCTGCGGCTGGCCCCGGCCGCCACCGGCGCGGTCGCGGTGACGTTCGCGCTCTTCGCCCTCGTGGGCGGGCGCAGCCTGGAGTCGCTGAGCCTGGAGGCCGTGGGGGCGCTGGGCTACGCCGCGAACTGGGTCTTCCTGCTGCGCGAGCAGTCGTACTTCGAGACCGCCGCCAGCCCCTCCCCGTTCCTCCACTTCTGGTCGCTCGCGGTGGAGGGCCAGTTCTACCTGCTGTGGCCGCTCCTGATGGTGGTCGCCCTCCGCGGCGGCGGACGCCTCACCCTCTTCCTGCTGGCGATCTCGCTCGCGGCGATCTCGGTCGTGGTGGGGTCCAGCCTGTATGACCCGTTCGGCGACCCCTCGCGCTCGTACTACGGCACGGACGCCCGCGCCGCCGGGCTACTCATGGGCGCCGCCCTGGGCGTAATCGCGCGCCCGGGGCTGCTGGGCGCGCGGCGGTTCCTCACCCGGCCCGCGATCGAGGCAATCGGTTGGGCTGGCGTCCTGATCCTGGCGTGGCTCATCACGCGCGGCAGCGAGTTCCAGCCGTTCACCTACCAGGGCGGGTTCCTGGTCGCCTCTGCCGCCACGATCGCCGTGATGCTGGCGGGGCTGCACGCGCGGAACAGCGTGGCCGCGATCCTGTCGATCGCCCCGCTGCGCTGGATCGGCCTCCGGTCCTACTCGATCTACCTCTGCCACTGGCCCGTGGTCGTGCTGACCCAGCCGCAAATGAGCAGCGCGCTCCAGTCCTGGAACCTGGCCGTGGCCCGCTTTGCCGCGACGCTGATCCTGGCCGAAATCTCCTACCGGCTCATCGAATACCGGTTCCGGAGCCCCCACCGCGCCGGTGCCGCCACCAGCACCACGACCTGGTGGCAGCACCCCGTGGCGGGCTTCGTGCTCGCGCGGCTGCCGATCCGCGCCGCGGCCGGGCTGCGCTCGCCCTGGGCCCCGCCGGCGGG
>PHBR01000096.1 GCA_002840675.1 Chloroflexi bacterium HGW-Chloroflexi-9
CGCTGGCGCTGCTGGGCGAGGGCGGGCAGGACGAGGCCGTGGTGCCGCTGCCTCGAGGTGGCGGCGGGTTCGGCGGAAACACCTACCACATCACCGTCCTGGACTCGGACGCGCTGGTGCGGACGCTGGTGGACCTGGAGCGCAGCGGCCGGCTGGCCAACGTCACGGTTGGGGGCGCCTGATGGCAGTAGCCGCGCACGAGGTGCACGTGGACCTGGACTCGGACGCGCTCTTCGCGAGCACGGACGAGGTCACGAGCGATATCGACGGGGACGCCGGGGTGACGCTGGTGTCGGCCGCTCGAGGGCGGGACTCGGCGCGGCTGCTGGCGCCGCCGCGGGCCGGCTCGATGGTGTTCTCGCTGAACAACCAGGCGGGCTCGTACGACCCCGCGGACGCCCTCTCGATCGGCCAGCGGTGCCGGTGGCGGGCGACGTGGGGCGGGACCACCTACGACCTGTTTCGAGGCCTGCTGGACGAGCCGGAGCAGCAGCCGCAGGCGGGGCTGCAGAACCGGGTGAGCGTGCACGTGCGGGGGATGCTATCCACGCTGGTGGGGAAGCAGGTGAGCCTGCCGCTGTACGAGGACATCGACACGGGGACGGCCGCCGGCCACCTGCTGGACGCGGCCGGGTTCCCGAAGAACGCGCAGCCGTACCTGACGGACCAGGTGCCGGCGGGGCAGTGGGGCCTGGGCGAGACGAGCGGCGCCGCGGTCGACCTGAGCGGCAACGGCAACGACGGCACGGTGACCACGGGCGCGGGCACGCGCGGCGACACGGCGCTGGACGACGCCGGCGACGGCGCGCTGGTGTTCGACGGCGCGGCGACGAAGGTCGAGGTCGCGGACGACGCCGCGATCCAGGACATCTTCGACGGCGGCGGGTCGGTCGCGTTCCTGGCGAACGTCACCTCGGACGGTGAAGGCAGCGTGGGCCGCGTCCTGGACAAGGCCGCGTGGTACCTGGACGTGCAGGACGAGAGCGGCGGGAACGTCCGCCTGAACTTCCGGGTGGGGTTCAGCGGCACCGAGGGCATCTGGCAGACGGCCGTGAACGTGCCGCTGGCCACGGTGATCGCCGGGGTGCTCACGTACAACGCGGACGACGTCGCGAACAACCCCACGCTGTACCTGTGGACCGGCACCACCTGGGCGACGCTCACGGTCGGGGCCGGCCTGACGGAGACGAGCACGCCGGTCGGCACGCGCACCACGGACGTGGGGAGCGCGCTGGAGATCGGCAACAACGCCGCCGCCAGCGCCACGTTCGACGGGGTGCTGGACGAGGTCGCGGTGTTCACGTCCGTGCTGACCTCGGCGCAGGCGGCCGCGTGGGTGTCGCGGGTGCTGGACGCGCCCCGGCACATCTCCACCGGCCGCACGGTGCTCTCGTTCTGGCCGTGCCAGGAGATCCGGGACGCCAAGCGCGAACTGGACCGGCTGCAGGTGAGCGAGGGCCCGGGCGCCGCGGTGTACGAGGACGGCACGGGCGCGGTGGTCTTCAAGGACCGCTGGTCGATCCTGCTGGACGCGCGGTCGACCACGTCGCAGGGCACGTTGAGCACGCTGGTCACCGCCAGCGAGCCTCGGCTGGCGAGCCCGTTCACGTACGACCCCGGCAACCGGGAGAAGTTCCAGCGGTGCACCACCACCGTGAAGACGCGGGTGGCGCAGGCGCTGGGCGAGGTGTGGGCGCTGGGGTCCACGGTCACGCTGGGCGCGAACGAGACGCGCACCTACGCCGCTCGAGGGGAGGACGGCGACCCCATCACGGCGGCCACCGTCCCCACCACCGGCGGCGGGGACTACACGGTCAGCGCCGGGTCGCTGGTCAGCGTCACGCTGGAGCGCACGAGCGGCCTGTCCATCGGCATCACGCTGGTCGCCGGGCCGGCCGGCGCCACGGTCACGGGGCTCCGGCTGCGCGGCCAGCGGGTGATGGTCACCAGCGAGACGCTGATCGAAGACCAGATCGGGATCACCGGCGACTTCCTGCCGTCCTACCCGCTGGACATCCACCCGGAGGTCAGCCCGACCGTGGCGCAGGACTTCTGTGACGCCGTGGTGGGGTTCTACCGGAACGGCCGCCCGCGGGTCACGGCCACGCTGGAGACGCTGGGCGCGGACGCGCGGATGGACCAGGCGATGGCGCGGGAGATCCACGACCGCGTCCGGGTGGTGGAGGGCAACACCGGGATCGACCTGCAGGCGTTCGTGCACACCATCAGCCAGGTGGTGGTGTCACCGTCGCGGCTGATCACCACGTTCGCGTGCGAAGAGGCGATCGGCGGCGGGTTCATCCTGGACACCTCGGAACTGGTGGCGGACGGGGCGACGGAGGGGGACGTGCTGTGGTGGTGAGCGGCCGCATCCTGACCATGACGGACGTGCGCGGCATCCGCACGGCGGAGGAGTACCGGGCCTGGATCGGCGGGGTGGCGTCGACGCGCACCCGGCTGCTGCAGCACGGCCTGGCGTCGATCCCGCCGGTGGACGTTGACGTGTCCGCGACCCCGGCGCCGGCGCGCGTGAACCACGGCGAGTGGATCGTGGACTGCCCGGAGCACGGCTGCGGCGGCGCGGTGCACCTGCTCTCCGGCGCGCCGTTCTTCTGCCCGGGGTGCCTGAACGCCGGCATCGGCTTCCGCTGGCGCCCGGTCACGGTGCCGGCCCCGGCTGAGCGCGAGGCGATCGAGGCCGTGCTGCTGCGCCAGCCGCTGGTGCACCTGCGGAACTGGGAGCCGGGCATCGACGCGGTCACGCTGGCGGCGGAGGTGGACGACGAACTGCGCGGCGTCCCGGCGAAGCACGTCCGGGCGATCCGTCGTGACGTCCAGGAGCGAGAGCGGCGCGCCGGCCGCGGGCGTGGGGGCCGGTAATGCCGATCGCGACGAAGACCTGGACTGCGGGGTCGGTGCTGCCGGCGAGCGACCTGAACACCTACCTCCGCGACGTGGTCGCGGAGATCGACCCCACCGCGCAGGGCGCGGGGGACGTGCTGTACGCGAACGCCGGCCTGGACGGGTTCGAGTGGCTGGACGCCTCCGCGAACCCGTCGAAGTTCCTGCGGTTCAACGCCGCCGGCAACGCATTGGAGGCAGCCGAAGTGCCAACCATCATCGCCGCAAACGCCTTCGAGTGGCAGAGCGCCGTCGCCACCCACTACACCGCCGCGTTCGGTGCCGCGACCATCATCAACTCGACTCCGGGCGACCTTCTGGACTTCGGGTGGACGGCACCTTCGACCCCGACCATCGTCGATACCAACGCAGGCGACTTCAACTCAGCGGCAGACGACGACCCCCCATACCTGCTCTGTGGTACTGCCGTCCAGGGGCTTATGAGCCCGGCCATCGTCGGTGGGTACTCCCGCCTGCAAGGTGTGGCGAAGGTGCTCGGGACTACCCCGACGACGATCACGGTCTGGTTCTTGGTGAAGTTCCCAAACACCGCGAACTCCGCGAACGACATCGGTTTCGGACTGTCGTCCAGCGCCTCCTCGACCCGCGTCGGTGCTGCTGGGTCGATAGCGATCATGTGCGGCGCGACGACCTTCGAATACCGGCTGGGCACAGATGCCGGGGTCTCGCTCGGGGTCGCCATCGACACCAGTTGGCACCTGGTCGAGGAGGTCATCACCGTCGCTGACGGCACGGTGGACATCAAGATCGACGGCACCGAGCGCGCGAGCAACCTTGCCCCTGCCTCTGACCTGTGGCCGAAGCGCCTGTTTGTGGAGAAGAACTCCGTGGGCGGAGGCGGCACGGTCGCCGTGGCGCTCTGCGGGGTGATCTTCGCATGACCAGCGTGTTCGTCCGGGTGTTCGCCGGTGGCGCCGAGGAGCATCGTGGCGACTCGCTCACGCTGGGCGCGGCCGCGTACACCGCGGGCAACGTCCCCGCGCGCTACGCCGGGAAGGCGTGGACGGTGCAGGAGCGCGCGGAGCCGGAGCCCCCGGCGCCGCCGCCGCCCGTCGTCGCCAGCATGGAGCAGGCGCGGGCGGACTGGGCGGGTCGGCTGAAGCATCGCGAGCAGGTCGTCTCGGACGAGCCGTGCCGCCGTGAGCGCGTCGGGGAGCCCCAGCGCGCGGCAGCGGCAGCCGTCCCGGAGCGCCCGCCTGATGCCACTCCCGGGGCCGCAGAGACGTTCTGGAGCACGTACCTGGTCAAAGAGCCGCAGGCCCAGCAGGGGCCGCCGTGGCGGCGCACACGGACCGGTTGAGCAGCAGAAGAGGAGACGGACATGGCGATCCTGAACATCGGCCTCCCGAAGACGAAGGAGGCGTGGCAGACGAACCTCGGCGCGCTGGCGACCGACCTGCACAACCGGATGCAGGAGGTGCTGGACGCGAAGGCGATCCTCGACGGCACGCCGGACGCCGACCTCGAGTTGCTCGGGTTCACGGCGGGCGAGGTCGCGTACATGAAGACGGCGGTCGCGGACCTGGCGAAGGTCGCGGACGCCTACTTCGGCACCGCCACCATCGACCCGGCGTACGACCACGCCGGATCGTTCGCCAAGCACCTGCGAGGCGTGATCGGGTCGTAGGGGGCGAGATGCGCCGGGCGGGGCCGCGGACACGGAACACCCGCCCGACGACTTCACCGGAACGGATAGGAGCCGTCCGATGCCGCGAGAGAGTACCGCGCCCTCGACGGGGGGGCACTGATGGACATCGACCCCCTGTACGTGCTGGCGGGCGGCGCCTTCCTGCTCGGCATCCTGGACAAGGGCGCCGCGCTGGTGGAACGCCTGGCGGGCCGGGTGACCGGCCTGCGCCGGTTCGACTCGGCACGAGCCCGGCGGATCGTCCACGACGAGGAAGAGCGCGCGGCGCTCCGGGAACTTGCGCAGCGGCACGAGCAGATCGTCGCGCTGCTGTCGCCAAACGGCGGATCGAGCGTGGCTGACCGGGTGAACGCCTCGGTCGCGGCGGCCCAGGAGGCCGCTTCCGCGGCGGGCACCGCAGCGCGGGCCGCGGCGAGGGCGGAAGCGGTCGCGGGTGAGGTGCGGAACGACCTGCGCGAACACATCGAACAGTCTCGGCAGGTGCACGGCGCGCTCTTCGCGCGGCTCGATGCGCAGGGGAGGGGCGACGCATGACCGCACTCGACGTATCCCACCACTCGGGGAGCCTGCAGCTGCAGAAACTGCGGGCCGCGCGTGACGCCGGGGTGACCCGGCTGGTGGTCGGCACGCAGCACCACGAGATCGCCCGGCAGCAGGCCGGGGTCGCGCTCATGCTCGGGCTGGAGGTGCAGGCGTACGTCTACCTCTACTTCGCCGCGAACACGGCGGAGCGGGTGCGGCGCGACCTCCCGCTGCTGCGGGCGATCGGCGCCACCCGGTACTGGCTGGACGCGGAGGACACGCCGCCCGGCATGTCGGCGGACGCGAAGGTCGCCGGGCTGCGGGCGGCGGTGGAAGCCGCAGCCGCGGCGGGCGTCCCGCACGGCATCTACACCGCGCGGTGGTGGTGGACGCAGCACGCCGGGAACACCACGGAGTTCGCGCACCTGCCGCTGTGGACGGCGCAGTGGGACGGGCAGGCCGACCTCCATGTCTTCACCGCCTACGGGGGCTGGAAGTCGCTGTCGATGAAGCAGTACCGCCCGGCGACGGCTGCGGAGGTCAAGGCGGGCGGGGTGTGGTTCCCCGACCAGGCGACGGGCGTCTGGTGCGACGTGAACGCGTACGCGGAGGCCCCTGTCGCCGCTCCACCGCCTCCGGCGGTGCCGGGCGTGGGGCTGGACCAGCGGACGCAGCTGCGCGGGGTCCTGGAGCAACTGAAGCGAGACGGCGCGCTGGTACGGAACAGCGGCGACGCGATGGTGCAGCGGGCTGACGCCGCGCTGGCCCTGCTGGGAGGTGAGTCATGACCCTCGAGATCCTCACGCTGATCGGCGTGTTCGTGATCCCGCTGGTGCTGCCGGTGCTGATCGGCCACGTGAAGCAGGCCAGCCGCTGGCGCCCGGGGCGGCGCAGCGGGTCGGTGTGGCCGCTGGTCACGGACGTGGCCGCGATCGCCTGGGTGTGGCTGCTGGCTCGAGGTGACCTGCTCCCGTACGACGTCGCCACGCCGGACGGCGTCGCGATCGGGTGGGAGGCGATCGTCCTGCTGGGGCTCACGCTCGGGGTGCTCTGCACCCTCGGTTACGACGGCCTCGAGGCGCTCCTGAAGCGGCGCGCGCCCCCGCCCCAGCCGTAGCACAGCCCGCGCCGAGGTACGCCGCCTCGTCCTCGGTGCGCCCCTCTAGCCGCCCCCCGGTCCCTCCGGCCGGGGGGCGGCGCTTCGTTTTCGTGCGCATACTATGCACCGAAAACGACAGGCCCCGCGCTGGTAAAGCGTCGGGGCCTTCGCTTTAGTAACGGGCGCGCTGGTAAAGCCGCGTGAAACAAGGGACGTGAAACGTCAGCCGCCCTTCCATGCCCTCCACGCCACGAAGAAGATGCCAGCGGTGAGCATGGCGACGGGGAGAATCCACGGTCCAGGGTCGGCCACGAAGCGCCTCCGGGGGAGGCGCGGTAAGGACAACGTCGGCTTGTCGACGTTGATGAAGCCGCGCAGGTTAGAGCTCCCGGCCCTCGGACTGGGCCACGTCGCGCAGGAGGCGCGTCATGCGGTCCGCCTCCTCCATCGACTCGTCCAGGACGAAGGTGAAGTGGGGGACGCGGCGCATCCGCAGTTCGCGGGTCAGTTCGCGGTGGACGAACGGCGCAGAGCGGGTGAGGGCGGCGATCACGGCTACCTTCTCAGATTCCTCGCCCATGACGGAGACGTGCACCTTCGCGTGCGCCATGTCCGGCGAGACCTCCACGGAGGTGAAGGAGAAGATCGAGTCGGCCAGGCCGCCGTCCTTGACGCGCAGCCGCACCACGTCCGCCAGCGCGGACTGAATGACGTCTCCGACCTTCTCGGTACGCCTGCTCAGCGCACCTGCTCCATGTGGTGGGTGACGATCTGATCGCCCTCTTCGAACCCGTCGAAGTTGGAGATCATGATGCCGCACTCCAGGCCGGCATTGACCTCACGGGCGTCCTCGTTGAGGCGCTTGAGGCTCTCGACGATGCCCTCGTGGATGACCGCTCCCTTGCGAAGCACGCGGCAGCGGGTGCCGCGAGTGACGCTGCCCTCGCGCACGTAGGAACCGGCGATGGCGTTGCGGCGGCTGACGCGGAAGATCTGGCGGACCTCCACGGTGGCGTCCTGGACCTCCTTGTAGATCGGCTCCAGGAGGCCCTTCACGGCCTTCTCAACGTCTTCGATGATCTCGTAGATGATCCGGTAGTCGCGGATCTCCACCTTCTCCTGGTCGGCCAGCCGGCGGGCGCCCGGCTCCGTCGTCGTGTTGAACGCGACGATGACGGCCTTGGAGGCGACCCCCAGCTGCACGTCGGACTCGGTGACCGTGCCCACGGAGGCGTGGATCACCTTCACCTTGACCTCGTCCACGCTCAGTTCCTCGAGGGACTGCACGAGCGGGTCGATGGAGCCCTGGACGTCCGTCTTCACGATCAGGTTGAAGTCGGTGACGTTGCCCTTGTGGATCTCGCCGAACAGCGAATCCAGCGTGACCCCGATCGACTGTTCCGATCCGGCCGCGATGGCGCGCTCCCGGTGGTCAGACTCCGCGCGCGCTTCCTTCTCGTTCTTGCGGACGAGGACGCGCTCACCGGCCGAGGGCACATCGTTCAGGCCGAGGATCTCGACTGGCGTGGACGGCCCCGCCTCGGTCAACCGCTCGCCGGCGGCGTTGGTCATCGCCTTCACGCGCCCGTAGGCGAGGCCCGCGAGGATGGTGTCGCCGGCGCGGAGGGTGCCGGTCTGGACGAGGATGGTGGCGACGACGCCGCGGTGGCGGTCCGTCTTCGCCTCCAGCACCACACCCACGGCGTCCTGGTCCGGGTTCGCCCGCAGGTCCTGCAGTTCCGCGATGACCTGGACGTTCTCCAGGAGTTCCTTGATGCCCGTGCCCTGGAGCGCGGAGATCGGGACGACGATCTGGTCGCCGCCGTACGCCTCCGGGACCAGGCCCACCTCGGTGAGTTGCTGGAGCACGCGGTCGGGGTTGGCGTTGCTCGCGTCGATCTTGTTGATCGCGATGACCATCGGCACCTGGGCGGCCTTCACATGGGCGATCGCCTCGCGCGTCTGCGGCATCATGCCGTCGTCCGCGGCGATGACGATGATCGCGACATCCGTGACCATGGCGCCGCGGGCGCGCATCTGCGAGAACGCCTGGTGGCCCGGCGTGTCGATGAACGTGATCAGGCGGCCGTCCGGGCCCTTCGCCTGGTACGCGCCGATGTGCTGCGTGATGCCGCCGGCCTCGCCGCCGGCGACGTTCGTCTCGCGGATGCGGTCCAGCAGCGTGGTCTTGCCGTGGTCGACGTGGCCGAGGACGGTGACGACCGGCGCGCGCGGCACCAGGCCTTCGCCTTCCTCCACGATGCGGAGGGTGCGCGGCGCATCCGACTCCATCGCGGCCTCAGCCTCGACGGCGACCTCGAACTCCTCCGGGGAGAAGCCCAGGTCGGCGGCGACGATGGCGGCCGTGTCGAAGTCGATGGTCTGGGTGATGGTGGCCATCACGCCGTTCTTCATCAGTTCTTTGATGATGTCGATGGCGGTGACGCCGAGGAGCTCGGCGAGCTCGCCGACGATGATGGCCGGGGGGATCCTCACGACCTGTTGGTTCGTCATGCGTCGCCTTCTCTCTCGTCGCCGGCAGCCGGCTCAGCGACGTCTGTGTCGGTGGTGAAGCGCTCAGCGCGGGCAAGGAGCGCCGCGCGGTCCGCTTCGGTGATGGTGGTGCGCAGGCTCGCGGCCAGCGCACCCTTCAGGGCCCGGGTCCAGCAGGCGGCGTCGCGGCAGAGGTAGGCCCCCCGCCCGGGCGCGCGCCGGCGCTGTTCGTCCACGAGGACGGCACCCTCAGGCGACCGGACCAGGCGCACGAAGGACGACTGGTCGCCAGACCGCCGGCACGCGACGCAGGTGCGTTGCGGTGCCGGGCGGTGCGTATCCGGCTTAGTACTCGTCCTCGTCGTCGCCCTCATCGTCGTCGTCATCCAGGAAGTCCTCGCCGTGGAGGGCCGCCTCG
>PHBR01000097.1 GCA_002840675.1 Chloroflexi bacterium HGW-Chloroflexi-9
GGTGGTGCCGGTGGAGCGGGACGCGCGCCCCGGCCGCGAGGGTGGCCGCAGCGGTGCCGAGGCGGTGATCCGGGAGCGTGAGCCGGTCGGCCTCGATCGCCTGTTCGCGGGCGAGCACGACCGCGGGCTCTGGCTGGCGCTGGACGGCGTGCAGGACCCGCACAACGCGGGCGCGATCTTCCGCGCGGCGGCGTTCTTCGGCGTGCGCGGGCTGGTGATGACCGCCGACCGTTCCGTGGGGCTGACGTCCGTGGTCTACGACGTGGCGAGCGGCGGCATGGAGGCGGTGCCGTACGCGGTGGAGACAAACCTGCGTCGCGCCCTGCAGGCCGCGAAGGACGCGGGCATCTGGATCATCGGCTCATCGGAGCACGCGAAGAAGGACGTGACCGCCGTCCAGGCCGACCGGCCGTGGTTGCTGGTGCTCGGTAACGAGGAGTCCGGCCTCCGCCGCCTCACCCTGGAGACGTGCGACGAGGTCTGCCGTATCACCCCGCGCGGCACCGCCGTGACGTCGCTGAACGTGGGGGTCGCCGCGGGCATCCTGATGGCCGCGCTCACGCGCTAGCCCGACCGCTCAGCGACCGGCCGACTCGCGCGCGTCGATGTAGGCGCCGATGAAGTCACGCGACCAGGTCACGAAGTCCCCGGTGGCATCGCCCAGCGCGATCACGCGGTCGTCCTCCAGCCACACGGTCGTCTCCGCCGGGGTGCCCCCGCGGTCGATCCCGCGCACCCGGATCGAGGCCGCCGTCCCCGGCTCCGCGGGCACGAGGGTGACGGCGGGGGGGCCGGCCTCGAACGTGCGGATCGCGTTCGCGAACCAGGAGAGGCCGGCGAACTCCAGCATTTCCTCCGCGCTCTGCATCGCGCTGTCGTCCACGTTGATCGCGCGGAGCAGCGCGCCGGGCGCCTCCGCCTCCGCGACGGCCTGCGCGAAGGCGTCCCAGCGGGCGGCGTCCGGCAGCGGCTGGCTGAGCGCCGCGACGATCGGTCGGGAGCGGTCGGCGAGCGCGTGCCACACCGCCGCCAGCCGCCGGGCGGCCTCCACGGACTCCTGCAGCAGCAGCGCGGAGAGGGCGGCGCGGTAACTCGTGTCCGCCAGGAAGATCCCCGTGAGCACGTTGTCCGCCACGATCTGCGGCTTCGTCAGGGTGGCCGACTCGTAGGCGCGCAGGAACGCGAGGTCGTCGGGCACGGCGAGGGTCATCGGGCGGCCTCCGTCGGCAGTCGGTCAGTCAGCACAACATCAGCGTATCGAGGAGGCGCCGCGCGCGCAGGCGTGTCCGGGCGGGATATCATCACCGGGTGACGTGGCCTGCGGTTAGCCGCCAAGACCTACCACCGCCGCGACGACCCCGCCGGCAGTTCCTGCCCAAGCTGGTCCCGCCGCGCAGACGCGCAGACACTGTCCGCCGCGACCGCCTTCACGCGCTCCTCGATGAGGCGCTCGAGTACGACGTCACGCTGCTGACCGCGCCGGCGGGCTACGGCAAGTCCACGCTGGCCGTGGACTGGGCCAGCGGCGCTGCGCTGACCGTGGCGTGGCTTTCGCTCGACGAGCAGGACGCAGATCCCCTGGTGCTCGTCGCCGACCTGGCCGGGTCGGTACGGCAGGCCTTCCCGGACGCCCTCGGCGAGTTCGTGCAGCGCCTGGAGGCAGGCGGGGTGCCGGCCGGCGCCGGCGCGCTCGTCTCAGAACTTGCGGCCGGCATCCAGCAGGAGGTGGACGACCTCTTCGTGCTGGTGCTGGACGACCTGCACGTCCTGGACGAATCGCCGGAGGCGCTGGCCGTGATTGACACGCTGGTCCGCTCCGTGCCGATGAACCTGCGCCTCATGCTCCTCTCGCGGACCTGGCCGGCGCTCGGGTCGCTTGCCCGGCTCACCGCCCAGCGCCGCGCCTATGCCCTGGGCGCGCGGGAGCTGATGTTCACGCCGGACGAGTCTGCGCGCTTCCTCGACCAGTCGCGGGTGGGCTCCGACGACCGCGCCGACCTGATCCGGCGTGCGGACGGCTGGGCCGCCGCGCTCGCGGTGATGGTGGACAACTACGACCCCGAACGCGGCACGCGCGGGGACTTCGAGTTCATCCTGGGCCAGTTCATCGACCAGGAGGTACTGGAGCGGCTGACGCCGCTGCAGATGGAACTGCTCACCGCCTGCTCCGTCCTCCCCACCTTTGATCTGGAGTTCGCGCAGTCGCTCACCCGCAACCAGCAGGCCGGGGCGGCCCTGCACGAACTGGCGCAGACCAACCGGTTCCTGACCCGCCTGAGCGATGGCGCCGGGGAGGGCGAGTGGTACCGCATGCACGCGCTGGTCCGGGAGCACCTGCTGGCCCGGCTCGACCGGGAGCAGCGACCGCGCCTGCAGGAACTGCGGCGACAGGCGGCGGCGATCTGCGGACGCCGGGGCATGCTCGTGGAGGCGGTGAACCTCTCCATCGATGCCGGCGACTGGGCGGAGGTCGTCCGCGAGCTGTACGACACCCGCGAGGCGCTCTACCAGCGCGGCGAGTGGCGGACGCTGGCCGGGTGGATCGACCGCCTGCCGGAAGGCGTGGTGGACGAGGAGATCGACCTGGGGCTGGTCCGGGCGCGCCTGGCCGCGAAGTTCGGCCAGCGGCAGGAGTGCCTGGCCCGCCTCGACCGGATCGAGACGCACCCGCTGGAGCCGGAACAGCGCGTCCGCGCCCTGCTCTACCGGGGCGTCGCCTACCGGGACATGGGCCGGCTGCCGGACGCGGTGGAGTCCTGCCGCCACGCGCGACAGATCGCGTTGGAGAACCTGGACGACGACCACCCCGTCTACGCGGAGGTGGACTTCGAGGAGGGCGTGGCGCTCGCACGGGCCGGGCAGCTGCCGGCCGCGCGCACCCGCATCGAGTCCGCCGCGTTCCGCTTCGAGGAGCGGCACGACCAGTACAACTCCGCCGAATCCCGGAACACCTTGGGGAACGTGCTGTTCGAGATGGGCGACCTGGCGATCGCCATGTCTGACTACACCACGGCGCAGCGCCGGTGGCGGCTACTGGCAGACCCGCAGGCCCAGATCGCCACCATGAACAACATGGGCAACGTCCAGCACATGCTCGGCGAACTGGAGACCGCCCGCGACACCTTCGAGGCGGTGGTGGAGCGTGCCAGCCGCATCGGACACCACCGGTACGAGGCGTACGGCAAAGAGGGCCTCGCCAGCGTCGAGCGCGACCTCGGGCGGCTCGAGAACGCGATCACGCTCTACACCGTCGCGATCCACGAGGCCCAGGAGATCGACGACCCGAAACTGATCCTTGCCGCCACCTTCGGCCTGGCCATGTGCTACCGGGAGCGGGGTGAGTTCCCGCGGGCGCGCACCCTGCTGGAGCACGGGCTGCGGTCGGCGGAGCAGGCGGGAGCCCTGCTGCACCAGACGCGGTTCCGCATGGGCCTCGGCGCCACGCTGCTCGCCGAGCAGGCGTTTACTGAGGCTACCCCGGTGCTGGAACAGGCCGTCGCCGAGGCGGAGGAGTCCGGGGCGCTGCGCGAGCAGGCGCTCGCGCGGATGCTGCTGGCAGCCGCCTGCTTCCAGGCCCGCCGCCGTCAGCCCGCCCTGGAGCATCTGGAGAAGGTGCACGAACTGACGCTGGTGCTGGGCTATGACCAGTTCCTGCTGGCCGACGCCAGACAGATCACCGAGGTGATCGAATACGCGGCCGCCCGTCGCGTCGGTGGTGAGTACTTCCGGACACTGGCCGTCCGAATCCGGCCCTCCGAGGCCGGTGAGCACGATGCCGAACTGCCCGCCGCGTTCCGGATCCGCGCGGAGGCGTTCGGCGCGCCCCGCGTGAGCGTGGACGGGCGGCTCATCGCCGACATGGAGTGGCGCAGCGAGCGCAGCAAGGAACTCTTCTTTTACCTCCTGCACCGCGGCCGTCCGCTCCGCAAGGAGGAGATCGCGGTCGAGTTGTGGCCGGACGTCACCCCGAAGCAACTCAACAGCCAGTTCCACACCACCCTCTACCGCCTCCGCAAGGCGATCCACCCGCAGGTGGTCGTCCAGGCGGGTGGCGGCTACCAGGTGAACCCGGACTTCGACATCTGGTACGACGCGGCGGAGTTCGAGAAGGGGATCCAGCAGGCGGAGGAGAACCCGCCGGGGAGCGAGGACTGGGCGAACGGCGTCTCGAACGTCATCCAGCTCTACCACGGCTCCTTTGCTTCCGGCTTCGAATCTGACTGGGCGGACGCTGCCCGTCAGAAATACGAGGCGATGTTCCTCTCTTCCAGCCTGGCGCTGGCCTCCGCGGCGCTCCGTCGAGGCGACGCGGCGGAGGCCGCCCGTATGGCGGAGGCCGTCCTGGCGGCAGACCCATTGAACGAGGACGCCACCTACCGGGTGATGCAGGCGTATGCGCACCGGGGCAGCCTGGACCTTGCGGCGCGGGCGTATCGGCGCCTCCACGACGCCATGCGGGATGGACTGGGCGAGGCTCCCTCGAAGCGGGTGAAGGCGCTCTATGACCGGGTGTTGTCCGGCGAAGCGCTGGATGAACCGATCGACTGACGCCCGCTGGCCGATTTTTGGCCAGCGATCTGATCAAATCTATGCAGCTGGCCAAAAATCGGCCTCTCTAAACGAGGCCGGTGTGATCTGGTCAGAGGTTGGTCAGAGGTCCCCTCGTACTGTCCGCATGTCAAGTGCAGACAGCGCCGTCGACTCCAATCGCGGCAAGACATCGGGGAGCCAACAATGCGCCGCTTCATCACCTCCACCATCGCCACCGCCTTCGTCGCCGCCGCGTTCGTCGCGACCGGTGCGTCGGCTCTCGCCGAAGTCATCTACCCCTGGTAGCCGGCGAAGGCCTCACTCAAGTGCAACGATTCGACGTCGCCTTACGTCGATCGTTTTCGACCGGGGAGCCGTCGGACCCCTCCCGTACGGCTTCCTGGTCGCCTCAATTCATGTCGGAGCGAGACGACTCTGTCTCCTCGCTCGATGTGCTGGTCGGGGAGATCGCCGATCTACGGCCACTCCCGCCGGTTGCCGCACGGGTGCTCGCGATCTCTGAGAGCGAGCACTTTTCCGCCCATGAGCTGGCCCAGGCGATCTCCTCCGACCCCGCTCTCACCGCGAAGGTTCTTCAACTCGCCAACTCGGCCTACTACGGCTTCCCTCGGCGGATCAGCACCGTCCGTGACGCCGTAGTTCTGCTGGGCTTCCGCGCCATTCGCTCCGCGACCCTGGCAGCCTGCGTCGTGGAGACGATCCCCCGCGGCGGCACCCTGGACCACACCGCCTTCTGGCGCTTCTCCGTGACGGTCGCCCTGCTCGCGGAAACCCTGGCCCGTGCCTCCCACCGGCACGCCGACGAGGCGTTCAGCGCCGGGATGCTCCACAACATCGGACGCCTGGCGCTGGACCAGGCCCGGCCGGACGTACTTCGCAGCTGCATCACCCTTGCCCGCCAGGAGGGCATCAGCCTGGCGGACGCACAGCGCCGCCTGCTGGGCTTCACCGACGCCGAGGTCGGCGGTGCGCTGGCCCTCCAGTGGAACTTCCCACCTGATCTGGCCATAGCCGTCGCCCAGCACCAGTCGCCGCTCGAATCGCTGGACGACCCGAACGGGCTCGCCGCGCTCGTCGTCCGTGCGCGTACCTTCGCCCGCTCACAGGGGCTCTGCGACGGTCTGGAATCGCCCGCCCTCACCGCCCCCGCGAGCGAATGGGCGTCCGCTCCGCTTGCCCCCTTGCTCGAGCAGGGCGGCGGAATGGACGGCCTGGTGCAGCGGGCGGCGGTGTTCCTGAACACTGCTGCGGTCAGTCTGTAGCCCCCACGGGGCCGGATCACCGTCAGCGCCACCCCGGCCGATCGGAGTGTGACGTGTCCCCTGTCCCCTCCTGGCCCCCCGCATCACCGCGCGTGATCTACTTCCGCGACCCCTTCGGCACCTATTACGCGGTGGAGGTCTTCACGCGCTCGGAGTGGCGGGATTCTCTCCTGGACCCACCGGCCCGGGATCTCGCGGACGCGCGTCTCCTGCTCCTGGGCGCTGCCGAAGCGCCGCCGGTGCCGCTCCCTGCCTGGTTCGCCGTGTCGTCGCTCTCCATCGACACGCCCGAGGTGGCGTCCGCGGCCGCCCGGGCGTGGCCTCATTCGCCCTGGTTTCGCCCACCCGGCGAGCTGCCGGAGGCGTACATCGTGGCCGGCTTCCAGGCGCTGTGTCCGCCTCACCCGCCCTGCGAGGCCGGCCCGCACGCCCGTGACTCGCTGGTGGCGTTCCTGCGCGACCGGCCGGGCGTCCTGGGACGGATCGCGGAGGAGGGGCGGGACGGCTTCGACCGCGGACTGCGGGTGCACTGGCGTGACCCGGCGGCGTTCGCGCGTGACATCTTCCAGGAGCGGCTTCGTGATGCCGGCGCCGCGCGCGCGCTCAGCACCATCGCCGCGCTCGAAGCCGCGCTCATCGCCCCGGAGGGGGTCGAGTACCTCCCTCTGTCTGAGGATCGCGCAGACCTGGGGCCACGGCTCGACTTCGAGCGTTACTTCCTGGCGCCGCGGGACTTTGACGCCGCGGTCGCAGAGGCGGCCGACTGGGTCGAGCGCTACCGGCGCCAGGCGGACGCCTACCATCACCGTCTGGCCGACGAGGGGCTCGAGATCCTGCGCGGGGTGACCCCGGCGGTCTCGGCTGTAGAGGTGCTCGACCGGTTCAACCGCTCCAGTCGTCCCGTCGGGATGGAGGCGAGTCGCCGCCTGCTGACCTCGGTCGAGTCGATCCAGGCGCTCATCCGCGCTCGCGGCTCCGGGTTGCCGGCGGGCATCATGCTGGGCCGGGCACCGGCAGAGTTTGCGGAGGCGCGCCTGGCGGCGGCGGCAGTCCTGGCGGCCGTGGATGTCCAGCGCCGCCGGTCGAGCGCACGGCCCGCGGCGGCGGACCACACCGCGTAGCGGGCAACCGATGCGTGCCCCACCATTCATGGGGTGACGCTACCCGGCGTCTCGCAGCAGGAGCCGCCGCTGATGCCCGACCTCTATCACCTGCCACCCGGACCGGTCCCCCCGAAACGCCTGAACGCGATCGTCGAGATCCCGCGCGGGGGCCAGTCGAAGTACGAATACGACGCCACGCTGGGCCTCTTCCGCCTCGACCGCGTGCTCTTCTCCTCCGTCCACTACCCCGGGCACTACGGGTTCATCCCCAGCACCCGCGCGGGGGACGGCGACCCGGTGGACGTGCTCGTCTGGGGCTCGTTCGAGTCGCACACGGGCGCGCTGGTGGAGGTGCGCCCCGTGGGCATGCTGCGGATGCGTGATGAGAAGGGCGACGACGAGAAGGTGCTCTGCGTCGCGACGGCCGACCCGCGGTACGCGGAGGTCCAGGAACTGCCGCACGTCCCGCCGCACTTCCTCCGGGAGGTGGAGCACTTCTTCCGCATCTACAAGGACCTGGAAGGTGCGGTCGTAACCACCCTCGGGTGGGAGGCGCGCGGCGTGGCGGAGCAGTATGTGCTCGACGCGATCGAGGTGGTGCGCAAAGAGCGGGTCGAGAAGCACTAGCCGAGGAAGAGAGCGGTGGAAGGGCGGCCCCGCGGCACTCCGGCCGCCCCTCCACCTGCGCCGGCAGCCGCGGTTACGCTGCCGGGCGGTCTGTATCAGCGGTCGCCCTTCGGGCTGGCTGCCAGCGCACTAGCGCTCGTCGGCCGGTCGCCAGTCGCTGTCATCAGGCGCGACCGTCCGGTTCGCGAGGGCGCTTGGGCCCGCGTTCCACAACTCCGGGGCCCAGCCGTCTGAGGCGGTCTCAAACCGCCGGTGCGCGTCGCAACGCTTGCACGTGCCCCCCACGCCCCGGACACCGGCCTGCGGCGGGTCAATCACCCAGTGGTGGACGCAGTTCGGCTTCCCGCCCGTGATGACCGTCCGGGTGGGCGCCTGCGGGGTGGCCGCGGCACGTCCGCCAGCGCGGTAGGCCGCGGTCCGAGGGTTCCCCGAGTGCTTGGTGCTGTTCATGTCGTCTCTCCCGTCCAGCCCCGAAGTTCTGGGCCGGACTCCATTGTGGCGTGCTTCTGTTCATGTTTTGACCTACAATCGACTAAGATATGGTGAATCGTGTGGAGATGCACCGAGCCCGCCCGGCGAGGCATGGCAGTGAAGGCGATGGAGGTGGGGAGGCTGGCCGGGGGCTAGATGCCGGTGGCGACGTCCGCGAGGCGCAACTGCTGCTCCGTCGGCTCGGCGCAGCAGTACCAGGCCTCCGTGAGCGAGGGGACGAACCGCAGCGGCACCAGACCGCGAGGGGGCCGGGCCCGTCCGGCGGCCGCGTAGGCGGCGGTGCGGATGCGCTCAAACGTCTCGACGGGATCCTCGATCGAGCCGGGGACGGCACAGACACCGTCGTCGTCGCACTCCTCGCCGGTGGCGGGGATGGCGGCCTGCTCCACGATCGCGGCGAGGGTCGCCTGGAGCGCGTCCACGCGTGGGTCCGGGTTCGCCCAGGTGTAGGTCAGGTGCTCGGCGTCGAACGGCCCCAGGAGGCCCTGTGCGTCGAGGACGGCGTTCAGCGGTGACCCCGGCGGCAGCAGGAGCCGCAGCGTGAACTGGACGGGCTGCACGTGCCGCTGCAGCCCGTGCTCCGCGACGAACTCGATCATGTCGATGAGGTCGTCCAGCGAGGCCCACGGCGTGAAGGCGACCCAGGTCGGACGGATGGGGAGCCCGGCCCCGGCTGCGATCACAAGCGCGCGGTCCATGTCGGCGCGGGTGTGCCCCTTCTCGAGCAGCCCGAGGATGCGGCCGTTGCAGGACTCGAATGCAGATGTCACCCACAGGCAGCCGGTCTCGCGGAGCCGGGACAGCACGTCTTCGTGCTCGATCAGGTGCTCCACCTTCACCGTGACGTCGTAGGAGACGTCCGGCCAGCGGCGGTGGAACTCCTCCACGATCGCGAGCGAGTGCGGCACGGCGTTGAGGAAGTCCGGGTCGCCGAAGGTGATGTG
>PHBR01000098.1 GCA_002840675.1 Chloroflexi bacterium HGW-Chloroflexi-9
GGCGGCGACACCGAGGCCATCGACATCGAGGGCACGATGCGACTGATCGAAGCGGCACGCGCCTCGGGTCGTCCTCACCTGCTCTACCTCTCGATCGTGGGCATCGACCGCACGCCCCTTCCCTACTACGCCGTGAAGGTGCGCGTGGAGGAGCAGATCGCGGCGTCCGGCCTGCCGTGGACCTCGCTCCGGACGACGCAGTTCCACGAGCTGATCGCGGAGTGGCTGGAGCGCCGCGCGTCGGTGTTCGCCCGCGGCGTCTCGTTCCAGCCCGTCTCCACCGCGGATGTCTCCAAGGAGGTCGTGTGGCTTCTCCGTGTCGGCCCGACGGACGACATCATTGAGTTCGGTGGGCCCGAGGTGCTCACGTCGGAGGCGCTCGCCGCGACCTTCGCGGCCGCCACCGGGGCGGAGCCACTCACGATCGGCGAGCCGTCACCCCGCAGCGCCGCGGCGGCCTTCGCCGGGGGCAACCTGCTGACACCTGAACACCCGTTCGGACGGATCACCTGGGGCAACTGGTTGGCCGCGCGGGGCTGAACGAGGAGCGCATCCACCCCTCGTGGCTGGGCCGGGGGGCAGTGCTACGCTTTGACGCAGGCGCTCCTGCGGACGGGAAGAGGCACGCATGGCCGGACTGCGAGAGACCAACCGGCTGTCGCTGGCGGAAGTGACGGCGGGCTGCGATCCGGAATGGCTCGCCTTCGCCACGACCGAGGAACTCACCACCCTGGACGCCGTCTTCGGCCAGGAGCGCGCCGTCCGCGCTATCGAGTTCGCACTCGGCATGGACGCCCACGGCTACAACCTCTTCGCCGCTGGCCCGGACGGCTACGGCAAGTCCACCATCGTCGAGACCTTCTTGCGCCGCCGCGCCTCGGGCCGCCCTGCCCCCATGGACTGGGTGTACGTCTTCAACTTCAACGACCCGGACCGCCCGGCGGCGATCAGCCTCCCACCCGGCCAGGGGCACGTCTTCGCCGAGGCCGTCCGGCACGCGGTGGAGACCGGCACGCGCGAGATCAGTTCCGCGTTCGAGTCGGACGGCTACGCCCGCCAGCGCCAGCGCCTGGCGGACGAGGTCGACGCGAAGCGCACGGAACTCTTCGCGACGATGCAGCAGCGCGCGCAGACCCTCCAGTTCGCGCTCCAGATCGGCCCGGCGGGGATCGCCTCCGCACCGCTGATCGAGGGCAAGCCTGCGACGGAAGAGCAGTTCCTGGCGCTCCCCGAGGCGGAGCGCGAGCGTATTCAGACGAACCGCAAGGACCTGGAGGAGATGCTCCAGGACGGCCTGCTCCGCGCCCGCGCGCTGGAGCGCGAGGCCCAGGAACAGGCCGAGCAGATGGACGAGGAGGTCGCCTCCTTCGCCATCGGCCACCTCTTCGAGTCGCTCGTGCAGCAGTACGGCGCCGACCAGGAGATCCGCGAGTACCTGGAGGCGATCCGGGACGACATCCGTACCAACCGCAACGACTTCCGCTCCGACCTGCAGCAGCCGGCGGCCGTGATCCCGGGGATGATGAACCTGGGGCCGCAGGGCGTCCCGGAGCACCGCTACCAGGTGAACGTGGTGGTCTCCAACGACCCGCAGCACGGCGCGCCGGTGGTCTTCGAGCACAACCCGACCTACTACAACCTCATTGGCCGGATCGAACACCAGGGCCAGTTCGGCGCGATGGTGACCAACCACACCCTGGTGCGTGCCGGGTCGCTGGCGCGCGCCAACGGCGGCTACCTGATGCTCCGCATACGTGACCTGCTCATGAACGGGCCCGCGCTGCAGGCGCTCAAGCGCGCGCTCTCCTCCCGGCAAATCGCCATCGAGAACCTCTCCGAGGCGTACCCGCTCGTCCCAACCACCGCCCTGCGCCCCGAGCCAATCCCGCTGTCGGTGAAGGTCGTGGTCGTCGGCGACTCCTACCTCTACTCCCTGCTCTACCGTCTCGATCCCGACTTCCGTGAACTGTTCAAGGTGAAGGCGGACTTCGAGGTCGACTACCCGCGCACGAAGCAGAACGTGCGCGGCCTGGCCAGCGTCATCAACGCCGAGATCCGGCGGTCCGGCCTTCGCCCCTTCACCGGTGGCGCCGTCGGACGGCTGATCGAGCATTCCTCGCGGATGGTGGAGGACCGGCGGCGGCTGTCCGCGAACATGTCCGAGTTCCTGGACCTGGTGCGCCAGGCCGACTACTGGGCGGCGATGCACGGCGCATCGCAGGTGCTGGACGCGCATGTGGTGCAGGCGCTGGAGGAGCGGACGTTCCGATCCGGCCTGGTCGCCGACCGGATCCTGGCCGCGATGGCGGACGGGACACTCCGGGTCCACACCGAGGGTGCGCTCGTCGGCGAGATCAACGCCCTGTCGGTCTACGACCAGGGCGATATGTCGTTCGGACGCCCCTCGCGCGTCTCGTGCGTCGTCTCCGCCGGCCGGGGCACAATCGTGATGGTCGAGCGCGAGAGCGAGATGGCCGGGCAGATCCACAACAAGGGCTTCCTGATCATGCGCGGCTTCCTGGCGCACCGCTTCGGCCAGGAACGCGCCTCCTCGTTGCACGCCAGCCTGACCTTCGAGCAGCTGTACGGCGGCATCGACGGCGACTCGGCATCCTCGACGGAGTTGTACGTGCTGCTGTCGGCGCTCTCCGACCAGCCGATCGCGCAGAACATCGCCGTGACCGGCTCGGTCGACCAGATGGGACGCGTGCAGCCGATCGGTGGCGCCACCGCCAAGGTTGAGGGCTTCTACGACGTCTGCCGCGCGCGCGGCCTGGACGGCACGCAGGGCGTGATGGTGCCTCGCACCAACGTGGACAGCGTGATCCTGCGCCCGGACGTGGCGCAGGCGATCGCGGACGGCAAGTTCCACGTCTGGGCGGTCGACACCATCGAGCAGGGGATCGAACTCCTCACCGGGATCCCCGCCGGGGCCGCGCGCGGCACGGACGGGCGCTTCCCGGAAGGGACGATCTTCCGGATGGTGGAGGATCGCCTGGCCTCCTTCGCGGAGATCGTGGCCCGCACCGCCGCGGGCACGCCCGACCACCACGTGCCCATCCCCGCCATGGGCCCGGCACCGACCCCACCGGGCATCCCGCCGAGCCCGCCGCCCGAGCCGCCGGTGATCGTGGGATGACCCGCCGCTCCCGCACCGGCCGGGCCGAGGCGTGACCGATTCGCGTCCGATCCTCACCGTCGACATGGACGGCGTGTTCTGCGAGCCGTTCTTCGGCAAGAACCTCGGCATCCACCGCATGTTCCTGGATACGGATGCGCCCCCGCCCGAAGCGGACATCCCGCCGAAGCGGCTGGGACCGCTGCTGGACCACCTCCGGTTCGACCTCCGCCGTCCGTTGCCGGGAGCGCGCGACGCACTGATCCGCCTCGGCACCGTGCGGCGGCTGGTGGTGCTGACAGGACGCCGCAGCCAGCCCCGCTGGTGGTTCCGGCGACACGGGTTCGAAGGGCTGTTCGAGCGGGTGATCCTCAACGAGGGGCCGCGCAAGAGCCCTCACTTCAAACTGGAGGCGGTCGCCGCGCTCGGCAGCGCCGAACACATCGACGACGACCCGCGCACCGTGCAACTGCTGGCGGAGCGCTCGAACGCGCGGGTGTTCCTGCGCGACTGGCCGCGGAACCGTGACCTGCCCTATCACCCGCGCGTGGAACGCGTGCGCGACCTCGAGGATCTGGCGGATCGCCTCGGCGCGCGTCGCTGACGCCCCGACCAGACCGGGACGCCCTCAAGTTTCCCGTACAACCCTCCCGCTTACGTCAGGGGAGGCATAACATGCGCCATCTGCTCCCACCCCGAGGAGGCGCGCGTGGCACACGGCCCCGTACTGACGCGAGATCCCGCCGAGGCGGAGGCCGGCCCGCGCCCCGGCATGTTCGCGTCGCTCGCCTACCCCGCGTACCGGCTGCTCTGGGCCGGCCAGGCCTCGCACGCGTTCGGGCTGTGGATGGAGCAGATCGCCCGGCCGTGGCTGGTGCTGGAGATCACGGGGGACAACGCGGCGCACGTCGGCGGCGTGGTCGCCATGCGCACCATCCCGCAACTGATCTTCGGGCTCTGGGCCGGCGTCATCGCGGACTGGTTCGACCGGAAGACCATCCTGGTCGCCACCAAGGCGTCCGTGCTCCTGCTCAACATCCTGTTCGCGGCGCTCCTGGTCACCGGCAACATGACCCTGGGCCTGATCTACCTCACCGCCTTCCTCCGGGGCTCCGCGATGGCCTTCGACCAGCCCGCGCGCCAGACGCTCATCGCCTCGATCGTGCCCGGCCGCCTGCTCACGAACGCCGTCGCGCTCATGTCCTCCACCCAGAACATCATGCGCATGCTGGGCGTGATGTCCGCCGGCACCGCCATCGCGGCGCTCGGGATCAACGGCGCCTTCGTGGCGATCGCCGTCATCTCCGTCTTCGCGTTCCTCGCGACGTGGTTCCTGGACGTGCCCCGCAACGCCACGAACAAGGGCCAGCGAGGCCTGGGCGCCATGACCGGCGGGATGATGGAGGGCTTCCGGTACGCGGTAAAGGAGCCGGTGATCCTCGGCGTGCTGCTGATGTCGCTGACCTTCTACACGTTCGCGATGTCGTGGTCGCAGGTGTACGCGCCGATCTTTGCGCGGCAGGTGATGAACATCGGGGCGGTCGGCTTCAGCCTGATCGTCGCCTTCAGCGCCATCGGTGCGCTCGCCGGGACGCTCATCATCGCCTCGCGCTACCCGAAGCGGCTCGGGCTCATCCTGCCGCTGGCGGTCATCGGCATGGGCATCTCGCTGGCCGCGTTCGCCTTCGCCACGTACCTCCCGAGGCCGCTTGGCATCATCATCCCGTTTGCCATCCTGCCCTTCGTCGGCGTGATGCAGACGGCGTACTTCTCGCTGTCGAACGCCACCATGCTCACCGCCGCCCCGGAGAACCTCCGCGGGCGCGTGGTCTCGCTGCTCTCCCTGGACCGGGCGATGGTGTCCGCAGGAGCGTCCGTGGGCGGCCTGCTGGCCGCGGCGGGCGGCGTGCAGTTGGCCCAGGCGGCCTACGGGCTGATCGTCCTCGCCTCCGGCATCCTCGTCCTCATCTTCCTGAAGGAACTGCGCCAGTACCGCGCCCCCTGAGCGGCGCCGTGACCGGCGTCTCGGGTACGCTGGATGTATGACTACGCTGCCCGTCGACTCGCCCCCGATCGAGACCCCTCGAGGCCCGCGCCTGCCCGCTCGCCGGATCGCGTTCGCCGCGATGCTCGTGCTGGCCGTGGCCTGGGCGTTCGCCTGGGGCGCGCACGAGCACGGCTCACCCGTCGCCTCGGTCGACCTCTCGGGCGTCGAGCCGGACCGCCGCTTCACCGTGGACGCCTCGACGGGCGTGCTGGACCTGGCGTCCGTCGCCGTGCAGCCGGGCGAGGTGGTGGAGTTCACGCTCGCCGGTTCCGCGGGCGCGCCGCACTCGTTCGTCCTCACCGGCGCGACGGGCGCAGAGATGGACACGATCGTGAACGCCGTCGGTGACACCGTGATCCGCCTGCGCGTGCCGCAGGATGGCGCACTCTCCTTCATCTGCACCGTGCCCGGCCACGAGGGCCTGCACGGCAGCCTGGTGGTCACGCCGGACGAGTCCCAGTGACCGCGGAGGGCGCCCCGTTCCAGTTCCCGGAGCAGTTCTTCCGGCGCCTGGACCCCTCCCCGGACCGCTTCTTCTACGACACCCCTCGCTTCGTCAATCACATCGACGACGCGACGATCACCGCCCTCACCGCCCTCTACGCGGAGATGATCCCGCCCGGCTCGCGGGTGCTGGACCTGATGTCCTCGTGGGTCTCCCACCTGCCGACGGACCGCGAGTACGGGCGCGTCACCGGCCTCGGCATGAACGCCGAGGAGCTGAAGGCGAACGGGCAGCTGACCGAATGGACGGTGCAGGACCTGAACGAGCGCCCCGTACTGCCGTACGAGGACGCCTCGTTCGATATCGCCACCTGCGCCGTGTCGGTCCAGTACCTGACCCGACCGCTGGAGGTGTTCCGGGAGGTCGGCCGGGTGCTGAGCCCGGGCGGCGTCTTCGCCGTCTCCTTCTCCCACCGCACCTTCCCCGAGAAGGCGATCGAGGCGTGGCGGACGATGCCGGCTGCTGACCTGGTTCGCCTCGTCGCGGCCTACTTCGCCATCTCCGGCCCCTTCGGCGAGCCGATCTTCCTGGACCGTTCTCCGGAGGGTGCGGACCCGCTCTGGTGCGTGGTCGGCCGGCGTGAGTAACGCGGTCGCGTCGCGAAAGATTTTCTCCGGATCACTGCCGCAACCCGTAACTATGTAAGGCCCTGCCGCGTTCTAATACGCAGCGAGCGACACCAGGGCCCGGGACGCTCGTACACCCATGGGTTCCGGCACGGCGCGACGGCGCGACCGACCGGTGTAGTCAAAGGACACCATCCTTGGCTGCGACGAAGAAGCCTGCCGCGAAGCCCGCGGCGAAGCCGGCTGCGAAGCCGGCCGCTAAGCCGGCCGCCGCTCCGAAGAAGAAGTAACCCTTCTTCTCGGCGCGATGCCGATAGACAGAGACCGCCCCCGGGACGCCGGGGGCGGTTTCGTTTCCGGGACGCCGGCTGTCTAGAGTTTCGACTGCAACCGACGGAGCAACTCCAGGCAGTCCGCGCTCGCGCCGGCGACATACGGCGGCACCTCGATGCGCTGGGGGGTGAGGCTCAGCGGCTTGCCGCCGATCGAGATCAGCGCGCCCCCCACGCCCTCCAGCACCGCGACACCACCGGCCACGTCCCAGACCGACCGAGGGCCGGTCGAGAAGTAGACGTCCGCGTCGTTGGTGGCGGCGTGCACGAGCTTCACCGCGGCGGAGCCCATCGGGTAGACCTCGTACGGGATATGCAGGTGGATGCGGCGCCGCTCGTAGTCGTGCCGCGAGACCACCACCCGCTCCACCAGGCCGTCCTCCGGAAGTTGCGGCAGCGACACGCCGTCTCGGCGCGCCTCGCGGCGGTCGCCCCAGGTGAGGCCGGAGAAGACCTGCCGCTGCACCGGCAACCCCACCGCGCCGAGCACGAGCTGGTTGTCGACGAAGAGCCCCACCGAGACACCGAACTCCGGCAGCCCGCGGAGGAACTCGCGCGTGCCGTCCAGCGGGTCCACCACCCATGTGGGCTCGCCGTGGATGAGCGGGGCGACCTCCGCCGACTCTTCGGACAGCCAGCGGGCGCCGTCCACCAGCGGCATCAGCCGCTCGTGCAGCACGTCGTCGGCGGCGTAGTCGGCCTCCGTCACCGGGCCCTCGCCCGGCTTGTGGCCCACCCGCATCGTTGCCTGCGCCATCACCCCGCGGATCGCCTCGCACGCCGCTTCCACGGCTGCCTCGAGACCCTCGCGGACGGCGTCGATGTCGAGCGAGGTGGTGGGATGGGGGGGCTCGGGAGGGGTCATACCCCGATGCTACACTCGGGCGCGGAATGACGACGACCACACCGGCCGGCATCCCGGCTCCGCCCGCAGGCCGCGAGGCGCTGATCCGAGACCTCCAGCGCGCCCTCAGCGAGCGCCACGTCCTCCACGCGCCCGAAGACCTGATCGCCTACGAGTACGACGCGACCATCGAGCGCGCACTTCCGGACGCCGTCGTCTTCCCCGCCACCACCGAGGAGGTCGCGCAGGCCGTCCTGGCGGCGAACCGGTACGGATTCCCGGTGGTCGCACGCGGCTCAGGCACCGGCCTCGCCGGAGGCGCCGTGCCCGTCCTCGGTGGCGTGCTGGTCGTGATGACGCGCATGAACCGCATCCTGGAGATCGATGTCGCCGACCGCGTCGCGGTGGTGCAGCCGGGCGTCATCAACCTCCACCTCCAGGAAGCGCTCGCCCCCCATCGCCTGACCTGGGCGCCCGACCCCTCCTCACAGCGCGTCTGCACCGTCGGCGGCAACATCGCCAACAACTCCGGCGGCCCGCACACGCTGGCCCACGGCTCCACCGTGAACCACGTCCTCTCGCTGGAGGTCGTCCTCCCGGACGGCCGGATCGTGAACCTCGGGAGCCACGCGCCAGACGCCCCGGGCATCGACCTGCGCGGGCTCATGGTCGGCTCGGAGGGCACGCTCGGTATCGTCACCTGCGCCACGCTCCACCTCGTCCGCGCGCCCGAGTCGGTGCGCACGCTCCTCGCCGTCTTCGACAGCGTGGAGGCGGCGTCCGAGGCGGTCTCCGGCATCATCCGGCGGGGCGTGATCCCGGTCGCGCTGGAGATGCTGGACCAGGAGATCATCCGCATCGTGGAGCCCCGCATCCACGCCGGGTACCCGCTGGACGCCGGCGCAGTGCTCCTCATCGAGGTCGAAGGCCTGGCCGAGGGTGTCGCGGAGGACGCCGCAATCGTCGACGTCGCCTGCCGGGAGGCGGGCGCGCGCGAGGTGCGTTCCGCGGAGGCGCAGGCGGAACGGGATGCGCTCTGGGAGGGCCGCAAGGCCGCCATCGGCGCGATCGGCGCGGCGGCACCGGCGTTCTACCTCCTGGACGGCGTGGTCCCTCGGACGAAACTGCCGCAGGTGATGGCGGAGGTGATGGCCCTCACCGCGCAGTACGGCTTCCGCTGCGCGAACGTGTTCCACGCCGGCGATGGCAACCTGCACCCCAACATCATGTTCGACCCGACCGAGCCGGGCGCGGAGCAGCGCGTGCTGGCTCTGGGCGAGGCGATCATGCGCGTGTGCGTGGACGCGGGCGGCGCCGTCACTGGCGAGCACGGCGTGGGGCTGGAGAAGCGCTCCTACATGGAATGGGTCTTCCGGCCCGCGGACCTGGAAGCGATGACCGCGGCCCGGGACGCCTTCGGCGGGGCCGGACGCTTCAACCCCTGTAAGGTGCTCCCGGGCGGCCATGGCTGCGCCAGCGGGCATGCCCCGTCCCCGCCGACACCGAGCGCCGCCCCGACCAATACGCCGTGGAGGGCCGCACGCCGGGGATCGCGTTCGCGCCGGGTGACCGCTTCCAGGTCGCCGCCCTGCTCCGCGCCGCCTCGGACGCCGGGCTGGTCGTCGTCCCGCAGGGTGGACGCACCGCGACCGGCTTCGGACGCCCGCTGGAGGGGTACGACGTCGCGCTCGACCTCCGCGGCATGCACCGCGTGGCCGAGTACGTCCCGGACGACCTCACCGTGACGGTCGAGGCAGGCCTACCGCTTGGACAGCTGCAGCAGACGCTCGGCGAACACGGGCAGTATCTGCCGGTCGACCCGCCGCCGGGTGACGATGTCACGATCGGCGGGATGCTGGCGACCGCACGCACCGGGGCGTGGCGCGGGCACATGGGCTCACCGCGCGACCACCTGCTGGGCGTGGAGGTGGCGCTGCCCTCCGGCGCGCTCGCCCGCTCCGGCGGGCGGGTCGTGAAGAACGTGACGGGGTACGACCTCCACCGGATGCACACGGGCGCCCTGGGCGCGTTCGGCGTGATCGTGGAGGCCTCCTTCAAGATCGCCCCACGCCCGGCCGCCACGCGCACGCTGGCGGCCCCTGCCGCCGACCTGAACGAGGCGATGCGGGTCGCCCGCACCGCCTGGGACGCCTCGCTGGCCACGCGCGCACTCACGCTGCTCGGGAGTGCTGCCGCTGCACACCTGGGCCTCCCCTCCCGCCCGACCGTACTGATCGAACTCGCCGGCTCGGAAGCGGCCGTGGACCGCTCCGCGCGCGAGTTCGGGGCGCTGAGCGGACGCACGGAGGAGCCGACCGGCGAGATCTGGAAGCGCCTGCGCGCGCTCCACGGCGACGCCACGGTGCCGGTCGCGCGCCTCGGCGTGCCGCCCTCGC
>PHBR01000099.1 GCA_002840675.1 Chloroflexi bacterium HGW-Chloroflexi-9
CGAGGGGGCGGTGCAGCGCACCGGGGACCGCGAGGGCAGCCACATCACGGTCGAAACGCACGTCCAGCGCCGGCACGCGGCGATCCGCCAGCAGCCGGGCCGCTTCCGCGCGCGCCACCACGTCCAGGTGGTCGACCGGCCGCCCGGCGCCACGCCACGCCTCGAAGGGCAGCGCGCCGCGCACCTCCTCGTAGCCGATACGCAGGAAGTCGGTGGCGACGCGGTCGGCCTGCGTCATGTCGTCCGTCACCAGCACCATCGTGTGGTTGAACGGCACCACCCAGCCCGCGTACGCGAGCATCGAGCCATCCTCCTCCAGCGACAGCGAGCCGGGAACGTGCGCGTCCGCGAACGCGAAGCGAGGGCGCACGTCCACCACCAGCGCGCCGGCGGCGCGCTCCGCCTCGAGCCGGTCGGGGGTCAGGAGCGCCGGCCGCGGGGGCGTGCCGTACAGGCGCGGCCCCTCCCGGTTGATCGGCGCCATGTGTGCGTAGTAGCCCGGGATCGGCGACGGGTTCGCCAGGTGCAGGACACGGAACGTCTCGAAGTCCGGGCTGGCCAGGACGATGTTGCGAGGCCGCTCGTCGCCGATCCGCGCGCGGCGCTCCGTGCTGCTCGAGTCCGCGGAGCAGAACGAGCCCGCTCCGTGCGTCGGGAGCAGCTCGCCCTCATCCGGGAGCAGCGCCTCCAGGCGGTGTGCCGATTCCCACTGCAGCCGCGTCAACGTTTCCGTCTCGTCCGGCCCGAGGAGGTCGGAGCGACCGGCGCCGCCGATGATGATGGAACCGCCGGTGAAGGCGCCCGCCGTCTGCCCCGCCTCGTCGATCGCGAGGTACGCCGTGTGGTGGTGCGTGTGGCCGGGCGCGTGCACGGCGCGCAGGCGCGCACCGCCGACCACGATCTCGTCGCCGTCGTGCACCGGCCGGTGGGCAAAGCGGATGCCGGACTCGGCCGGGGCGACGATCAGCGCACCGAGGGCGGCCAGTTCCGGGCCTCCGGAGACGTAGTCGTTGTGCACATGCGTCTCGATGGCGTAGGTGATCGTCACACCTCGCTCGCGCGCGGCGGCCAGGTACGGTCGCACGTCCCGCTGCGGGTCAACGACCGCCGCCTCGTTCCCGCTCACGACGAGGTACGAGGCGTCCCCGAGGGCATCCGCGACGAACTGCACGATTTCCATGACTGACTCCTTCAGCGCCGGCGACGGGCCGCGCTTCTTACGCCTCGACCGGCAGCCGGTGCAGCACCCAGGTGGAGGTGCCGCCGACGATCGAACGGGCGTCGAACCCTTCAGATCGAAGGTACTCCGCGGCGCCCAGGCTGCGGCCGCCGCTCGCGCAGATGCACAGGATCGTGCGGTCTCGCGGGAGCTCCTTCAGGCGCGCGCCGAGCCCGTAGAGCGGAATGTGCTTCGCACCGGCCGCGTGGCCGGAGTCCCACTCCCACGCCTCGCGCACGTCGACGACGACGGCCTTGCCGTCGGTCACCAGCGCGTGCGCGTCCGGCGCGGAGATCTCGATGGAAGTTCGGGCGGTCATGGTTGACCCTTTCTCTACTATTTACCGATATATCGATTGATACGGCGCGGCACGCGTACCACTCGCAGCCTCCCGGGGTTACCGGGCGAGCGAGCGGAGTTCGCGCCGAGCTTGGGTCTGGATGCGGTCGCAGACGATGGAACAGACCTGCTCCACGCTGTCGTCCGAGACCGAGTAGAAGGCGCTCGTGCCCTCCTGGCGCCGGGTCAGGACACCGGCGTCCAGCAGCGTCCGCAGGTGCTTGCTGACATTCGCCTGGCTCATCGCCAGGGCGTCCACCACCTCGCCCACGTTCGCCTCACCCCTGGTGAGGAGGAACCGGACGATCGCGAGGCGACTGGCGTCACCCAGCACGCGGAAGCGGCGGGCGACGTGTTCAAGCAGTGCGTCGGGGATGAGTTCCTTCATGGCATGACTGTATGCCGCTAGAGCGATGTTTGCAAGTCATCGCCACGCCACCTCTGGTATCGTCCCGTCCGCACCGGAAGGAGGCGGCGATGTACCGCACTCGCGTCGGCAACGTGGAGATCGTCTCGCTCTTCGATGTCTACTTCGGCTTCGACCCGCACCGCGTCTGGCCCACCGCCGGCGACCGGCTGGAGGCGTACCGCGACCGGCTGGAGCCGAACGGCGACATCGGCATGGACTGCCTCTGCTTCCTCCTCCGCGCGGACGGCCGCACGATCCTCGTAGACACCGGCCTCGGGCCGGAGTCCGGCGGCGTGCTGCTGGATGAACTGCGCGAGGCAGGCGTGCGCCCGGACGAGGTCGACGAGGTGATCTTCACGCACCTCCACGGCGACCACACCGGCTGGAACATGGATCGCGCGACCGGCCAGCCGCTGTTCACGCGCGCCCGGTACCTGGTGCCGGAGGGCGACTGGGACGACCAGACCTCCCGCCAGTTGCCGTCCTCCTCATTCAGCCGCGACATCGCGCCGCTCCAGTGGATGAAGCGCATGGAACTCGTCGGCGACGGGCATCCGCTCTCCCCGAGCCTCACCACCGTGCACACGCCCGGCCACACCCCCGGCCACCTCAGCATCGACGTGCAGTCCGGGGGCGAACGCGCCTTCATCCTGGGCGACGTCTTCCTGACGACCATCGACGTGGAGGAGGACGACTGGTCCGGGATGTTCGATAGCGATATGGCGCAGGCCAGCGCCACCCGCAAGACCATCCTCGACCGGCTGGAGGCGGACCACGCGCTCGTCGCTGGCGCCCACCTCCGCGCACCCGGCATCGGCCGGATCGTGCGCGTGGATGGCCGCCGGGTCTGGCAGGGCGTGACCGTCTGACGCTTGCAGGCTCACGCCAGGCGAATAGCGTGGATCCGGCCAGTAGCGAGAGCGAGCACGACATGGCTGAGAGCAACGAGCAGGCGGCGTGGTTGTGCGGCGAGGCCCAGGTCACCTCCATCGGTGGCGAGGCGTACCTGCAGCGCGCCTGGGTCCAGGCGGAAGGCCGCGAGTTGCTGCGCATCGGCCGCGAGGCCGCCGGCGAGACGCCGCCGCCCACCGCCCAGATGGTGAGCGAGGCCGAACTGATCGGCCTGCTGGACGAGGCGTGGCGGGCCGGCCTCTTCTCCGACTTCTTCAAGCGCCAGCTCTTCCACCAGGTCATGCGCCGCTACGAGGAGGAGCCGGAGACGCTGTGGACGGCGGCCATCCCCGTGGAACTGGACGACTGACCGGCCCGGCGGTGTTGCCTGTCACGGCCCGCCGTCCGATGCTCAAGTCCCCACTTGAGTCGGAGGCCTGACGTGAAGATCACCCGGATCGCATTGCTAGCGTGCGCTGGCGCGGCGGCACTGGCCCTGGCTGCCTGTGGCGGCGACGAGGTCAGCGGCTGGGACGCGCAGTCCGTCAGCCAGTCGACCGAGGGCGTGCCGTTCCAGCCGCAACTGGTCAACTCCAACCTGGGCGTGGGCCAGAACCGGATCGCCGTCGCACTCTTCAATGAAGAGGGCGGCCTGGTCAGCGACGCCGAGGTGGAGGTGCGCCTCTACCGGCTCGCGGCGGACCCGCAGAGCGAGCCGGGCATCGCCGAAGAGGCGGGCGAGGTCACGCTCACCCCGCGCACGCTCGACATCAACCCGGAGCACGCCTCCCGCTTCAACCCGCCCGCTGCTGACGACGCGCAGCGCGTCGCCTCCATGCTGCCCGCCTTCGCCGATGCGGCGCAGCGCGTCGCGCACGAGGGCGACCTGACCACCGTGTTCGTCGCGAACGTGGAGTTCGACCGCAGCGGCTGGTGGGGCTTTGCCATCAACGCGACTGTCGGGGGCACGGAGTACCGCGACCTGCTCCTGCGCACGTTCGTGCAGGAGCACACCAGCGAGCCCGCCATCGGTGACCCCGCGCCGGCCTCGCGCCAGGCGACGCTCGCCGATGCCGAGATCACGGAGATCAGCAGCGCGGAGAACCCGATCGCCGGCATGCTTGAGATGACCGTCGCCGACGCGCTGCAGACCGGGAAGCCGGTCGTCGTCGCATTCGTGACCCCGGCGTTCTGCCAGACCCGCTTCTGTGGCCCGGTGCTGGAGCAGATCGTGGTGCCCGCATACGAGCAGTACCAGGACCGCGCGATCTTCATCCACGTGGAGCCGTACGTCCTCGCGAAGGCGCGCACCGAGGGTGTGCTGGAGCCGGTGCCGGCCGTGACCGAATGGGGCCTGCGCAGCGAGCCGATCATCTTCGCGATCGGCAAGGACGGCCGCGTCGCCGCGAAGTTCGAGGGCATCCTGGAGGTGACCGAACTGAACGAGGCGATCGAGGCCGCCCTCAAGTAGCCAGCGCGACCGGCTAGCGGAGGCGGATCGTCCCCTCGATCACCGTGACCGCGCGGCCACCGATCTCGACATGGTCGGGGCCGTGCACGGACACGGCCACCCGGCCGTCCCGCCCCATCGCCATCCCCTGCGCGGCGACGTACGCGCGCCCGGTCTGCGCCAGCAGCCCGGTCGCGCCGAGGTAGGCGCCGACGGCGGCGTTGCCGGAGCCGCACACCGGGTCCTCCGCGATCCCGTCTGCCGGTGCGAACGAGCGCACCTGCAGGCGCGCCTCCGCGCCCGGCCTCGCGTCGATCGCGAAGGCGGTCAGGCCCGTCCAGCCACGGGCGCCGAGCGCGGCGATACCGGGCAGGTCGGGATGAGCCGCTGCCAGCGCCTCCACGCTCTCCGCCTGCGCCACCAGCCACACCGGCCCCACCGACACCGGCAGCGCGGGCGCGACGACAGTCGCGCCGAGCAGCCTCGACACTTCGTCCGCCGGGAGTGACGAGGCCGCGTCGACGCTCGGCGCCGGCACTCGCGCCGCGATCCGGCCGTCCGCCTCCACGCGCAGCGGGACCAGGCCCGCGATGCACTCCTGCACCAGCGCGCCACCGCGAGGCGTCACCAGGCCCGCCTCGATCACCGCGTGCGCGGAACCGACCGTCGGGTGGCCGGCGAAGGGCAGTTCGCTCCCCGGCGTGAAGATGCGGAGCCGGTAATCCGCGCGCGTCGAGGGCAAGACAAAGGTGGTTTCCGAGAGGTTGGTCCAGCGCGCGATCCGCGCCATCTCCTCGTCGGTGAGCCCCTCCGCCTCGAGGATCACGGCAACGGGGTTGCCGAGAAACGGGCGCTCCGTGAACACGTCCACCTGCTTGAAGCGCACCACGTTCACGCCGGCCTCCTTCGTGCGGCCACACCGTACGACGCCACGCGCGACGGGACACCGGCCAATCACGTGCCGTGGGGAGGCCGCCCGCTGAGCGTCGGGCTACTGGTCGCGAGACTGGGGGTCGTGCGGGCCGGAATCGTGCGAGCGCACCTCGCGCAGGAGTCGCTCCGCGGCGAGCACTGCATCACGCCGCGCGGAGGCCTCGGCGCGCTTCACCGCCAGGCCGGAGGCGCCCCGCCAGAGCCGGAACGCGAGGGCGAAGCCACCTACGAGGCCGAGCGAGAGGCCCACCCAGAAGACGCCCCACCAGCCGACCGCGCGCATCAGTCCGGTCCCGCCATCACCGAAGCCGCCTGCCTGCGCGATCATCCAGAGCCAGCCGACGAACACGAGGCCCACGATGCCGCCGGTGACGGCACCCAGGCCCACCGCCAACCACACAGCCGGGCGACTGCTGGTCTGGCGCTCCACCGCGTTACCCCGCAGCCTCGGCGGTCGCGGGCAGCCCGAAGGCGTCCGCGATCAGTTCGTAGGAGCGGACGCGGTCCGCGAAGTCGTAGGTGATCGTCAGCAGGACCACCTCGTCCGCCGTCAGTTGTTCCGCCGTCGCCTCGATCTTCGCGCGCACCTGCTCGGACGTGCCGATCGCCGCGAGCGGGCGCGAGTATTCGATGTAGGCGAGCTCGGCGTCCGAGTACTGGAACTCCATGGCAGTCTCCACCGTCGGGATACCACCCCGGCGGAAGCGCCAGCAATAACGGCTCCATGACAGACGGATCGCCTCCTCCTCCGTCGGGGCGGCGATCGCGGAGATGCCCACGGAGACCTTCGGCTCCGGGCACCACGCGGAGGGGCGGAAGCGCTCGCGGTACAGCTTCACCGCGCGCGGCCCCGCCTCCGGGTTGATGAACTGCGCGAAGGAGAACGGCAGCCCCACCTGCGCGGCGATCAACGCGCTGTCCAGCGACGACCCCAGGCACCACACCTGCGGGATGCTCTCCACGATCGGCGTCGCCTGCATGCCGTGGAAGCGGTGGCCCTCCGGCAGCGCATCGGACAGGTACAGCACCAGGTCGTGCACCTGCTCCGGGTAGTGGTCCAGCGGCAGCGCGCCCGGGCCGTGCGCGAGCGCCGCCGAGGCGAGTTGCGAGCCGCCGGGCGCGCGTCCGACGCCCAGGTCAATGCGGCCAGGGTGGAACGCCTCCAGCGTGCGGAACTGCTCCGCGACCTTCAGGCTGGAGTAGTGCGAGAGCATCACCCCGCCGGAGCCCACGCGGATGCGCCGCGTGGCGGCCGCGATCTCGCCGATCAGGATCTCCGGTGCCGCCGAGGCCAGCCCGCCGCTGCCGTGGTGTTCCGCCACCCAGAAGCGGGTGTAACCCAGCCGATCCGCCGCCTGCGCCAGCGCCACGGTCTCCCGCAGCGCCTGCGCGGCCGTGCCGCCTTCGCGGATCGGCGATTGGTCCAGGACGCTCAGTTGCAGCACGGTCACCCCCTCGGCATCCACGATTCTACCCCGTGGCCGGTGCCGGGTATCCTCGGACGCAGGGACATCGGAGAGGACACGCCGTGGTCGGGCATCGCATCGAGCGCACCGAGGACGACATCATCAAGGAGGCGATGCACGAGATGCCGTACGGCATCTACGTCATCGGCACCACCGCGGAGGGCCGCCCGAACGCGATGATCGCGGACTGGGTGATGCAGGTCTCCTTCTCGCCCCGCCTGGTCATGGTCGCCTTCGAGCGCGACTCCTCCTCACTCGGCCGTGTGCGGGCGCACGGCTACTTCACCGTGAACCTGCTCAACCAGGAGGGGAACGGCATGGCGCTGGCCGCGAAGTTCGTGCAGCCCTCCAACCCGGTGAAGGTGAAGGGCCGTACCGGCGACGCCTCCGTCCGGCCGCCCGTCGACAAGCTCGCCGGCATCAACACCCACCCGTCCGAGCGCGCCCCGGGCTGCCCGATCCTGGACGACGCGCTCGCCTACCTCGAGTGCCAGGCGGAGCAGATCCTGGAGGTCGGCGACCACGTGGTCGTGGTCGGCCGCGTCCTGTACGGCGAAGTCCAGCACAGCGGCGAGCCGCTCACCTCCACCTACACCGGCTGGAGTTACTCGGGCTAGCGCCATGCCGGACGAGGACGAGCGCGAGGTCACGCGGGTGCTGGCCGCGAACGAGGCGTTCTACCACGCCTTCAACGCCCACGACGCCGAGGCGATCGACGCGCTCTGGGCGCGCCGCCAGCCGGTCTCCTGCGTCCACCCGAACTGGCACCCCATCACCACGCGTCTGCAGGTGATGGACTCGTTTCGGTTGATCCTGCGCAGCCCTCAGCAGCCGCGGCTCGTCGTAGGCCTGGCGGAGGCACGCATCACCGGGAACGTCGCCGTCGTGCTCTGCCGCGAACTGGCGGCGGGGGCGCCGCTGGCGGTCACGAACGTCTTCGCGCTGGAGGACGGCGAGTGGCGTCTGATCCACCGCCACGCGAGTCAGGTGAGCGTGAAGTGGTCGGAGGGACTCCCGACCGACTGAGCCCGCACCCCGCGAAGTGAGCGCACGGCCCGGTCAGCGCGCGGCGAGTTCGCGCAGCGATCCGGCCAGTGCGTCCGCCGCCCGACGCACGGTCACCGCCTCGGGCGAGGTCACCTGCAGCAGCACCAGCCCGTGCGCCAGCGCCAGCAGCGGTTCCGCGAGGAGCGCGGGGTCCAGGTCCGGGCGCAGTTCCCCCGCGCGGATGCCCAGCCCCACCAGTTCTTCTACCTCGCGCCGCTGCGCCTCCATCCGCGCCTGCTGGCGCGCGCGGAGGTCGGGGTCGCGCGTCGCCTGCGCGGTCGCCTCCACCCAGAAGCGCCACCACGCGCGGCGCTCCTCGTCCTCCAGCACGAACGTGGACAGCAGCGCCTCGATCCGCCCGAGGGCGCTGGAGGTGTCGCTGACCGACGGGGAGATGCCAGCGCCGTCGATCGCCGCCAGCACCAGCCCGCGCTTGTTGCGGAAGTGGTAGTTGACCGTGCCGGTGCTCACGCCGGAGGCCTCCGCCACCTGGCGCATGGTCATGCCGTCCACACCGCGCTCACCGATGAGGCGCGTGGCCGCGCGCAGCACCGCCGCGCGCACGCCCTCGTCCGTCGCCGGCTCGGTCATCGCACGGCCCCCAGGACGCGGTCGGTGTAGGCGTTGCCGAAGACGCCGGACGGGTCCAGGCGACGCCGCGTCGTCTGGAACTCGTCCCAGCGCGGGTACAGCGGACGCAGCGTCTCGTGTGTCTGGAAGTGCACCTTGCCCCAGTGCGGCCGGCCCTCGTAGTCGCGCATGATCGTCTCCACCGCCTCGAACAGCGGCTGGTACGGCTCGGACCGCCGAGCGCGCACCGTCAGCGACGCCGCCTCGCGGCGATAGCACATCGACAACGGCACAATATCCGGCGCCACCCAGCGCAGCGCAGCCGGGAGCGACGGACGCCACCCGCTCCGACGCACGAGGTCACTCACGCGCTCAATCGCCTCGCGCGCATGCTGGCGGGGGATCACGTACTCCATCTCGACCCGGCGGGGCCCGGTGCGCCGCGCGGCCAGCCTCGGCGCGCGGTCCACGCGCTCGGTCAGCGGCTCGTGCGGGATCACGCGGCCCAGC
>PHBR01000100.1:0-1566 GCA_002840675.1 Chloroflexi bacterium HGW-Chloroflexi-9
CAGGAACTGGCGATCGTCTACAAGGAACTCGCTGCCCCGGGTGGTGTGAACGTCACCGTCCAGCGCTCCCCGGAGGACTCCTACTGGTCCAACGTGTGGCTGGTGGAACCCTTCACGACCGTCGGCTGGAACGGCCGCACGGCCGACCAGGCGCTGAGCCTGGTCTACCTCTCCGACGCGCCGTGGAACGAGTCCTACTACAAGAACGCCGAGCTGGACACGCTGATCAACACGGCGCGCGGCATCAAGGACCAGGAAGAGCGCACCGAGGCCTACGGACGCATCGAGCAGATCCTGATCGACGACGTCCCGCGCATCGTCACCTCGTTCAAGCCGGTGTTCGTCGGCATGACGAACAAGGTCGGCGGCGTCGCCGCGCACCCGTCCAACTGGCTGGTGCTCCGCAACGCCTGGCTGAACCAGTAGGCGACGCCCGAAGGGAGGGTCGCGATGGCGCGATTCCTGTTACTCCGCCTGGGCCTGATCGTGGTGACGTTGCTCGTGATCTCGTTCGCCGTCTTCGGCGTCACCGAGGTGCTTCCGGGCGACGTGGCCACACAGATCCTCGGCCAGGGCGCGACGCCCGAGAACATCGCGGTTGTCCGCGAGCGGCTGGGCCTCGATGACCCGTGGCCGGTGCGCTACCTGTCGTGGGTCGGCGGGGTCGTCCGGGGCGACCTGGGCGAGTCGCTGGTCCAGCGGTTGCCGATCACGGAAATGGTCGGCAGCCGGCTGGTGAACTCGCTAATCCTCGCGTCGTTCACGTTCTTCGTGGCGATGCCCATCGCGGTCGCGGTGGGGATCTGGGCGGGCGTCCACCGAAACTCGCTGGGCGACCGCCTGGCGAGCATGTTCAGCCTGGTGGCGATCTCACTGCCGGAGTTCGTCACAGGGGTGGTGCTGATCATCCTGTTCTCCACCACGCTAGGCTGGCTCCCGTCCTCCAGCCTGGTGGAGCCCGGCACGAACCCGCTCACCCGGCCGCAGATCCTCGTACTGCCCGCGCTCACGCTCACCGGCGTCATGTTCGCCTACGTCATGCGCATGACCCGGGCGAACGTGATCGAGGTGCTGGAGACGAACTACGTGCGGAGCGCCATCCTGAAGGGGCTCCCCATGCGGCGGGTGATCTGGCGGCACGTGGTGCCCAACGCCATGCTCCCCACAATCAGCGTGATCACGCTGAACATCGGGTGGCTCCTGGGCGGCCTGATCATCGTCGAGAACGTGTTCTCGTACCCGGGCATCGGCCGGATGCTGCTCACCTCGATCCAGACACGTGACATGCCGCTGCTGCAGGCGCTCGCCCTGCTGATTGCGGCGACCTATGCGGTCAGCAACCTGTTCGCCGACCTGGCGTACACCTGGCTGAACCCGCGGATTCGGTTCGCCTGATGGCTACTGCAACATTCACACCGTCCAAATCCGAGCGCGGCAACGCGGCAACCCGCGCCGTCAGCGGCCTGGCTCGCGGCATCCGCCGCGAGGTCGGCTACGCGTGGGCCACGCCGGCCGGCCGCATCGGCCTGCCGCTGGTCCTCCTGCACGTCGTGCTGGCGGTGGCGG
>PHBR01000100.1:1606-10415 GCA_002840675.1 Chloroflexi bacterium HGW-Chloroflexi-9
TTCCACCTGTTGGACCGCTTCAGCGGCCCCACGGGGACCTACTGGCTGGGGACGGACGAGTTCGGCCGGGACATCTTCAGCCGCGTGCTCTCCGGGGCGACCTCGATCATCCTGGTCTCCGCGGCGGGCACGGCACTCGGCATCCTGCTGGGTACGATCGTCGGCCTGAGCAGCGGCTACGCCGGCGGCAAGGTGGACGAGATCGTCATGCGCGTCATGGACGGGCTGATGTCGTTCCCCGCGCTGTTGCTGGCGCTGCTGGTGCTGACCACGCTCGGCTCCAGCCACGTCAACATCATTCTTACGATCGGCATCGTCTTCATGCCGCGTGTCGCCCGCGTCCTCCGCAGCGCCACGCTCTCCATCAAGACGATGGAGTTCGTGCAGAGCGCCCGCCTCCGAGGCGAACCGGCGTACTACATCATCTTCCGGGAGATCCTCCCGAACACCACGCCCGTCCTGACGGTGGAGGCCTCCGTGCGGCTGTCATACGCCGTGCTGCTCGCCTCCTCGCTCGGGTTCCTCGGGCTGGGCGTGCAGCCACCGTCCCCGGACTGGGGGCTGATGATTAGCGAGGGCCGCGCGCACATCGCCAACGCCCCGCTGATCGTCCTCGCCCCGTCGGTCGCGGTGGCATCGCTCGTCATCGGCGTGAACCTGCTCGCCGAGGGCCTGCGCGAAGCGCGCGAACTGCCGAAGGGAGAGCGCACACCATGAGCATCGCCTCATTCCTGAGCCCGGCCACGCAAGAGTCGGTCGCACCGCCAGCGGAGGGGGTCCCGCTGCTGGAGGTTCGTGACCTCTCGGTCACCTTCTACACGCCACGCGGGACCGTCCGCGCCGTCCGCCACGCCTCCTTCACCGTCCGCCGTGGCGAAGTGCTGGGGCTGGTCGGTGAGTCCGGCTGCGGCAAGTCCACGGTCGCCTTTGCCACGCTCGCCTATCTGCCGGGCACGGCCGAGGTCGGTGGGTCGATCCTCTTCGAGGGCCGCGACCTGATGACCATGCCGGCCGGGGAATTGCGAGACCTCCGCGGGAGCCGGATCGCCATGGTCTACCAGGATCCCGGCTCCGCGCTGAACCCCACAATGCGGGTGGGCGAGCAGGTCGAGGAGGTGCTGCACACCCACCTCGGGCTGAGCGGCCAGGCCGCCGAGGAACGCGCCGCGAGCCTGTTCGAGAGCGTCGGCCTTCCGAACCCGGCACGAGTCGGGCGGCGCTTCCCGCACGAACTGAGCGGCGGCCAGCAGCAGCGCGTGGTAATCGCCATGGCGCTGGCCTGCGAGCCGGACCTGCTGCTGATGGACGAGCCCACGACCGGCCTGGACGTCACCACAGAGGCGACGATCCTGGACCTGGTCGCGGAACTGAAGAACCGCGTGAACGCCGGTATCGTCTTCGTGAGTCACAATCTGGGCGTCATCGCCCGGGTCGCCGACCGCGTCGCCGTCATGTACGCCGGCCAGGTCATCGAGGAGGCGCCCGTCCGCGAGTTGTTCGCGAACCCGTCGCACCCGTACACGGCCGGGCTGCTGTCGTGCGTCCCCGCGCCCGTGAATGAGACCGGGCTGATGCCGCAACTACGGAACATCCCCGGCTCCGTCTACCCTGCTTCGGAACCGAACGTGGACGCGTGCCTGTTCGCTGACCGCTGCCCCATGGTGCAGGACATCTGCCGTGAATCGGCGCCGCCGGAGATCGTCGCCAACGCGGAGGGGCACCCGGTGCGCTGCTTCTTCCCGGAGCGGGTCGACTCCGACACGTGGGGCGAGCCGGCGCCGCGACCCCGGAAGCCCCGGAGCACCAACGAGGCGCCGCTGCTGCAGGTGGATGGATTGCACCAGTACTACGGCAACGACCGGAAGAAGTACATCTTCTTTGGCCCGCCCTCCCGTCGCCCGGTTCGGGCGAACGTGGACGTGGACTTTGCCATCCAGCCCGGACGCACGCTCGGCATCGTCGGCGAGTCCGGCTCAGGCAAGTCGACGGCGGCCCGCTCCATCGCCGGCCTGGAGCGCCGAACCTCCGGCGAGGTGCTGCTGGACGGCGAGCCGCTGGCCGCCGGCGTCGGCGACCGCCCGAGGGGGCAGCAGTCGAAGGTCCGCATGGTCTTCCAGAACCCGGCGGCTTCCCTGAATCCGCGGCTCCCGATCGGCAGCGTCCTCGTGCGGTCGATCCGGAAGTCACGCAGCGTCGGCAAGGCGGAGGCGCGAGGCATCGCCGTCGAACTGCTGGAGTCGGTCGGCCTGGACGGCGGCTACATGGACCGCCGGCCCCGGGAGTTGAGCGGCGGCCAGCAGCAGCGGGTCGCCCTGGCGGCGGCCTTCGCTGCCGACCCGGAACTGATCATCGCGGACGAGGCGGTCTCCGCCCTGGACGTGTCCGTGCAGGCGCAGGTACTGAACCTGATCGCGGAGCGGCAGCGGCGTGAAGGCACCGCCTTCATGTTCATCACCCATGACCTCGGCGTCGTCCGGTACATCTCGGACGACATCCTGGTGCTCTACGGCGGGCACGTCGTGGAGACGGGCCCGGCGGAGGCGGTCCTGCGCCCGCCCTGGTCGCCGTACACGGAGGCGCTGCTCTCAGCGGCTCCGGTGCCGGACCCGGACGCCGAGCCCAGCCGCATCCGCCTGGAGGGGGCGGTACCCACGTTGCGGCAGCCGTTCGCCGGCTGCCCGTTCGCAGGCCGCTGCCCCCGGAACCTGGGCGACCTCTGCGACAACACGCCGCCACCGATGCGGGTGGATCCGGCAGACCCGCGACACCAGATCCTGTGTCACATCCCGCTGGAGGAACTCGCCGCAGACCAGCGCGCAGCGATGCGGGGCCGGTCAGCGGTTGGGGAGGCGCCAGGCGGGCGGTAGATTCACTCAGGCTTCACCAAACGGGCCCCCGATCAGCCCTCCCGCCCGACTGTGCGGGCACGGACGCCCTGCCGATGATTCAAGCAGCGGCAGGGCGTTCGTATTGGACAGGGCGGGCGGGGCTATGACCTCAGCATCACAACTCCCGGCACTCCCGGCGGCGAAGGTCCGGGCACTCTCGTTCGTGTCCGACCCGAACCCGTCCATCGAGGACCTGCTGGGGATCGTCCATTCCGACCCAGCACTCACCGCGGGCATCCTGCGGGCGGCGAACTCCGCCGCCTCCGCACCGGTCGACCGGATCAAGTCCGCCCAGACGGCCGTGGTCCGCATCGGCGCGGCAGAGACCCGGCGGATCGTGCTGGGGATCGCACTGTCCGGATCGTTCGGCAACCTCCAGCGCTCCGGCATCAACGAGGACGAACTCTGGCGTCACCTGGTGGCCACCGCGGTCCTCGCGGACGCGATCGCGTGGGGCAGCGTGGAGCACTCCTCCGCGTTCACCGCCGGGCTCCTGCACGACATCGGACGGCTGGCGATGGCCGCCCAGTGGCCGGACCAGTACTCCACCGTGGTGCAACTCGCGCAGCGCGGCATTCCCTCCCAGGAAGCGGAGCGTATGTGCTTCGGCTTCGACCACGTGGAGCACGGCACCGCCATCGGCGACGCCTGGGGTTTCCCGGAGGAGATCGTCGAGGCGATCGCCAACCATCACGGGCCGAGCCACCGCGGCATCTCCTGGGCCGTGATCCGGGCGCGCGAACTCGCCGGCTCACTCGGCATCAGCGACGGGCTGGTCCCGGCCGTGCCGCTCGAAGAGGAAAGCGAAGCGTCCATGCTGCCGGTAATCGAGGACCTGGGCGGTGAGTCCGCCGTCCTCGAGCGCGTCGGGTGGTACAGCGGGGCGTTGCACGCCGCCTAGCCTCGGATAGCGCCACCTGCCGCCCTCGGGCGTGCCAGCACCCACACCGGGCTACAATCGCGGGCGATGGCGAAGCTGTACCTGGAGTCGTGGGCACCGGGGTTCGGCTCGCCGGTCGAAGCCGATCAGTCACTTCCCCCCAGCGAGGTCGACGTCGACCCGACCGTCGAGGTCACCGGGGCCTGGGAACCACTCCCGGGCCTCGATGATGGCGCGCGCTCAATCGCGTTCGTGGACGGCATCCGCCGCATCGATGCGCGCCTGACCCTCTTCGATGACGACGACCCGGCGAACGGCCCGATCCCGGGCGTCTGTGCCTCCTACGCCGTGGGCGCCACCGTCTGGCACCGGGAAGACACCCCCTACTCTACCTTCGAGCACGTCACCGTGCGCCGCCTCGCGGTCCTCGGGCGCGGCCGCATCGAGCAGGTGCCGCACGTCCCCGGCCTCGACTACCTGACCGAGGCGACCGAGGGCGAAGACGACGCCCAGTTGACCGCGCACGTCCAGACGCGGATGCGGCAAGCGGAGGGCGCGTGCGCCACGGACCTCGCACGCGAGGGGCACTTCGTGGTGGCGGACGGCCCGATCAACGAGTTCGCGCCGCACCAGGTCATCGGTTATGTAAAGACTCATCACCGTTCGTACCTCGCCCCGCCCGAGGCGGCGTGTGTCGGTCGCCTGCGGCCAGGCGAGCGCACCCCGTTGTTCCGCATCAACCCGCTCGGGAAGTTCCAGCGCTACTCCTGGTACGTCCGCCTCGCCACCGTGCCCTTCGGCCACGCCTGGAGCGGGGTCGTGCGGTGCGAGTCCGCGTTCGCCCTCGGGCGCGAGGAGGCGCGCGTGGTGGCCGACCGCACCGCCGCGATCCTCCCGCGGGTGGCCCCACCGCTGCACATCGACCCGCGCGCGCCGCAGAACCTGGTGCCGATCGCGGCGCTGGAGAAGCACCTCCGCCATCAACTCGGCGACGCCGCCCTGGTGGAGCGCGCCCTGCGGGCCGCGCTCCACGCGCAGACCACCCTGCCCGCGCCGCGTCCGGAAGCGACCCGCCGATGACCCTGCCACCGTTCGAGCCACGACGCTCCGCGGAAGGCGGGCGCGTCGGCCGCGTCGCCGGCGTTGGCCAGACCACCTCGCAGGAGTTCCGCGTGGTGCTGGACGGCGACCGCTACCTGGCCGTGGACGACCTCGTGGTCGTGCGGACGGAAGTGCCGGAGGCAGGCACCGTCTCCACCTACGGCATCGTCACGGAGAGCGAAGCCACATACGAAGGCGCCACGTTCGACTCGGACGTCCACCGCATCGGCGACGGCGGCTTCCAGCCGGCGGAGCGCGTGCGCTCGGCGCGCGTCGCCGTCACACGCGTCGACCCGGAGATCTGGGTCGCCGCCGGCCCCGGCGAGGTGGTGGAGCGCGCCCGCGGGCTGGACCGGCAGCGCGCCCTCTACGTCGACACGATCGACCCGCAGAAGCGGCTCGCCGTGGGCGTCGGCCGGGACGGCGACGAGATCGAGATCGACCTCGACTACTTCGATGGCACCAAGGGCGGCCATATGTCGATCTCCGGCGTGAGCGGCGTCGCCACCAAGACCACGTTCGCGTTCTTCTTCCTGCGCATGCTCACCGGCCTGCCGAACCTGGACCCGCGCGCCACCGCGAACCTGCGCGCCCTCGTCTTCAACGTGAAGGGCGAGGACCTGCTGTGGCTGGACCGCCCGAGCACCAAGTTCAGCGAAGAGGACGCCGCCACCTGGCAGCGCCTGGGCGTGGAACCCACCTCCTTCCGTCTGGCCACCCCGTCCCGTGACGGCCGGGGCGGCTCGCGCCCGCGCGACCTCGGCGCCGGCTCCGGCCCCACCGTCGCGTACTGGGCGCCCCCTGCGAAGGCCTCGCGCGACGCGGTGCTGCCGGATGTCAGCGGGCGGCAGGAGGGGATCGAGGCGTTCTACTGGACGCCGGAAGAGTTCATCAAGGAGGGGCTGCTGCAGTTCGTGTTCACGGACGCCAGCGACCAGCGCAACCAGATCCCATTCGTGGAGGAGCGCGTCCGCACGCAGCTTCAGCGCTGGATGCAGCCGGTGGAGGGCGAACCCGGCGCGGTCACGCTCGTCGACCCCTCGGGCGCCGTGCACTCCGCGCAGGGCGAGGTGATCCGGGACATGGACAGCCTGGTCACCGTGCTCGGAATGCTGCTGGAGCCGGAGGGTGACGACTCGGACGGGCACCCGCACCCTGCCTGGGCGGGGCGCGTGCAGCCCGGGACGATCTCTGCGTTCATGCGCCGTCTCCAGTCCGCGTCCAGCGACCTGCGCCTGGGCCGGCTGGTGCGGGCGGGCGTCAGCCGCCGCATCGACCGCTCCGCCGCGACGGTGACGGTCGTCGCGATCCAGGCGATGCACGACCTCGCGCAGCGCTTCGTCGTTGGCGCGCTGCTGCAGGAGACGTTCCGCGAGAAGGAACTGACCGGGCAGAGCCACCCGCTCTCGGTGGTCGTGCTGGACGAGTTGAACAAGTACGCCCCGAGGGAGGGCGCCAGCCCGCTGAAGGAGATGCTCGTCGATATCGCGCAGCGCGGCCGGTCGCTGGGCGTACTGCTGATCGGCGCGCAGCAGAGCGCCTCCCGCGTGGCGCCGGACGTGCTGGAGAACGCCTCGATCCGCGTCGCGGGCCGCCTGGACGCCGCGGAATCGGAGCGCGCGGAGTTCGGCTGGATGCTCCCGTCCACGAAAGCGCGCGCGCGTCTGCTAAAGCCGGGCACGATGGTCCTGAGCCAGCCGGCCGTCCCCGTGCCCGTCGTCTTCTCCTTCCCCCGCGTCCCGTGGGCCACCCGCCGCGACGAGGTTCGCCCCGAGGGCGACCCGTTCAAGGGGCTGTAGCCGCGTGCGCATCCTCCACACCTCCGACTGGCACATCGGCAAGCGCATCGGGCGGTACGACCGCACCGACGAGTTCGCCGAGGCGCTGGACCAGGTGATCGCGATCGCCGAGGAACGCGAGGTCGACCTCGTAATCGTCTCGGGCGATCTCTTCGACCGCGCCTCGCCGCCGACGGAGGCGCTCGGCATGGGCATGGAGGCGCTCCGCCGCCTCGCGGACGACGGCCGCCGGCCGGTCGTCGCCATCGCCGGCAACCACGACTCCCCCGAACTGTTCGAGGTGCTGGCGCCGTACCTCCGCCCCCTCGGCGTGCACCTCGTCGGCCAGATCCGCGCGCCGGAACTGGGCGGGCTCATCGAGATCGAAACGGCGAACGGACGCGCGGTCATCGCCTGCTTCCCGTTCCTGCGCGAGGGGCGCGTGGTCGACTTCATGCAGGGCGTGGGCGACTGGTACGGCGCGTACCAGGACCGCGTGGGCGCGATCTTCGGCGCCTACGGCCGCGCCCTCGAGCCGCACATGCGTGACGCCGTCACGATCATGACCGCCCACGTCACCGTGCCGGGCGTCACGATCGGCGGACGCAACCTGGGCCGAGGCGAGCGCGAGTTGCACCTCGGCGAGTCGTACATGGCCTCCGCCGCCGCGCTCTCGCCAGTAGCGCAGTACACCGCGCTCGGCCACATTCACGCGCCGCAGCCGGTGCCGGGCGCGCCGGCGCCGGCACACTACGCCGGCTCGCTACTGCCGCTCGACTTCGGCGAGGCGGGCGAGGAGAAGCGCGTGCTGCTGGTGACGGCGGAACCGCGCGGGCTCGCACAGGTCGAGAGCATCCCGATCATCGCCGGACGCCCGCTCCTACATGTGGAGGGGACGTGGGACGAGATCGTCGCCCGCCGCGACGAACTGAACGAAGGCTACCTGGACCTGGTCGTCTCCACGGACGGGCCCGACCCCTCGCTCGCGGCGAGGGCGGCGGACCTCTTCCGGTTCGTGGTGAAGGTGCGCGCCGTCTACCCGGACCAGCGTCAGCCCCGCCAGTCCCGTGCCGGTCGGCCGTGGCGCGACCTGTACGGGGAGTTCCACCAGGAGAAGCGAAACGTCCCCGCCCCGGACGCGCTCCTCGCCGCGTTCGACGAGGTGCACGACGCCGTGCTGGACGAGGTCATCGATGCGCCCGCTTGACCTGACGCTGGAGGGGTTTCGCTCCTACGCCGACCGCGCGCGGTTCGACTGGCGCGGCCGCCGCCTCGTCGGCATCGTCGGCCCGATCGGCAGCGGCAAGTCGACGATCCTGGATGGCATCGCGTTCGCGCTGTACGGGAAGACGCCGGCGATTACGCGCGGCACGCACGCCCTGATCCACCAGCAGCGCGACGCGGCACAGGTGCAGATGACCTTCCGCGTGGAAGGTGGCACCTGGCAGGTGACGCGCGCGATTCGCCGCAAGGGCGCGGGGCAGCACCTCCTCGCCCCGTTCGACGAGGCGTCGAACACCGCGGACCAGGGCCGTGCCGTCACCGGCGAGCGCGCGGTGAACGAACGGATCGAGCGGCTGCTCGGGCTGGACTTCTCCGCCTTCCAGCGATCGATCCTGCTCGCGCAGGGGCGCTTCCAGGAGTTCCTGCAGGCGACACCCACCGACCGTGACAAGGTGCTGCGCGGCGTCTTCGGCCTCGACCGGATCGAGGCGATGCATGCGGTCGCGCGAGAACGGGAGCGCGAAGCCCGCGCCGACGCCGACCAGGCGGCGCGGCAGATCGCCGCGCTCACCGAGGCGCGCGAGCGCATCGCCCAGGCGGAGCTGGCGCTGGCCGCGATCGAATCCGTGTCGGTGCTGGGGGTCTTTCAGGCCAGCCCGGCAGTGCGCCGGGCATTGGCCGGGCGCACGGTTTGACACATCGCCTGACATCAACCTCCCTCAACATGGCAGCGGGCGCACACAGGTCAGCGCCCACCCAAAGAAACCCCCGATTTGAAACACCGTTTTCCACCGCCCGTCCTTCCCTTGTCCGTCCCGAGAGCCACTGCCATGAACATCCAAGACACCATTGAACGTGCGCTCAAGGCCGCCGGACTGAACACCACGAGCGGGCCCATGCGCGGCGTGACCGAAACGATCCGCAAGGCCCTGTCATCG
>PHBR01000101.1 GCA_002840675.1 Chloroflexi bacterium HGW-Chloroflexi-9
ACCGCCGTCACGCCGATGGCGGCGAGCGGGAGGCGCGGCTGCTGCGCGGACAGGGAGGTGTGCGCGCGGCTCATGCGTGCGGGGGGCGGACGCCTCGACGGGGGGTGCGGGGCGCGGTTGGTGGCGGCGCGGCGACCGGCTCGAGGCCGGCCTCCAGTGCTTCGTCGGATGCAGCGAGTTCGGCGAAGGTCGTTTGCCGCAGCTGCGCGGTCAGCGCGGACTGTGCGCGGCTCCACGGTGCGTGCAGCGGGCAGGCGTTCTCCCAGTCGCACGGGCCGCCTCGAAGCAGGCATTCGGTGTTGGCGACCGGGCCTTCGGCAGCTTCGACGACCTCCAGCAGGGTGATCTTCGCCGGCGGCCGAGCTAGTTCGTAGCCGCCGTCCGGGCCGGCGGTCGCGACCAGGAAGCCCTGGCGGACGAGCAGGGCGAGGATCTGCGGGAGATAGCGCTCCGGGATGTCCATGACTTCGGCGATCTCGCGCGACTTCCGCCGGCCGGTGCCGGCATGCCGTGCCAGGTCGAGCACGGCGCGGACGGCGTAGTCCCCCTTTCGGCTCAGGGCGATCTGCATGTCGACACTCGCTTCATAACGATGAGCGGAACGCTTGATGATATGGCCGCAAGGATACATGCTCCATAACAATAAGTCGACCGCTACACATTAGATGTCGTAATCATTATTAGACTTGGGCAATCATTCATCGTCCCGGCGGTCGGGACGCGAGAGGGGACGGGATGGCAATGCTGCACCGGCGGCGGTCTACGCATCGAGCGGCGCGACGATTCGGCCTGGTCGCGCTCATCTCCGCGCTCAGCGCGTTCGCGCTGGTCGCGTGTAGCCCGGAGGAGCCGAACCCGAACCGTGCGGAGAGCACGGCCACGGTGGCGGCGGAGCCGGTGACCGTGAAACTGGACGTGGAACTCGGCGACCTCTTTATCAAGCCGGGAACGGTGGACGTGCTGGCCGGCGGCTACCTGGAAGTGGCCGTGAAGAACAACGGCGTCCTTCCGCACGACCTGAAGTTGGGCAACGAGGGCACGCCGCTCCTCGGCCCGGGCGAGGAAGCCTCGTTCACCTTCGGTCCGTTCACGGAGACCGCGCAGGTGATCTGCTCCGTCCCCGGCCACTCCGCGGCGGGCATGGTGATGGCGGTGAACGTGATCGCGGCTGAGCCGGTCGCTGCCGCGCCAGCCACCGACGGGCACGCCGTCGCGAGCGGTGGTGCGGCGGCGGTGATCGACCCGAACGCCGCGCCCCCGGACGGCTGGGTGCCGCGCGACCCGGCGCTGCCGGTGGCTCCGGATGCCACGGTGCACGAGATCACCTTCCGGATGACGGAGACGGTGATCGAGATCGCGCCGGGCGTCACCCAGGAACTGTGGACGTTCGAAGACATGGTTCCCGGCCCGATCCTGCGCGGCAAGGTCGGCGACATCTTCAACGTGACCATCGTCAACGAGGGCAAGCTGGGGCACTCCATCGACTTTCACGCGAGCAAGGTCGCCTGGAACGTGGAGATGCGGACCATCCAGCCCGGCGAGAGCCTGGTGTACCAGTTCGAGGCGAAGCACGCGGGCGTCTGGATGTACCACTGCGGTACGGCGCCGGCGCTGCACCACATCGGCAACGGGATGTTCGGTGCCGTGATCATCGACCCGCCCGGCCTGCCGGCGGTGGATCACGAGTTCGTCTTCGTCCAGTCGGAGTTCTACCTCGGGCCGCAGGGCCAGCCGGGCGACCTGACGAAGATGCAGAACGATGACTGGGACGCGGTGGTCTTCAACGGCTACTTCAACCAGTACCTGTACGCGCCGATCCGGATCGAGCCGAACGAGCGGGTGCGGGCGTGGGTGCTGAACGCCGGGCCGTCCGAGAACTCGTCCTTCCACATCGTGGGCACGATCTTCGACACGGTGTTCAAGGAGGGCGTGCTGCTCCTGCGGCCGGACGCGACCCAGGGCGGTGCGCAGGCGCTGGACCTGCAGCCGGCGCAGGGTGGGTACGTGGAGTTCACCATGGACGTGGCCGGGCTCTACCCCATCGTGACCCACAAGTTCTCGAACGTCGGGAAGGGCGCCCTGGGCCTCTTCCAGGCGGGTGACGTGGCATCGACGGGGGCCGGCCACTAGGCCGGACCGCCGGATCACGACCGAGACGGGGCTGCGCGAGCAGCCCCGTCTTGCTGCGCGGCGTCTCTACCGGGCGAGCGGCGCGACCTTCGCATCTGTGAGGCGCACGAGGTCGGCGGGCTTCGGCGATAGGCCCGGGGATGCGAGTGGGGATCGAGATGCAACGCGGGGCGGCCCACTCCCCCTGCCCCTCGCCCTGCGCGGGCGAGGGGGATGGATTGTGATGGGGTTCCACCCCATCACGCCTTGGCCCCGGTCGCTGCCGCGATGGGCCGGAGCCGGAACCGGGGCCTCGTAGTCCGGAGGCAGGAGGCAGGAGGCAGGAGCCTCGCAACCGACCCTCTTGTCTCTTGTTCGCGGTCGGCTGTCGAACCACGAACGTCACCCGGCCGTGCGCCGACGCGCGCTCGGATGGGCCTCGGGCAATCGTGTTGAACAGCGGGGCGGGCGCGGCGTCTCTACCGGGCGAGCGGGGCGACCTTTGCGTCCGTGAGACGCACGAGGTCGGCGGGGGCGAGCACGATCTCCAGGCCGCGGCGGCCGCCGCTGACGTACACGGTCTCCTGCGCCATCGCGGACTCGTCCAGGACGGTGGCGAGGCGGCGCTTCTGGCCGAGCGGGCTGATGCCGCCGACGACGTAGCCGGTGGCGCGCTGAGCCTCCGCCGGGTCGGCCATCTCCGCCTTGCGCCCGCCGAGCGTGCTGGCGAGCGCCTTCAGGTCCAGCCGCACAGCGACGGGGACGATGCCGACGGCGAGGCGGCCGTCGACCTTCGCGACCAGGGTCTTGAAGACGCGCTCAGGTGCGATGCCGAGCAGTTCTGCGGCTTCGAGGCCGTACGACTCCGCCTTCGGGTCGTGCTCGTACTGCACGACCTCGTACGGCACGCCGGCGGCCTTCGCCGCATCCACGGCGGGTGTCATGCGATGCCCGCCAGCAGCGCGTGCTGGTCCCAGTAGTGGTTCACCTTCGCGACCACGGTGATGACGCTCTTCACCTGGTCCTTCAGGGTGAAGGAGGGGTGCGCGGGGACCAGCAGCCGCATCTCGTCATCCAGCCGGGCGTCCACGTTCTCCAGGAGGATGCAGGCGCACATCCACGCGGCCTGCTTCGAGGAGCGGCAGGTGATGGCGAGCCACCCCGGCTGGCTCGACGGCTCGGAGAAGAGCCCGGTTGTCAGGAAGATGCCGCGCCGGATCTCCGCGATCGCGTCGAGGTCGGGCGTGGCGGGGGCCGCCTCGGCGTCCGGGACGACATGCAGGGCGGCGTCCTCGCCGCGGTGGGAGGGGCCCCCGAAGAGCGCGAGTTCGCAGAAGCCCTGCCAGGTCGCGCCCCAGTCCGGGCGTCCGCGTTCGTCGTAGATGATGTCCGCCGCGCCCATCGGCACGTTCTTCGAGGGGACTGGTTCGAGCACCTCGACCGGGTCGTCACCGGCCTGCGGCTCCACGGACATGCGGGCCAGGGCGACGAGTTCGGGGCGCGTCCAGACGAGTTCGACGGGCTCGCCGAGGTAGGAGGCGAAGGACTGCGACAGGTCGCGCAGGTCCTGCGTGCGCTCGAAGCCCAGCGTGCGGTCGGCGATCAGCATCAGTCGGGCCATCGAACGTCTCCTCTGTCCTCTGCGAATCTTCGCACGGTGTACGCTCGGGTTGCCGCTACACGGAGTAAACATGCCGAACTACGACTTCCGTTGTGACGCCTGCACGGCCGAGTTCGAGGTGTCCCGCCCGCTGTCGCAGGCGCGGGAACCGGCGGCATGCCCGGCCTGTGGTACGCCCGCGCGGCGGGTGTTCTCGCCGCTGGCGGTAAACGGCCTGACGGAACAGCCGGGCCCGGCGAAGCGCGCGAAGCCCGCCGCGGGCGGCTGGTCGCACGCCGGCCACAGCCACGGCCCAGGCTCCTCCGGCCACTCGCACGGGATGCCGGCCCCGAAGCCGCCACCGCAGTAGCGCCATCCGTGCCGCCCGACACAGGCAGAAGGCCCGAGTTTCCTCGGGCCTTCGATCTTCTGTTGCTGCGCACCGGTCAGCGGAAGCGGGAGCGTCCGCCGTAACCACCCACCGCCAGCACGACGAGCACCACGACAATGACCAGGAGGACGTTCCCGGTCAGCGCGAACGCTCCGCCGCCGAAGAGCAGCAAGAGAAGCAGGAGGATCAGGATGAGTCCCATGTGAAGCCTCTCGACTTGTCGCCGTCATCCTCGTGGAGTCCGCGCGAATCTATCGAGACCACTCAACCGCATCCAGCGTCACGGCTTCGTCACCGAATCGCGTGACCGGTTAGACAGAGGGGAGCGGGATCGGGTGCCCGGAGGCGGGGTCGCGCAGCATCAGCATGGGGATACCGAAGACCCGCTCCAGGGTCGGCGCGTCCAGCACCTTCTCGGGGGGGCCGTCGAACGCGACGCGGCCCTCGAAGATGCCGATGAGCCGGTCGGCGTAGCGGCTGGCCAGGCTCAGGTCGTGGAGGACGGCGACGACGGTGAGGCCATCCCGGTTGAGCCGTCGGAGCACCTCCATCACCTCCACCTGGTGACGGATGTCCAGGAAGGTCGTGGGCTCGTCCAGCAGCAGCACGCGGGGCTGCTGCGCCAGGGCGAGCGCGAGCCATGCGCGCTGGCGTTCGCCGCCGGAGAGGCCGCGCAGCGAGCGGTAGCGCAGCGCGTCCAGGTCGGTCGCGGCGATCGCCGCCTCCACCGCGGCGGCATCCTCGGCAGTGGCGGGGTGCATCAGGCGGTGGTGCGGGGTGCGGCCGCGCCACACCAGTTCCTCCACTGCTAGGTCCAGGTCCATCGACAGCATCTGCGGCAGGATCGCGAGCCGCCGGGCGACCTCCCGAGAATCGAGGTCGGCGATCGGCTCGCCGCCCAGCAGCACGCGCCCGCGATCCGGGCGCATCACGCGGGCGAGGCCGCGGAGCAGCGTGCTCTTGCCGCTGGCGTTCGGGCCCACGATTACGGCGAACTCGCCGGAGGCGACCTCCAGCGAGACGTCATGCACCACCTCGTGGCCGCGGTAGGAGAGCGTTAGCCCCTCGGCGCGGAGGTTCACGAGCGGAACCGCAGCAGGTAGAGGAGGAAGGGCGCGCCGACCGCGGCGGTGATGATGCCCATGGGCAACTCCGCCGGGCGGATCACGAGGCGTGCGATCAGGTCTGCGCTGGTCACCAGCAGCGCACCCGTGATCGCGGCGGTCGGCACTAGGTAGCGGTGGTCGTCACCCACGGCGAAGCGCGCGAGGTGTGGGGAGACCAGGCCGACGAACGACACGAGCCCGGCGATGGCGACGGCGACGCCTGCCAGGGCGCCCGCGAGCGTGAGCGCGAAGAACCTCGTGCGGTCGGCAAGCACACCGAGGCCGGCCGCGAGGTCGTCGCCGAGGGCGAGCGCGTTGAGACGGCCGGAGAGGGCGGCGGCGAGCAGGATCGCCGGGAAGGCCACCGGCGCGGCGGCGGTCGCATGTCGCCAGTCGACGCCGTAGAGGCCGCCCGCCAGGAAGCCCAGGCTCACCTCCAGGAACGTCCGGGAGGAGGCGAGCAGGCCGATGATGACGGCACCGAAGAAGGCGGAGAGGGCGACGCCGGCGAGGGTGAGGCGCAGCGCGGAGACCGCCCCCTGCCAGGCGATGAGCAGGATGATCAGGGCCCCGACGATGCCGCCGGTCATCCCGACACCGACGAGCGCGGCGACCGCCGCGCCGGGTACGAGTACGAGCATGATCGAAGTGCCGAGTCCCGCTGCGGCGGAGACGCCCAGGATGGTCGGGTCCGCGAGCGGGTTCCTCACCACGACCTGCAGGAGGGAGCCAGCGACGGCGAGCGATGCGCCCACCAGCATCCCATCGATGAAGCGGGGGAAGCGGATCTCCCAGACGACCGTGCGCACGAACGGATCGCCGCCGGGGCGGAGGCCACGGACGGCCTCGGCCGGGCCGAACTGGACGGCGCCCCACATGAGGCTAAGGACGCCCACGGCCAGGAGCAGGACGAGCGCGATGCCGGACCAGGTGAAGAAGCGCTGGCGACGCGCCGCACGCCATGAGCGGGCCCGGCGTGTGCCGGACCCGCTCATCGGGCCGCCCTGTGAGGCGAGTCCTGTCATGCCTACTGGCTTACTGCGCGCCGAGCGTCTCCGCCAGTACCTGGAGCGCCTCCACCACGCGCGGGCCGGGGGCCTGCAGGAAGAGCTCCAGCGGCAGTTCCACGACCTGGTTGGAGCCGACCGCCTGCAGGCCGCGGAACGGCGGGGTCTGCGGGACTAGCGTGGACAGACGCGGGGCCGGTTCCGGGGCGGGGGTGATCGTCAGGATGAAGGCGGGGTCGGCCTGCAACAGCACCTCGGGCGCCAGCGTGGCGTAGCCGGGGAACGGGCCGGAGTCCGGCAGGTCGGCGGCGATGTTGGTCACGCCCAGCTGGAGGAGCAGGTCGCCCATCCAGGAGCTGGCCTTCGCGGCGTACAGGGTGTTGTCGCGGTCGGCGATCATGGCCACGGCGGTGACCTCGCGGCCCGCGAGCGCGGCCTTCGCGGCGGCGAGCGCCGCCTCGATCTCGGCGACCTGCGCCTCCGCGGCATCCGGCGCGTCGAGGACCTGGCCCATCAGGCGCAGGCCGGTGAGGACGTCGTCGTAGGAGTCAGCGCCGGCGAAGAGCACCGGCACCGGCAGGCCCTCCAGCAGGGCACGGATCTCCGGCCCGGCGTGGATGACGGAGTCACCGATCACCAGGTCCGGGTTCAGCGAGAGGATCGTCTCGATGCTCGGCTGGTACGCGCTGCCGATGTCCGTGGCCGCGGCGGCGTCCGCCGGGAACGTCACGGACGAGGAGCGCCCGACGACCTTGCCGCCGACCGCGTAGACCAGTTCCACGGAGGTCGGGCTCACGGCCACGATGACCTCGGGCTTGGCCTCGATGGTGACCGTGCGGCCGAGCAGGTCGGTGACCTCAACCGGGTATGCCGCAGGTGCGGCTTCGGTGGCGGTGGCCGTCTCGGTCGCGGCGGTGGCCTCGGTCGGGGTGGTGGTCGCATCCTCGTCGCTGGAGCAGGCCGCGAGGAAGACGGCGCTGGCGACGGCGGCCGTCAGCAGCAGATATCGGTGGCGCTTCAAAATCTGTGATTCCTTTGAACTACGCGGGGCGATTTGCACGCCCGGCGGGCCTGTCTTAACCGGCCTGCAACATCGTGCGCGGGCTGGTGGTCACGGGCGAGTGCAGGTTTGCTCGGATTTCAGCGGGTTCGAGGGGGTTGCGGGGCGCATTCGTGACCTTGCGCACGAAGAAGGGACGTTGCGCGAGGCCATGCCTATCCTGAGGTCGCTGGAAGTGACGGGGTGACGTGGATGGTTCGAGGCTGGCGACGGGTGATCATCGGTGCGGCGGTGGCGGGGCTGCTCGTCGCGTGCGGCGGGAGCGACGCACCGCCGCCCGGGGTGCCGCCGGAGGACCTGGTGGGCGGGCGCGAGGCGCGCGTCTTCTACGCGCGGAACTGCTCCGCCTGCCATGGCCAGGAGCGCGAAGGCCGCATTGGGCCGGCGCTGACGCCCGACCGGCTGACCCAGGAGCGCGCTTTCTACGCCCAGACCATCACCCTCGGGCGGTCGGGGACGGCGATGCCCGGCTGGGGTGCGCAGACGATCAGCGGGGGCCTCTCGGAGCAGGAGATCACGCGGCTGCTGGAGTGGCTGCTGGAGGAAGCGCCGAACCAGTAGCGCGTGCGAACCGCTCGGACGCTACTTGAACGGCCCGAAGCGCCACCAGGAGCGACGCCCGCCCAATGCGCCGAACGTGCCACCGGCGGGCCGGTCCGCGCGCTCCACGGTCATGAAGGCGCCCGGGGCCAGTTCGGTGATCAGCGTGCGGAGCGCGTTTAGCTGGCGGCGCCGGATCACCACCAGGCTGACCTCCACCGGGCCGCCCCGCCCGGTGCCGGAGAGCTCCGTCACGCGGTACCCGGCCTCCCGCAGCGCCTCCGCCAGTTCCACGGCAGGGTCCGCGTTGATCACCTGCACCGACCGAAAGCCGAGGGCCAGTCGATCCTCGATCGTGAGTCCCACCAGCGTGCCCGCGGCGAAGCCGCCGGCGTAGGCGACGAGCGCGAATGGGTTCGTGAGGTTATTGACCAGCCCGCCCACGGCCAGCGCCCAGATCGTGAGTTCGACGAAGCCGAGGCCCGCCGCGATCCAGCGGCTGCCGCTGACGGTGAACATCACGCGTAGCGTGCCGAGCGACACGTCCACGATGCGCGCACCGAAGATCAGGAACGGCAAATACCAGAGCACGCGCGCCTCCCGCTGTCCGCGTCACCCTAGCGCGCTGGTGGTGGACGTGGCACGTCGTGACGGGTGCAGGCGCCGGGAGTTCTACTCCGCGCGCGCAACCCGTCTTCTACAGCAGGGGCGCTCCGTGGAAACGCGTGACATCCTCCTCTTCGTCCACATCCTCGCGGCGATCGCGTGGCTCGGCGGTGGCCTCTTCGCCGCCGTCCTGGGCGCGCGGGTGCTGGCCAGTCGCAGCGGCGCGGAGATGGCCGGCTACGTCCGTCACCTGGCGTGGTTCGGCGGGTTCTACTTCCCGGGAGAGCCCGGTCTACGGGTTCAGCGACCCGTGGGTGTCGGCGGGCTTCGCCGGGATCATCGGCTCGATCGTGATCGGTGTCGGCTTCCTCGGGCCGCGCTCGGAGCGGGTGGCGAAGCTGGCGGAGGAGCACGGGCCGGAGCACCCGGAGGTGCGGATGGTCACGGCGAGCCTGCTGCTGCTGGCGCGCGTGGACCTGCTGATCCTCGTGGCCGTGGTGGCGGTGATGGTCTTCAAGCCGGGCGCGTGACCCCGGCGGGTCGACGCTGACGGCGACCGCCGATAGCATCGAACGTCATGGCGCGTGACTTCTTCTTCGAGCAGGACGGCCCCGGCCGCTTCCTCCCGACCCCGCTCACCCGTGGACCGTGGGACCCGAAGTCCCTGCACGGCCGCGTGCTGGCGGGCCTGATCGCGCACGCCGCGGAGGTGGAGCACGGCGACCCCGCGTTCCACGCGGCACGACTGACCACCGACATGTTCCGCGTGGCGCCGATGGCGCCCGTGAACGTGGTCACCACGCTCGTGCGTGACGGCAACCGCATCCGCGTCGTGGACGCCTCGATCCGGGGCGACGACGGCACCGAGATCGCGCGCGGGAACGTGGTGTTCCTACGGCGCGCGGAGCAGCCGGAGGGCGAGGTCTGGTCGCCGCCGCTGTGGGTGGTGCCGCCGCCGGACGCCCTGGAGGCGCAGGTGCCGAAGGGCCCCCCGGGCATGACGCCGGTCTGGGAGACGCGCCGCATCGAGGGTGACTTCGGGACGACCGGTCAGAAGCGCGCCTGGGTGCGCGAGTCACTGGATTTCATCCAGGGCGTGGAACTGACCCCCCTCGTCCGGGTCGCGCAGCTGTCCGACTTCGCTAACCCGTTCGCCAACTCCGGCTCGGCCGGCCTCAACTTCGTGAACGCAGACGCCACGCTCTACCTCCACCGCTACCCGGTGGGTGAGTGGCTGGGCGTGGAGGTGGTCTCGCACCACAGCGCGGACGGCATCGCCGTGGGCGAGTGTGCGCTGTACGACATGGACGGCGCGATCGGCCGCACCACCGTGTGCAGCGTCGCGAACCGCCGCCCGGCCGGGATGATCAAGCCGCCCGGCCTGCCCGCCGCGCGTGAGACCGCCGTCGCGGACGCCGCTTCGGCCTGAGCCGCCGCTTCCACTTCACGCGCCACACCGGCCCCGCCTGCACCCCGCTCAGCGGTACGCTAGGTGCTGTGCCGCGCGGCCTCCCCCGGTGCGCGGCGAGGGAGCACGGATGCGCTTCGGGCGGCGACCGGAAGCAGCAGAGGCGGAGGCCGGCCTCGTCGAACGTGACGGGGTGGCCGTGCCGTACCGCGTGGTGCGCAGCGCGCGCCGCCGCAAGACGCTTGAGATGACCCTGGAGCCGGAGGGCGTCCGCGTGGCGGCGCCGATGTGGGCGTCCCGCTGGGAGATCGAGCGGTTCGTCGGCAGCCGCCTCCCGTGGATCCTCAAGCAGCGCCGGAAGCACCCGGTCGAAGCACCCCGCACGCTGGAGTACGCGACCGGCGAGCAGTTGCCGTACCTCGGGCGGCCGGTGCCGTTGCTGGTGGAGGACCGAGCGCTGCGGCGCGTGCAGGTCAGCATGGACATGCTGAACCTGCGTATCGGCATCCCCCGGCGGATGCCGGAGCAGTCCCGGCGCGCCGCCGTGGAGATCGCGCTGCGGAACTGGTACCGCGACCGCGCGTCCGAGGAGATCCCGTACCGGGTGGAGTGCTGGGCCGCCGCGCTGGGGGAGGCGCCAGGGCGCGTGCTGGTGCGCGACCAGCGGCGTCGGTGGGGCTCGTGCTCACCTGACCGCACGCTGCGCTTCAACTGGCGCCTGGCGATGCTGGACGGGCGGCTGATGGACTACGTGGTGGTGCACGAACTGTGCCACCTGCGGCACCCGAACCACAGCCCGCGGTTCTGGGCGGAGGTCGAGCGGCTGCTGCCGGACTACCGGCTCCGTCGTTCCGCCCTCGTGCGCGCCGGGCGGACGCTGCCGTTCTGACCGGCGCCGGCTAGCCCTGGTACTCCAGGTCCTGCCGCTGGAACCACCAGAACGCCGCGCCCAGGAAGACCGCCGCCCAGATGAGCAGCGTCACGCCCGCCTGCACGGGGTCCGGCTGATCGATGACGCCCGCGAACGGCGAGTCGCCGCCTGCGGCCATGTTCCCGAACAGGCCACCGGCCTGCATGGAGAGCGAGTCGGCGTTCTGGTCCAGGCCGTACTGCGGGATCTCCGCTACCCAGCCGCCGGCGAGCGTCATCATCCCCGACACGATCCCCTCGAGGAACGCGACGCCGACGGCAAGCGCGATGCCGGCCGTCGGCGACCGGCCGATCGTCGCGCAGAGCACTGACAGGGAGAGGTACGCGACGAGCTGGATCAGCAGGCGGCCGAAGGAGGCGGCGGAGTGCTGGAGGTAGTCCGCGTCGACGAACGACAGGTCCATCTGGCCATCGACCAGCGTGATCACGGTGCTGGTGACGAGCACGACGACGAGGCCGACGAGCAGCCCCACGATGACTGCGGTGGCGAGCGCCACGAGTTTCGCGGCGAGGAAGCGCCAGCGCCGCGCCTCCACCCCGGTCATGGTGCGGACGGTGTTCCACGTGTACTCGGCGCCGGTGTTCGCGCCGACCACCACCAGCCCGGCGAGGAGGCCGAAGGCGTAGAGGAGCATCAGCGCGAAGGGAACGGTCTCCTCCAGGAAGAGCGCCGACCGGATGTCTCCCAGCATCTCCCCGCCGCCCAGGCCCGCGTCCTCCACGAACCCGGTCGCGAGCCACAGCAGCACGTACATCAGCACCAGCAGCCCGCACATGATGCCGAGGGTGACGTGGTTGAGCCGTCGACGGACGATCTTCAGCCACTCGGTCGCGATGAGCGCTCTCATTGCATCGTCCCCGCGGCGCCACCGGTCAGGTCCAGGAAGACCGATTCCAGCGAGCGCGTGTCCGGCTGGATGGTGGAGGCGTAGATCCCCGCGTCCACGAGCGCGTGGTTGAGGATGGCGCCGTCCACGGTGCCCTCCACGCGCATTCCCGCCTCGGACGGGGTGACGCGCAGGGCGCCGGGCACGGCGCGCAGCACGGCCAGGGCCGCCTCCGCGTCCGACGGCGGGACGACGACGAGCGTGACCGTGCCGCCGAGGAGCGTGTTCACCGGGCCTTCCGCGATGATCCGGCCGCGCTGCATGATCGCGAGCCGGTCGCAGGTTTGTTCCACCTCGTTCAGCAGATGGCTGGTCAGCACGACGGCGCGGCCCTCCCGCGCCAGGGCGGGGATGAGGGCGCGCATGTCGCGCGTGCCCGCGGGGTCCAGGCCGCTCGTGGGCTCGTCCAGCACGACGATGGTCGGGCGGTGGAGCAGCGCCGCCGCGACGCCCAGCCGCTGCTTCATGCCCTGCGAGTAGTCGCCGAATGAACGCTCGGCGGCGTAGGTCATCTCCACCTGGGCCAGCGCCTCCTCCACCCGCCCGGCAGGGAGGCCGCGGAGCCGGGCCAGGAGCCGCAGATTCTCGCGGCCGCTGAGGTACGGGTAGAGCGCGGCGCCCTCCACCAGCCCGCCGATCGAGGCGAGCGCGGCCTGGCGCTCCGCAGCGAGGGGATGGCCGTTGATCGTGAGCCGGCCGGAGGTCGGGCGGACGAGCCCCAGCACCATGTTCAGCGTGGTGGACTTGCCGCAGCCGTTCGGGCCGAGGAGGCCGAAGACCTCGCCGGCGCGAACGTCGAAGGTGATGCCGTCGACCGCCGCGAGGGCGCCGTAGTGCTTGGCGAGCGCCTCGACGTGCAGGGCGGGGGAGGTGGTCACCATCGTGCGAGTGTAGTCGCCTCCCACGGCGCGTCGCAGCGCATATGAGACGAGGTATCCTTCCGCCATGAGTGAGTCACCCCTCCGTCCGTCCGAGTCCGCAGCGCTTGCCGAGTGGGCACGCCTGGTCGCCGCCGACCGGGAACAGGTCGAGCGGCTGCGCGAGGTGGTGGCCGCGCGGCCCGA
>PHBR01000102.1 GCA_002840675.1 Chloroflexi bacterium HGW-Chloroflexi-9
GCCGCCTCGGCGGGCAGTCCGGCGGTGGCGGAGGTGATGTCCGAGCGGTAGGCGGAGGACATGATCGACCCGATGATCGCGACCCCCAGCGCGCCGCCGACCTGCCGGGTGGTGTCGTTCATCGCCGAGCCCACCCCGGCCTTCGAGCGCGGGATCGAGCCCATCACCGACTCCGTCGAGGGCGCCATCGACAGGCCCATGCCGGTCGCCATCACGAACAGCGCCCCGACCACGCCGATGTAGCCGCTCTCCGTGTCCAGCCGCGACAGCATCAGCAGGCCGGTCGCGACCACCACCAGGCCCGCGGTCACGACGACCTTCGAGCCGAGGCGTTCGTCCAGACGGGCGCTCAGCGGGCCGCCGACCAGCAGGCCCAGCGCCATCGGCAGCATGCGGATGCCCGCCTCGAACGGGGTGTAGCCCAGGATGAACTGCAGGTACTGGGTGAGCGAGAGCAGCGACCCGAACATCGCGAAGAACACCAGCGTGATCGAGGCGTTCGCCGCGCTGAAGCGCGGGTTCCTGAAGAAGCGCATGTCCAACATCGGCTCGCGTGTGCGCGTCTCCCACCACCCGAACGCGGCGAGGAACGCGAGGCCCGCGCCCAGCGCGGCGAGCGTCGCGCCGGCGGTCCAGCCGTGCAGCGGCGCCTCGATGATGCCGTAGATGAGGGCGCTCAGGCCCGCCATCGAGAGCACCGCGCCGGGCACGTCCACCCTCGGCGCGCCGGGGTCACGGGAGGTGGGCAGCAGCCACAGCCCGAGGGCGAGGGCGGCGAGGACGATCGGCACGTTCACGTAGAAGATCGAGGACCAGTGGAAGTGCTCCAGCAGGTACCCGCCCAGCAACGGCCCGAGCGGGATGCCCACGCCGGCCATGCCCGCCCAGATGCCGATCGCGCGGCCTCGCTCGTGGGGCGGGAACATGTTGGTCAGGATGGAGAGCGTGGACGGCATGATGAACGCGCCGCCGATGCCCATCAGCGCGCGGGTGGCGATCAACTGGTTCGCCGTGTCTGCGAACGCGGAGGCCAGCGCGCCGGCGAGGAAGACCGAGAGCCCGAAGTTCAGCGCACCCTTGCGCCCGAAGCGGTCACCCAGGCTGCCCGCGGTGAGCAGCAGGCCGGCGAAGACCAGCACGTACGAGTCGATGATCCACTGGAGCTGGGAGTTCGTCGCCTCCACCTCCCGGACCAGCGTGGGCAGGGCCACGTTCAGGATCGTGTTGTCGAGGCCAATGAGGACCAGGCTGAGGGCCAGGACGCCAAGCGCCCACCAGCGGCGCGCGTACGGCGCTGCCTCGGATGAGGCCGGGGAGGTCGATGCGAGGGGGGAGGTGGCCACGGCGGGCTCAATTCCGATACGATGCAGTAGCGATTTGGCCGGATGATAGGCAGGCCGGGCGGAATAACGCAACTGGTCGGTAGCGTAATTGCCCTCAGGGGGCCGATCCGGGCCGTCCGTCCGCCTCCCGATCTGCGTGGCATTGATCGTGTCGCCCGGGGATTCCTATACTGACGTGATTGCCGCGCCCCGGATGCGGGGGCGCGGTTGTGTTCTCTGGCGGCCGGACACGGGCCCGAGTGGCGCAACGGCAGCGCAGCCGATTTGTAATCGGAAGGTTGGTGGGTTCGAATCCCCTCTCGGGCTCCAGTCCGGGCGGGGAAAGAGCGACCGCCTGGAGGACACGCAACTCGCACGGGTGGGAGAGCGGCTAATTCCAGCGGTCTGTAAAACCGCCGCCTGACGGCTACACAGGTTCGAATCCTGTCCCGTGCACCAGGCCCCCATAGCTCAGTGGTAGAGCGCATTCTTGGTAAGAATGAGGTCATGAGTTCAACTCTCATTGGGGGCTCCAGCTCAACCACCATTCGCCCCGCGGGGCGATGAACATCTCGAATTGAACAGGCCGCCGCGCAGGCGGCGACAGTAGGAGAAGCGACCCGATGGCCAAGGGTGTATTCGAGCGGACGAAGCCTCACCTGAACGTGGGGACGATCGGCCACGTTGACCACGGGAAGACGTCGCTGACGGCGGCGATCACGAAGGTCCTGGCCCTGAAGGGGTTTGCGGACTACTCGAAGTTTGACGAGATCGACAACGCTCCCGAGGAGCGTGCCCGTGGCATCACGATCGCGATCTCTCACATCGAGTACCAGACGGAGAACCGTCACTACGCGCACGTGGACTGCCCGGGCCACGCGGACAGTGCCGCGCATCGTCGTCTTCCTGAACAAGGTCGACATGATGGAGGACGCCGAGCTCCTGGAGCTGGTCGAACTCGAGATGCGCGAACTGCTGACGGCCAACGGGTTCGACGGCGACAACACGCCGATCGTGCGCGGCTCCGCGCTGCAGGTGCTGGAGTCGAGCTCGACGGACGCGAACGCGCCCGAGTACCAGTGCATCACCGAGCTGATGGCCGCGGTGGACTCGTGGATCGAGCAGCCGTCTCGCGCGGTGGACCAGCCGTTCCTGATGGCCGTGGAAGACGTCTTCGGCATCAAGGGGCGCGGCACCGTGGTCACCGGCCGCATCGAGCGTGGCAAGGTGAAGGTCGGCGAGACGATCGAGATCATCGGCGTCAAGCCGACGATCTCCACGACCGTCACGGGCGTCGAGATGTTCAACAAGACGCTGACGGAGGGGCAGGCCGGCGACAACGTCGGGTGCCTGATCCGCGGCATCGAGCGCACGGACATCGAGCGCGGGCAGGTGCTGGCTGCACCGAAGTCGATCACGCCTCACAAGAAGTTCAAGGGCGAGGTCTACGTCCTGAGCAAGGAAGAGGGCGGGCGTCACACCCCGTTCTTCAACGGGTACCGCCCCCAGTTCTACGTCCGGACGACGGACGTCACGGGCGACATCCACCTGCCCGAGGGCGTGGAGATGGTGATGCCTGGGGACAACATCGAGATGGACATCGAGTTGATCTACCCGATCGCCATCGAAGAGGGCCTGCGGTTCGCCATCCGAGAGGGTGGCCGGACGGTGGGCGCGGGCGTCGTCACCAAGATCGTCGAGTAACGACCCCGTCCCGCCTCGGCGAGCGTGTTCAGGTAGGAACTGCAGATGGCTCAGCAACGCATCCGGATCAAGTTGAAGGCATTCGACCACCGCGTGCTGGACGCCTCGGCGAAGCAGATCGTCGAGTCGGCACAGCGCACCGGTGCGGTGGTCGCTGGGCCGGTTCCGCTGCCGACGCGCATCCGCCGGTTCACGGTGATGCGCTCGCCGTTCATTGACAAAGACTCTCGTGACCAGTTCGAGACGCGGACGCACAAGCGTCTGATCGACATCCTCGAGCCGACGTCGCGCACGGTGGACACGCTGATGCGGCTGCAATTGCCGTCCGGTGTGGACATCGAGATCAAGCTGTAAGGACGTCGGTATGACGACCGGGATGATCGGCCGCAAGGTCGGCATGATGCGCCTGTACGACGGCTCCGGCCGTTCGCGCGGTGTCACCGTGATCGAACTGGGCCCGAACTTTGTGACGCAGCTGCGGACGCCCGAGCGCGACGGTTACACCGCCGTGCAGATGGGCTTCCCTGGCCGCCGTAAGCGCATCAACCGCCCTCAGCGCGGACACCTGCGGAAGGCGGGGCTGGACATGCGTCCGGCCGCGCTGACCAAGCTGCAGGAGTTCCGCGTGGACGACCTGTCCGCGTTCTCCGTGGGCCAGGAACTGCGCTGCGACCGCTTCGAGGCCGGCACGTTCGTGGACGTGACCGCTACCTCCAAGGGCAAGGGCTTCGCGGGTGGCGTGAAGCGCCACCACTTCGCGGGTGGCCCCAAGACGCACGGTCAGTCTGACCGGCACCGCGCGCCGGGTTCCATTGGCTCCGGCACCACGCCGGGCCGTGTGTTCAAGGGTCTGCGCATGGCTGGCCACATGGGCGCCGTGACCAGCACGGTCCTGAACCTGCTGGTGGTAGCCGTGGACCCGTCCCGCAACCTGATCTTCGTGGAGGGCTCCGTCCCCGGCGCCCGCACGGGCACGGTTACGGTGCAGGGCGCTCGTCGCCCGGCGCTGAAGTCCTACTCCCCGCCGGTCATCCCGGCGGCGGCGGTGGAGGCTGAACTGGCCGCGGCGGAGGCTGCCGAAGAGGCCGCCGAGGCTGAGGCCGAGGCGGAAGCCACCGACACGAACGAGACGCCGGAGGCCGTTGAGGCCACGTCCGACGCGCAGAGCGAGGCCTAGCGATGAAGCTCCAGGTACTCGACCTGTCCGGCCAGCCCACCGAGGAGATCGAGGTGGACGACGCGGTCTTCGGCATTGAGCCGAACGCCGCCGTGGTTCACCAGACCCTGCTCGCGCAGCTCGCCGCCCGCCGCATCGGCACCGCGAACACGAAGACGCGCGGTGAGGTGGACGGTTCCAGCAAGAAGGTCCGCCGCCAGAAGGGCCTGGGCATGTCCCGGCAGGGCACCCACCGCGCGCCTCACCGCCGTGGTGGTGGTGTGGTCTTTGGCCCGAAGACGCGCGACTACACGCAGAAGCTGCCGAAGCGCATGCGCCGCCTGGCGATCCGCTCCGTCCTCTCCGACCGCGCGGCGGATGGCCGCCTGCGCATCGTGGACGGCCTGGCGCTGGAGCAGCCCTCGACGAAGGGCATGGTGGCGTTGCTGTCCGCGACCAACGCAGGTCATTCCGCGCTGATCGTGACGGGCACGCCGAACCGGGTGGTCTTCAAGTCCGCCCGCAACATCGATGGTGCCAGCGCGCTGCCGGCGGACACGCTGAACGTGGCGGACATGCTGTCGCACCGCACGCTGGTGCTCACGGTGGACGCCGTGCGGCGCATTGAGGCGCTGTGGGGTGGCGAGCGGTCCAACGGTCGCCCCCGCCCGGCCTCGACGCTGGTGGAGGCCTAACCCATGCCGAAGCAGATCCATGCGTATGAAGTCCTGCGACGCCCGGTGGTGACCGAGAAGAGCACGATGCTGTCGGCCCAGCGGAAGTACGTGTTCGAGGTCGCCGAGGCGTCCAACAAGCCGCAGATCAAGGATGCGGTGCAGCGCGCGTTCAATGTCACGGTTGAGGCCGTGAACACGACGATGATGCGCGGCCGCCGCCGCCGTGGCCGCAGCGGCCGTGCTGTTGGTCCGGTGCCCACGTGGAAGAAGGCGATCGTCACCCTCAAGGAGGGCGACACCATCGAATTCTTCGAGGGCGTGTAGGGGGTTAGCGATGCCGATTCGGAAGTTCCGCCCCACCTCGCCCGGTCGTCGTGGTGCCAGCGGATTTACGTTTGACGAGATCACCAAGAAGGAACCTGAGAAGTCCCTTCTGGTGACGAAGAAGCGCGTGTCCGGCCGTGGGCTGGGCAAGATCTCCATCCGCCACCGCGGCGGTGGGGCGAAGCGCCGCATCCGCGTGATCGACTTCAAGCGCGACAAGCTCGGCGTGCCGGGCACCGTCCGCGCGATCGAGTACGACCCGGGGCGGTCCGCCCGCATCGCGCTGGTCTTCTACGCGGACGGCGAGAAGCGCTACATCCTGGCGCCGGACGGCGTGAAAGTGGGCACGGCGATCCTGAGCGCGCCGGACGCGCCGATTGCACCGGGCAACACGCTTCCGCTGTCGGCCATCCCCACGGGCACGTCCGTGCACAACGTGGAGATGACGCCGGGCCGTGGCGGCCAGCTGGCCCGATCCGCGGGGACGGGCATCCAGTTGATGGCGAAGGACAACGGTTTTGCGCTGCTGCGCATGCCGTCCGGTGAGATGCGCCAGGTGCCGGAAGGCTGCCGGGCGACCATCGGTGTGGTCGGGAACGTGGAGCACGGCCAGTTGAAGCTGGGCAAGGCGGGCCGTAACCGGCACCGCGGCCGGCGTCCGCAGGTGCGTGGTTCCGTGATGAACCCCGTTGACCACCCGCACGGTGGTGGTGAGGGTAAGGCATCCGTTGGTATGCCGGGCCCGAAGACCCCGTGGGGCAAGCCGGCCCTGGGTTACCGCACCCGGAACAACAAGCGGACCGACAAGTACATCATCCGCCGCCGCGGCGCCGGTCGTCGGTAAGGGAGCGCGGGTATGTCTCGATCGACGAAGAAGGGCCCGTTCGTCCACCCCTCGCTCTGGGCGAAGGTGCTGGCGAACCAGTCCATGGAGCGGCGCGAAATCCTGCGCACCTGGTCGCGCGCCAGCACGATCCTGCCGGAGATGGTCGGCATGACCATCGCCGTGCACGACGGCCGCCGGCATGTGCCGGTGCTCTGCACGGAGAACATGGTCGGCCACAAACTGGGCGAGTTTGCGTTCACGCGGACCTTCCGCGGGCACCGCGGCAAGTCCGAGACGACCTCGAGGAAGCGGTAATGGAAGTACGCGCGCTCGCGATGAACCAGCCGGTTTCGCCTCAGAAGGTCCGCCTGGTCCTGGACGTGATCAAGGGCCGCAAGGTCGATGAGGCGCTGACGCTGCTGGAGTTCATGCCCCAGTCGTCCGCCCGTGTGGTGTGGAAGGTCCTGAAGTCCGCCGCAGCCAACGCGGAGAACAACTTTGACCTGAACCCGGACGGCCTGCGCGTGAAGAACGCGGTGGCCGGCGACGGCCGCACGCTGAAGCGCTGGCGAGCGCGCTCGCGCGGTCGCGTGGCGCCGGTGCGAAACCGCTACGCCCACATCGAAGTGGTCGTAGAGGGCGAGGAGTTCTAATGGGCCGGAAAATCCACCCGTACGGGTTCCGCGTCGGTGTGACCAAGGACTGGCAGTCCCGCTGGTACGCCCGGCACGACCAGTACGCCGAACTGGCACTGGAAGACTTCCGGCTGCGCAAGCTGATCATGCGCACGCTGCCGGAAGCCGGCGTGTCGCGCGTGACCATCGAGCGGAACGCGAACCAGCTGACGCTGACGCTGAACACGGCGAAGCCAGGCATCGTCATCGGGCGCGGTGGGCAGAACGCGGAAATGCTCCGCCAACTGCTCCAGAACGCGACCGACAAGCGGGTCCGCCTGAACATCGAAGAGATCCGCGTGCCGGAACTGGACGCCTACCTGGTGGCCCGTTCCGTCGCCGACCAGCTGGAGCGCCGCGTGGCGTTCCGCCGGGCGATGAAGCAGGCCGTACAGCGGACGATGGGCCGGGGCGCGCTCGGGTGCCGCGTGAAGATCGGCGGCCGCCTGGGCGGTTCGGAGATGTCACGCGTGGAGCAGGAGATGCAGGGCCGCGTGCCGCTGCACACCCTGCGCGCGGACATTGACTACGGCCTGGCGGAGGCGAACACCACGTTTGGCGTCATTGGCGTCAAGTGCTGGATCTACAAGGGCGACGTGACGCCGGAGACCAACCCGCTCACCGCGTCCGTCCTTGAGGGAAGCGAGTAGCGCGATGTTGATGCCGCGCCGGACCAAGTACCGCAAGCAGTTCCGCGCGAACAACCGCGGGGTCGCTTCGCGCGGTGAGAACGTCGTCTTCGGCGAGTGGGGCCTGCAGGCGCAGACCCACGGCTGGGTCGACTCGCGGCAGATCGAGTCGGCACGTCGCGCGATCACGGGCAGCCTGCGCCGTGGCGGCAAGGTGTGGATCCGCATCTACCCGGACAAGCCGGTTTCCAAGAAGCCGGTGGAAGTCCGGATGGGTGGCGGTAAGGGCGCGACGGACCGGTGGGTCGCGGTCGTGAAGCCCGGCAGTGTCCTGTTCGAGGTCTCCGGCGTGCCGGAAGACCGCGTGCGGGAGGCGTTCCGGAAGGCCCACCACAAGCTGCCGCTGGACACGAAGGTGATCGCGCGCGAGGAGGTCTACCAGTGAGCTCAGTGAGCCAGGAGACCCGGGCGCTGCGCGAGCAGAGCGAGACGGAACTGAAGGCGGAGCTGGAGCAGGCCCACCAGGCGCTGTTCAACCTGCGCTTCCAGACGTCCACCCGCCAGCTGGCGGACAACTCCCAGATCGCGAAGACGCGGAAGCGGATCGCGCGGATCAAGACACTGCTGGCCCAGGGCCAGGCAGTGCAGAGCGGCAAGTAGGGCAACATGGCCGAGAACCAGACGGTCAACCGGAAGTCTCGTGTCGGCACGGTCGTGTCCGGCAAGAACGACAAGACGATCGTCGTCAAGGTGGAGCGCGCTTCCCGTCACCCGATCTACCACAAGGTGATCCGGCGGACGAAGAAGTACCACGCCCACGATGAGGCGAACGTGGCGACCGTGGGCGACCTGGTGCGCATCGAAGAGTGCCGGCCGATGAGCCGCCTCAAGCGGTGGCGTCTGGTCACGGTCCTGACGGAGCGCGAGGTCGCTGACGTGAAGCCGGAGCGCCTGGATCAGGCGTTGGTGGCTGAGATGCAGCGGTCGTCGCACGGTCAGGAGCAGGCCCCGGCCAGCGAAGGGGCTGCGTCATGATCCAGCAGGAGTCCCGACTGAAGGTCGCCGACAACTCCGGCGCCCGGGAGATCCTCTGCATCCGCGTGCTCGGCGGATCCAAGCGCCGGTACGCCACCGTGGGCGACATCATCGTCGCTGCGGTGAAGGAGGCTCAGCCCAACGGCAACGTGAAGTCCGGTGACGTGGTGCGCGCCGTGGTGGTGCGGACGACGATGCCGGTGCAGCGCGCGGACGGGTCCGTGATCCGCTTCGACGAGAACGCCGCCGTGCTGGTGAACGACAAGCAGGGGAACCCGAAGGGCACGCGCATCTTCGGCCCCGTGGCGCGCGAACTGCGCGACCGGCGCTTCATGCGGATCATTTCGCTGGCCCCGGAGGTGCTCTAGTGGCAGCGAAGATCAAGCGAAACGACCAGGTGCAGGTGATGGCCGGCAAGGATCGCGGTCGCCGCGGCCAGGTCCGCCAGGTGTTGCCGTCTGACGGCCGCGCCTTGGTCACCGGCATCAACATGGTGAAGAAGCACAAGCGGTCCACCGGCCCGCAGCAGCCCGGCGGCATCATCGAGATGGAAGCACCCATCTCGCTGGCGAACCTGGCCGTGATCTGTGCCTCCTGCGGCGCGGCGGCGCGCCTGGGATTCCGCATGCTGGAAGACGGCCGCAAGGTCCGCTTCTGCAAGAAGTGCAACGAGGCGATCGACTAATGCCGACGGCCGAAGCAAACATCAGCCCGCGCCTGCTGCAGCGCTACCGCGACGAGATCGCGCCCGCGCTGAGCGGCGAGTTCAACTACGCCAACGCGATGCAGATCCCGCGCATCACCAAGATCGCGATCAACATCGGGCTGGGCGAAGCCGTGGAGAACGCGAACGCGGTTGAGGCCGCGTCCCGCGATATTGCCGCCATCACCGGCCAGCGCCCGTACGTGCGCCGGTCGAAGAAGGCGATCTCCAACTTCAAGTTGCGCGAAGGAATGCCCATCGGCGTGTCTGCCACCCTGCGTGGCGTGCGCATGTGGGAGTTCCTGGACCGCCTGGTGAACACCGCGCTCCCCCGCATCCGCGACTTCCGCGGTGTGTCGGACGAGGCGTTTGATGGACACGGGAACTACTCGCTCGGCCTGACCGAGCAGGTGATCTTCCCGGAGTTGAGCTTTGACGACGTGGACCGCGTCCGCGGTCTGCAGGTGAACATCGTGACGTCCGCCCAGACGGACGCCGAAGCGAAGCGACTGCTTGCCCTGCTGGGCATGCCGTTCGTGAAGAAGTAGGTCCCGATGGCCAAAGAGTCCATGGTCGTCAAGAACAACAAGCGTATTCGCCTGACCGGCGTGCACGCTGCGCGTCGCAAGGAGATCGTCGCGATCCTCAAGGATCCGGCGGCGACCGATGACGCCAAGACGGAGGCATACCGTCGGTTGTACAAGATGCCGCGCGATTCCAGCGCGACCCGGATCCGGAACCGCTGCAAGGTGACCGGCCGGCCGCGCGGGTACATGCGTCAGTTTGGTGTCTCGCGAATCGTGTTCCGGGAGCTCGCCCGCGAGGGCATGCTTCCGGGCGTCAAGAAGGCTTCGTGGTAGTCGGCCGCGGCGGTCGCGACTCGAAACCCACGGAAGAAGGCAGGCGACCCGGATGACGACATCCGATCCGCTGGCGGACATGTTTACCCGCATCCGCAACGCGGCCACCGCGCGGCACGAGGACGTCAAAGTCCCCGCGTCCAAGGTGAAGCGTGCGGTTGCGGAAGTGCTCCAGGATGAGGGGTTCATCCGCGGCATCTCCGAAATGGAAGATGGTCCGCGGAAGTTCCTTCGACTGGATCTGACCTACAGCGAGGACCGTCGCGCGGTGCTTTCGGGCATCCGCCGCGTGTCTCGCCCCGGTCTTCGTGTCTACGTCAGCAAGAGTGAGATCCCGCGGGTCTTTGGAGGCCTCGGGATCGCCATCATGAGCACGTCGCAGGGTGTGATGTCCGGCCGCGAGGCCTGGCGTCGCAAAATCGGCGGCGAACTGCTCTGCTACGTCTGGTAGGCGGCCATGTCGCGAATCGGAAAATTGCCAATCGCGATCCCGCAGGGCGTGACTATCACGCTCGATGGAAGCGTGTGCTCGGTCACCGGACCCAAGGGGACGTTGACGCAGGAGATCCACGGGGATGTCCGCGTCTCGATCGCCGAGGGTGAGGTGGTGGTCACGCGCCCCAACGACCGGCCGGGCACTCGTGCCCTGCACGGACTGACGCGCTCGCTCATCGCCAACATGGTGGCGGGCGTGACCACCGGGTATCGAAAGTCCCTGGAGCTCCAGGGCACCGGTTACCGCGCCCAGGTGCAGGGACCGAACCTGGTCCTGAGCGTGGGCTACTCCCACCCGGTGGAGATGCAGCCGATCCCTGGCGCCACGTTTGTGGCGGAGACGAACACCCTTGTCCATGTCGATGGCATCGACAAGCAGGTGGTGGGCCAGCAGGCGGCGTTGATCCGTCGCGTCCGGCCGCCCGAGCCGTATCACGGCAAGGGCATCCGGTACCGCGGTGAAGTCGTGAAGCTCAAGGCCGGAAAGACGAAGGGCCGATAATGGCGGGCACCAGCACCAGGCAGGCCGCCCGTGTCCGGCGCCACACCCGTGTGCGTCGCCGGGTGGCGGGTACGCCGGAGCGCCCGCGTCTTGCGGTCTTCCGGTCCAATCAGCACATCTACGTGCAGGTCATCGACGACGCTGCGGGCCGCACTGTGGCCGCCGCCTCCGATATGGAGACCGACCTGCGCGCCGCGACTGAATCGAAGAGCGACCGCGCCCGCAAGGTCGGCGCGCTGATCGCTCAGCGCGCGAAGGCCGCCGGCGTGGACGCCGTGGTCTTCGACCGTGGCGGCTTCCGGTACGCCGGGCGCGTGAAGGCGCTCGCGGACGCCGCGCGCGAAGAAGGGCTGGTGTTCTAATGGTCCAGGCGCAGCAGGGACCGCGCCGTGGCGGCGGCGGGCCGGGTGGCCCTCGCGGC
>PHBR01000103.1 GCA_002840675.1 Chloroflexi bacterium HGW-Chloroflexi-9
CGCTGGCCGGCGACGAGTCCGGCGACTCGGGCCTGCCGCCCGGCGTCGAGCGGCTGCCCTCCCCCGGCGAGGAACGCGATGAGGGCGGCGACCTGTTGCTGCTCCACGGCGCGGACCGCCAGAGCCGGCGCGAGCGCGCGAGCGCTGAAACCACCCGCGCCCTCATCGCCACCGCCCTCCCCGCCGACGACGCTCAGTGGCGGGCGCTGGTGCGAGAGGCGACGGTGACCGGCAGCGGCGTGCTGCTCGAGGTCGATGACGCGATGCTGCCGCCCCTCGCCGCGTCCTGGGCGGTGCGGGCCGACCACCTGGACTGGGTGATCTCGTCGCCGAATCCCCTGGAGATCCGCACCCTGCCCGCCCGCCGGTGGCGGGAGGTGGAGTTGCGGAAGCACCTCGCCTCCGCGGAGGCCTGGGAGGCGTCGTTCGGGCAGCGCCCGACCCACGGCCACCGGCTGGACCCGGACGAGCTGCGCCTCGCGCGCATCGCACACGGGGGCGTGGAGGGTGACCTGGACGCGGCCGTGCGCCGGCTCGCTAGCGGGCAACTCGCCGGCCTCGGGATCCGCATCGAGTCGCGGCGCTCGTGGGACAGCCTGATCCTGCCGCCCCACCAGCAACGCCAGCTCACGGAACTTGTCGCCCGCTACCAGTTCAGCAGCACCGTCTTCGACCAGTGGGGCTTCCGTCCCGTCGGCGCGGGCGGCCTCGTCGCCCTGTTCGCCGGTCCCAGTGGCACCGGCAAGACGCTCGCGGCCGAGGTGATGGGCGCAGCGCTCGGGCTGGACGTCTACAAGATCGACCTCTCCTCGATCGTCTCGAAGTACATCGGGGAGACGGAGAAGAACCTGGAGCGCATCTTCACCGCCGCGTCGGCGGGCAACGTGATCCTGTTCTTCGACGAGGCGGACGCGCTCTTCGGCAAGCGCTCGGAGGTGTCGGACGCCCACGACCGCTACGCGAACATCGAGGTCGCCTACCTCCTCCAGCGCATCGAGTCGTACGAGGGTCTGGTGGTGCTCGCGACCAACCTCCGCGCGAACATGGACGATGCGTTCCTGCGGCGCATCCATGTCTCCGTGGAGTTCCGGGAGCCGGACGAGCGCGAGCGGCTGCGCATCTGGCAACTCGCGTTCCCGCCGGACGCGCCGACCGAGGACCTGGACCTCGCGTGGCTGGCGAACCGCTTCCGCCTCACCGGCGGCACCATCCACAACTCCGTGATCACGGGTGCCTTCCTGGCGGCCGAGGCCGGCAAGCCGATCTCCATGGAGCACCTGGTGCTGGGTGTAGACCGGGAGATGGAGAAGCTCGGCCGGCTACGGACGGAACACGACTTCGGGCCGTACTATCGCTTCGTCTCCGGCACCAACTAACGGGCGGCAGTGGTCAACACACTCACAGACGCAACGCGGCACCGACACCTGGCGTCCCGGCGACGGCGCACCCGCGGCTGGCTCGCAGCGCTCGCGCTGGCGGCGGCGACCCTCCTCGCCGCATGCGGCGGCGGCGAGCCCGAACTCCCGGCCGCCGTCCCGAACCCCGTGACGATCCGCATCGCAGCCTTCAGGGGTGCGGAGACCACCGCGCTCTTCCGGATCATCCCGGAGTGGGAGCACATCACCGGCAACAAGGTCGAACTGGGCATCCTCGACCGCGCCACCGGTGAACGTGCCGTCGCCACCGACTACGTCACCTACCGCGACGCGATCATCGAGAACGCGGAGGAGAACCTCGCGAACTACGACGTGGTGATCATCGACGACCCGTGGATGCCATACCTGGCCGGCGGCGGAAAACTGACCCCGCTCTCCCCGTTCGGATACCAGACAGACCTGGACCTCATCAGTGGGTCTGCCTCACTCGGCATGTGGCCGCCCCCGTTCGGGCCGTTGCCCCCGGACGCGGTCGGCGTCCCGCGGGGCGCGGAGACGTATGCCCTCCCGTTCGTCGGCAACGTGATGATGCTCTGGTACCGCGCCGACGTGATCGCCAAGCCCGGGACCATCGACGACCTCACGCAGTTACTGCGCAACCCGGACCCGGCCTACATCGGATCGGCCGGCATCGCCCCATCGAACAACCCCCATGTCTTCATGTCCTGGCTCGCCTCGCGCGGTGGCGATGTCTTCGACCGCGATTGGCGCGCCGCCCCGCTTCGCTCCTCGATCGCACTCGATGCGTTTGACGAGTACCTCCGGGAGGCCAGCCGGCTGCGGATTCCGTTCAGCGAGTTCGCGCCGGAGCGTTACGAGCCGCACGCCCGCATGCTGGACGGCACGGCCGCGGCGGCGGTCGCCTGGGCGGCAGATGCCCAGCTGGTGCTGACCTCCGCCGTCTCCGACCAGATTCACGTCACGCAGTTCCCCGTCGGCCGGAAGTCCAGCACGCTCACCGGCAACTGGCTGCTCGGGATCCCCTCGGACGCCTCGAACCCGGAAGCGGGATTCGACTTCATCAAATGGGCGAACTCCAGCCAGATCCAGAAGACCAGCGCGCTCCTGGGCGTGCCGCCCGTCCGTCTGTCGCTCTACTCCGACCGTGAACTCATCAGCCGGTTCCCGTGGCTTCCGGAGGTCTCACACGCGCTCCAGTCCGGCTACATCCGCCCGCGCGTCCCCGCCTGGGACGTGGTGGAAGGCGTCATCGGCTGCGCGCTCGACCGCTCCTTCAGCCGGCTCTCCGCCCTCGATCCCGACAACCCGGCGAACGCCGAGGCGTTCGCGACCGTGAGCCGCGAGGAGCTCCTGCGGGCTGCCGACGACATCGAGTCGGTCATGGAGGGCTGGGGGTACTACCGCGGCGAGGAGTACTGGGGCACCGCGAGTAACGAGCGCATCCAGGGCGATCCACGTGACGAGTGGACCTGTACGGTGGTGACACCGTGAGCGCAGTCCGTTCCCTCTTCCACGGGATCTCGACCGGCTTTGCCCGCTTCGTGAAGTGGACGGGCTTCGGCAACAAGACCCTCATGGACTACGTGGAACTGATCGTGCTCCCGCTGGTCCTGCTGGTCGGCGGCACCTTCGTGTCCGAGGCGTTGAACGCGTCCGCTCGTGAGCAGGCGCTGGAGAGCGCGCAGGAGCAGCGGCTCCAGGACTACCTGGGGCAGGTCAGTTCGCTCACCCTCGACCGCCAGTTGCTGGGCGGAGAACTGAACCCACAGCAGGCGACCCTGGTGCGGGAGGTCGCCCGCGCCCAGACCCTGACCGCGCTGGATGGGATGGACGGACCGCGCAAGCGGTTCGTGATCACGTTCCTCTACGAACTGGGGTTGGTGAACGGCGTGGATGCCCGCATCAGCCTGGAGAACGCGGAACTCACCGGCGCGGATCTCAGTGGCGCGGAGTTGTTCGCGGCCAACCTGAACGGCACCAGGCTGGAGGCGGCGAACCTCACGAGGGCGCGCCTGACCTCCGCGCACCTCGACCGCGCGAACCTGCGCCGCGCCGACCTCACCGGCGTACTGCTGGTGGACGCCCGACTGAACGGGACGGACTTCCGCCTGGCGACCCTCCCGAACTCGAACCTCTCGAATGCATCGATGTTTAACGCCGACCTCCGCGGGGCCGACCTGAGCGGCTCCAACCTCTCGGGCGCGAACCTCCGTTCCGCCGACCTGCGGGGCGCAGACCTCACCGGCGTGGACCTCACCGGCTCCAACCTCACGGACGCGATCCTGGGGACCGACTCCTCCGATGCCGCCACCTTCACGAAGCTCGACGATGTGACGTGGAGCGGCACCGTCTGTCCCGACCGCCTCCTCAGCGACACCAACGAGAACTCGTGCTCGGGGCACCTCCTGCCGCGCGGGAGCACGCCATGAGCGCGCTCTCCGAGGCGATCGACGCGGGGTTCCCGGCGGTGGTCGCCGACCTGGTATCGCTCGCCCGCATCCCGTCCGTGAGCGCCGAGGGCCACGACACGCCCGGCATGCGCGCGGCTGCGGACCACGTCGCAAACCTCCTCGCCGGGGCCGGCCTGTCGGTGCGGCTACTGGAAGCGCCCGAGGCCCCACCGATCGTCTTCGCGGAACGGCCCGGCCCGACCGGCGCGCCGGTCGTGCTGCTGTACGCGCACTACGACGTGCAGCCCGCCGGCGACCTGGCCTCGTGGAGCACGCCGCCATTCGAACCGACCGAGCGCAACGGACGGGTCTACGGGCGCGGCGCCTCGGACGACAAGGCCGGGCTCGCGACTCACCTCGGCGCGCTGCGTGCGCTGCCGGCCGACCTCCCGCTCCACATCAAGGTGATCGTGGAGGGCGAAGAGGAACTGGGGTCGCCCCACGTCGCCGCATTCCTCGCACGCTATCCGGAAGAACTGCGGGCGGACGTGATCGTCGTCGCCGACTCGGAGCACTGGCGCGTCGGTACTCCCGCCCTCACCACCTCGCTCCGAGGACTCGTCGATTGCACGGTGGAGGTGCGGACGCTCCGCAACGGCGTCCACAGCGGCCAGTTCGGTGGCGCGATCCCGGACGCCCTCAGCGCGCTCGCACGCCTCCTCGCGACGCTGCACGACGATGCGGGCCGGGTGGCGATCGCCGGCCTGGTCAGCGCCGCCGCACCGGACGTCGATCTGTCGGAGGCCGACCTGCGCTCAAGCGCCGGCGTCATCGATGGCGTCTCGCTGATCGGCGAGGGCCCGCTCGCCGCGCGCCTCTGGCGCGAGCCGGCCGTCTCGATCCTCGCGATCGATGCCCCCCGCCTGTCCGAGGCGATCAACCAGCTCGTGCCCGTGGCAACGGCAAAGGTCAGCCTGCGCCTCGCGCCTGGCCAGGCACCCGCGCTGGCGATGGACGCGCTGGTCGCGCACCTGGAGGGCCACGCCCCGTGGGGCGCGCAGGTCACGGTGACGCGGGGCTCCTCGTCTGAGCCGTTCATGATGGCCGCCGGCGGCCCCGCGTACGAGGCGTTCCGGGCCGGGCTGCATGAGGCATGGGGCACGGAGCCAGCCGAGATCGGCGTGGGCGGGTCGATCCCGCTGGTCGCGGAGTTGTCCCGCGCCTACCCCTCGGCGGAGATCCTGCTGACCGGCGTCGGCGAACCGACGAGTGCGATCCACGGGCCGAACGAGAGCCAGGATCTGGGCGAACTGCGGCGCGCCTGCCTCGCGGAGGTGATCGCGCTCAGCCGCCTCGCGGGACGCGCTTAGTCCGCACCCGCCTCCGGCAGCCCGGCAATCCGCGCCTCCAGGTGCTCGATCACGACCTCCAGCACGCGCAGGCGTGCATGCTCCTTGTCGTCGCCGTGGAGCAGCGTCCACGGCGCAGCGGCCGTGTGCGTGCGCGCGAACATCTCCTCTGCTGCCGCCTCGTACTCCGCGCGCTTCTCGCGGTTGCGCCAGTCCTCCGCGGTGATCTTGTACTCCTTGAACGGGTCCGCCTCCCGCTCTTTGAAGCGCTTCAGTTGCTCTTCCGACGAGACGTGCAGCCAGAACTTCACCAGCACCATCCCGTCGTCCAGATGCATCTGCTCAAACGCGGCGATCTCCTCGTAGGCGCGCTGCCACTCGGCCGGGGTCGCGAAGCCCTCCACGCGCTCGACCAGCACGCGGCCGTACCAGGACCGGTCGAAGATCGCGATCTCGCCATGCTCCGGCATCCGCGTCCCGAACCGCCAGAGGTAGTGGTGACGCCGCTCCGCCTCCATGGGCGCGCCGATCGGGTACACGCGGAACCCGCGCGGATCGAGGCGGCCTGTCAGCCGCCGGATCGCGCCGCCCTTGCCCGCGGCGTCCATGCCTTCGAACACCACGCAGACACCGACATCGGCGGAGTCACGGAGCCGGTTCTGGGTGTGGAGCAGGCGCAACTGCAGGTCGCGGAGACGACGCTCGTACGCCGCGTCGTCGGGGACCTTCACGCGCTTGAGTGACGCGAGCGTCGGGATCTCGTCTGGGTCCACAGGGCTCCTCCGTCCCCCGGCACACCGGGGTCACCCCTCGATGCTACGGGGGACGGAGGGCAGGCGTCAGGCCTTGCGGTAGCCGCGCACCGCGAGCGGCACGACGATCGCGAGCAGCAGCACAACCCAGATCAGCGTCTTCACCACGTCGCGCGTGGCGTCCTCGCCGAGCGCCAGCGCCCGCGCCGCGTCCACCGCAACGGAGAACGGGTTCGCCTGCGCGATCGGCTGGAGCCACCCCGGCATCGACGCGATCGGCACGAACGCCGACGAGACGAACGTCACGGGGAACATCCACACGAACCCGGCGAGGTTCGCCGCCTCGACCGACTTCACGGAGGTGCCGATCCACGCCGCCATCCAGGAGAACGGCAGCGCGAAGACCAGCACCAGGAGCGGCATCGCCAGCGCCTCGAGCAGGCTCCCCTGGAACCGGAAGCCGATCGCGAAGCCGACGACGATCATCAGCGCCATCACGAAGACGTTGTTCGCGGTGTCCGCCGCGATCCGCCCGGCCAGCACCGCCGAACGCGACATCGGCAGCGAGCGGTAGCGGTCGAACGCACCCTTCGAGATGTCCTCGGCCAGGCCGACGGCGGTCGCGGAGGTCCCGAACAAGACCGTCTGCACGATGATGCCGGGGAGCAGGAAGTCGATGTAGTTGCCGTTCGGCACCTGGATCGCGCCGCCGAAGACGTACGCGAACAGCAGCACGAACATCACCGGCTGGGCGGTGGAGAAGAACAGCCAGTCGGGCAGCCGGATGAACCGGTACATGCTCCGCCGGGCCATAAGCAGCGCGTCATGGAACGCCCATCCGAGACTCGTGATCATCAGGACCGTCCTTGCGTGGTCACCGGCGTACCGGTGCTGGGCGCCTCCTCGGCCGCGTGGCCGGTGAGCGCGAGGAATACGTCGTCCAGGCTCGGCTGGCGCAGCGCGAGGTCGGACACCACCACACCCGCACCGTCCAGCGCGCGCACCACGTCCGCCAGCGTGCCGCCGCCGTCCGCCACCGCCACGCTCACCTCCAGCGCCTCGGCATCGACACGGGGCGCCGCCCCGAACCGCTCGAGGATCGACTGCGTGGTGCCCAGGGCGACGGCATCCTCCACCTGCACGGCCAGCACCCGGCCGCCCGTGCGCTGCTTCAGTTCCGCCGCGGTGCCGTCCGCGATCACCATGCCGTGGTCGATGACCACGATGCGGTCGGCGAGCCGCTCCGCCTCCTCCATGTACTGGGTGGTAAGCAGCACCGTGGTGCCGCCCTTCGCGAGTTCCTCGATCTCCTGCCAGAGGTCCAGGCGGCTCCGCGGGTCGAGGCCGGTGGTCGGCTCGTCCAGGAACAGCACCTGCGGCTGGCCGATCAGGCTCGCGGCCAGGTCCAGCCGGCGACGCATACCGCCCGAATAGGTCCGGGCCATCCGGTTGGCGGCATCCTCCAGCGAGAACCGCCGGATCAGGTCCGCCGCGCGCCGCTTCGCCTCCGCCTTCGGGAGGTGGTACAGCCGCCCGACCAGTTCGAGGTTCTCGAGCCCCGTCAGCAGGTCGTCCACCGCCGCCGCCTGCCCGGCCAGGCCGATCACCGCGCGCAACGCTCCGGCCTGCCGCTCCACGTCGAACCCCGCGACCACGGCCCGCCCGCCGGACGGCCGGAGGAGCGTGGTGAGGATGCGGACGAGCGTGGTCTTGCCGGCGCCGTTCGGCCCCAGCAGGCCCAGGACCTGCCCGGACGGCACCTGCAGATCGATGCTCCGGAGCGCCTCCACTGACTTGTAGGATTTCCGGACCCCCTCCACGAGGATCGCCGGTTGCACACCGCTTGCCACGGTGACCTGCCTCTCAGGCTGAGTTGGTAGATTTGCCAGAATCCACTGTACAAAGTCGGGGTGCATGATCCAGCCTCGCGGTGTCACCCCGGGCCGATAGACGCCATGAGGGGCAGCCGGTAGGCTCAACCCGTCTGAGGGTGATCACGCCCTGAGTGACGCGGATGGAGGTCGCCTCGTGGCGTTCGTCATCACCGAGACCTGTATCGATACCCGCGACCAGGCGTGTGTCGAGGTCTGCCCCGTGGACTGCATCCACTTCGAAGAGGGTGCAGACCGGATGCTCTACATCAACCCCGCCGAATGCATCGACTGCGGGGCCTGCCAGCCGGCCTGCCCGGTCAGCGCGATCTTCCCCGAGGGCGATGTCCCCGCCGCGCAGGCGCGGTTCATCGAGATCAACTCGCTCTGGTACGAGGACGCGGCTGCCGCGCGCTCGAAGGTCGGCGGCGGCTCCGCCCCGGCCGCAGCGCCTGCAGCGCCCGCTGCCGCTCCTGC
>PHBR01000104.1 GCA_002840675.1 Chloroflexi bacterium HGW-Chloroflexi-9
CGCGGCACCGAGGCGGCGACCAGCCCGAGGTTGCCTTCCGTAGTGCGGAGCAGGTGGACGCGCGGCGTGGGGACATCGGTCGAGCGCACGCGGAGGATGCGGCCGGGGGCCGACCGCTCATAGAGGGCATCGAGGTGCCCGTCCGCGAACGCTTCTACCAACGGCGGACTGCCGTCATTGAGTTCGACGCTGGAGCAGCACACCGATCACCGCTGCGGCAATCGTGCACAGACCGACGATCACCGCTCCGGCGATCTGAGAGTCCACCGTCACCGAGAACGTGACGAGGAGCGAAACCGGGACAAATGAAGACATGCAGCCTCCCCAGGCTACGACCCAACGCGTGACTACCGGTCGGCAAAAGTCCAGGGCGATCGTTGGGGAGACCGATCGGTGACCTGAGCTTCGGGGTCCCCTGCGGGTGCGCAGACTAGGAGACTCCACTCCGGATAACGAACATCGTAACACACCGGCAAGCGCGTTGGCACTTGAGCGTATCTAGGATTCGCCCTCGTCGTCCTTGCGCCGCCGCCACGGCAGGCGTGGGAGCGGTGCCCGCATCCCCAGCACCAGCGTCATCCAGCCCAGGATCAGCATCAGTTCGAAGACCGTGCGGGCCGTGTGCCCGGCCCACGCCTCGACCAGGTCGCCACCGAACCAGAGGTTGATGACGAGGGCGGCGAGGATCGCCGCATGCTTCAGGATCCCGATGTCGCTCACGCCGGTAGGATAGCCAGCGCCTAGCCGATGCGCGCGCGGAGCCAGCACCATGGATCACCCCGCGGAGTTCGATGACCTGCCGCTCGAAACGCTCGAGGAGGCCAGCGGCGAGCTCCACCGCCGGATCTCGGTCGCCCTGCGCCACATCGGCGAGCCGCGCGCGGACGACCGGGACACGGAGGGACGCACGCCCCGGGAGCGGGTCGCCTCGCTGGCGGTGCTGCTGGAACTGGCGGGGGCGACCTGCGCGGCGGTCGCCGCCGGGTCGAATGCCCCGGACGGACGCGTCGACACCCACCCGGCAGCCATCGGCGCACTGATGTACGCCGCCCCCACCCTTTCGGCGCTGGTCACCCGCATCGAGCAGGACCGGCGGATGGTCGCCGCCTACGCGCGCCGCCTGGAACCGCGGTTCTTCGAGCGCCCTCGCTCGCCCTGGGGGCACTCGACGCTGCGATCCGTGTTGTCCGAGGCAATGCTGGTGGAGCCGGCGCGCTGCGCCCAGGCGCTCGAGCGTGTGCTCGCCGACCTCGATGCCGCCGAGCGGCGAGAGATGGAGGCAGCCGCGCGCGACCTGGGGCTGTGACGGCCTCGTGCGGTCGGCTGCCTACGCTGGATTGAGCGCTCCACCGAACCGGAGCCATCTCGAAAGGCGTCCCATGCTCTCCTCTGCCCTCCGACGTGTGCTGCTCCTGGCCGGCGTCACGCTGGCCCTCGGGTTTGCGGTCGCCTGCAGCGACGACGCCGACCCGACCACCACCCCCACGGCTTCGCCCGCCGCCACCGAGACGGCGACCGCCGCGCCCACGGCCACCGCCATCGCCACAACGAGCCCCACCAGTACCGCAACCCCAGCCGCCGGCGCCCCCGCCGCGCCGACCGATGTCGTGATCACCGGCCGCATCCCCGACCTTGACGAGCCCGTCCCGCTCGGTGAGGCCGAGTCCGGCCGCATCTCCATCACCTGGGCGGCGTCCGCAGACGAGGTGGACGGCTACCGCATCTACCAGGACGAGTGCGGGCGCGGCGCAGAGCCGGCGCTGGAGGTGTCCGCGGACGAACTCACGTATGGCCCGCTCAACCCGTGCCGCCCCGCGCGCGTCGGCGTCGCCGCCTTCGTCGGTGACGTCGAGTCGGAGATCGTCTGGGGCGTGGCGGCGGAGTAGCGCCCGCTACTAGCGGTCCGGGTTGTCGATGACCTGATCGACCGTGACCACGAACGCCGTGCCGTCCCACTCGTAGAAGCGCTCGCGCAACTGCGAGGGGCAGCACTCGGCGTCGCCGGGCGCCCAGATCCCCTCTCGGCTGACGATCGTGCCACCCCCCGCCTCGGGCAGCACCAGTTCGACGCGCCCGGAGCCGTTGACGTAGCCGAGGACGCTCGCCACGCCGTCCTGCACATGCAGGACGGCGATGCCCAGGTCGCCCTGCGTGCCGCCAGACTCGACGAAGATCACCGCCTCCTCCACCCCGTCGTCCGTGAGGTCGGCATAGGTCGTGCGGGCCGGCTCGATCTCGCCGCCCCCGAAGTGGTCGATGATCGGGCCGATCAGCGCGATGTCGGACAGGTCCGCCTCGCGCACCGTCTCGATGCCCGCGGTCGCGGTGCCCGTCGCGGCGAGGGTGGCCGTGGCGATCGGCGTCGGGGAGGGCGTGGCGGCCTCGTTGCTTGCGCACGCGCCGAGGAGCAGCGCGCCCGAGGCGACCAGCAGCCCGGCCCACCGGATTGGCGCGTGTCGCATCGCTGATCCTCTCGCGGCCCGTCGCGGTCGCCCGCGACACCGTTGCGCGCCCGCATCGATGTTCCTCGTGCGGCCGGAGGCGGTCAAACCAGCGTCGCGTCACGCGGGGCGCTCCCGGGCGACCGCGGTACGATGGCAGCCCCAGCCGCCCACCCGGCCGCCCGTGCGAAGGACGCCCTCGCTTGACCGATCGCTGCGCGGAGTGCGACGCGCCGGTACCGCCGGACGCCCCGGCGTGCCCGGAGTGCGGCGCGATGCCAGACCTACCCCCGCCCGATGACGGCGCCGGGGCCCGCCCGATCGCGACCGCCTCCGCCCTCCCGGACAACGTCGAGGCGTATCGCGCCCGCCTGCGCGAGGTCTTCGGCTACCCGGACTTCCGCGGCGGCCAGGAGCGCGTCCTCACCGCCCTCGCCCGTCACGACGTGGTGGCGGTCATGCCCACCGGCACCGGCAAGAGCCTCTGCTTCGTCCTCCCGGCACTGGAGGTCGGGCGGACGGTCGTGGTCTCCCCGCTGATCGCGCTGATGCAGGACCAGGTGGAGGGGCTCCAGACCGCCGGCGTGCCGGCGACCTTCATCAACTCCAACCTCGACCGGGCGGAGCAGAACCGGCGCTACCTGGAGTTCGTGAGCGGGCGCGTGAAACTCCTGTACGTCGCGCCGGAGCGCTTCCAGAACACGCGCTTCACGGATGGCCTCCGCGCGGCGGGCGTGAACCTCCTCGCGATCGACGAGGCGCACTGCATCTCCGAGTGGGGGCACAACTTCCGCCCCGACTACCTGCTGCTGGGTGGCGTGCGCGAACGCCTGGGCAACCCGCGCACGCTCGCCCTCACCGCCACCGCAAACCCGCGCGTCAGGCGCGACATCGCGCTGGGCCTCGGCATCACCGGCACCGCCGAGCAGATCGTCACGACCGTCGACCGCCCCAACCTCTCGTACGCCGTCGAGTCGATCGCGGGTGTCGAAGATCGGACACGCTGGCTGCTGGACTACGCCCGCGCAAAGGGCGACGCCTCCGGCATCGTCTACGCGGCCACGCGCGACGGCGTCGAGACGCTCGCGGCACGCCTCGCGGCGGCGGGCGTGCGCGCCGAGCCGTACCACGCCGGGCTCGACCGGAATCTGAGGACGGCGACGCAGCGGCGCTTCACGCTCGGCGAGACCCCGGTCGTGGTCGCCACCGTCGCCTTCGGGATGGGCATCGACAAGCCCGATGTGCGTTATGTCGTGCATTTCAACCTCCCGCCCCGCCTCGAGGCGTACTACCAGGAGGCCGGGCGCGCCGGGCGCGACGGCGACCCGGCGGAGTGCGTACTGCTGTTCGCGCCGGCGGACGTGAACATGCGCCGGCGGCACATCTTCCAGGCCCATCCCGGCGAGGACGCCGTGCGACGCACCTGGGAGCGCTGGGTGCAGGTCGCCGACCCGCAGGACGGCCGCCTCCCACTCGCGATTGCCGACGACGAGCAGTACGCCATCGTCGTCTCCGTCCTGCGCGACTCCGGCCTCATCGACGCCGCCTCGCTACGCGTCACTTCCTTCGACCCGCGCGCCAGCATCGACGCTTCCGCGATCGAGCGGCACCGCGCCTACGCACTGCAGCGGTTGCGCGACATGACCGAGTACGCGGACACGGAGGGCTGCCGGCGCGAGGTCATCCTGCGCTACTTCGGCGAGCAGCCGGACACGCGCTGCGGCAACTGCGACAACTGCCGGCGCCCACCGCGGGCGCGTCCGCTCCCCGGCGCCCCGGACGAGCGCCGCCCGTCGCCTCGCCCCTCCCGGTCCGGCACGCGCGAGCGCCCGGTCTCCCGCGCGACCGCGCCCGAGCCGGTGGTGGCCGACCCCGCACTCTTCGAGGCGCTCAGCACCTGGCGCCGCGAGCAGGCGCGTAAAGAGAACGTGCCGGCCTACGTCATCGCCTCCGACCGCACGCTGCGGGAGATCGCCGGCACGAAGCCGCGCGACGAACGCGGGCTGCTCGGCATCTGGGGCCTCGGCGAGGCGCGCGTGCAGCGCTACGGCGCAGCGATCCTCGAGGTGATCGCGAAGCGCTAGCGCGGGTCCCGGATGATCCGGAAGTCCGGCGGCCCGTAGCCGCACTCGCCCAGGTGCTCCGCGCGGTCGACATGGCGGCCGTCGCTCGCAGGCACGATCGACCGGATCGGCCCGCCGTGCACATGGGTGTAGGCGCAGAACGGCTGGTGTGCCTCCACGACCTGCAGGCCGTCGATGGCGAATGGCACGCCGTCCAGCACGAACACGATCACCTGCCCTCGCACGATCGTCCGGAGCGGGTCGCTCACCGTCTCGCCGCCCTCCAGGATCGCCTCCCACGGCCCGTCCGCCACCGGGGGGGCCGGCGTGGCCGTGGGCGTCGGCGTAGCAACGCCGGCGATGCGCAGGCCGGCAAACGTCATGTTCACGACCTGGTTGGGCGTGGCGACCACAACGGCCTGGGTGGTCGAGGGGAACGCGACATCGGCTGGGAAGCCGGAGATCGTGACGGTGTATGCCCCCGCCAGCACCTGATCGAAGGTGAATCTCCCGGAGCCATCTGTGGTCGCGGTCCGCCCGGTACTCATCGACACAGTGACGCCGGAGGCTCCGACACCATTGATCGTGACCACACCGGCGACCTGCCCGTCCGCCGGTGGGACGATCAGGTCGCCCTCGCCCTCGAACAACTCGCACCCGCTGAGGAGCAGCGCGCACGCGGCGAGCACAGCGATAGCGAAGGGGCGAGTCAGCATCTGCTTCCTCCACAGGCGGCCTCAGGGATCACGCCGATCTACGCCTGAGTCAAAGGAGTTGTCTACACCGGTTGCGAGGGCGGCGCGGGCGCGGCATGATGGGGAAGGCGCGGCTGTCAAAACGCCTGGCGCCGCACCCGCCACGGAGGCACGCATGAACCTCACCGTCACCGACATCGCGCAGCAGCGCCTCAGCAGCCTGATCGGGGAGCGCGCGGCCGAGACCGGCCAGGCGATCCGCGTCTTTATCGCCGAGGGCGGCTGCGGCTGCTCCGGCCCGCGCTTCGGCATGGGCCTGGACGAGGCCCGCGAGGACGACGCCGTCATGGAGTTCGGCGTCCTCAAGTTCGTCGTCGACCCCGCCTCCGCGCCGGTCCTCTCGGACGCCTCGATCGACTACATCGAGGACGTGATGCAGCAGGGCTTCCAGATCACGGCCCCGAACGCCCAGTCCGGTGGCGGCGGCTGTGCCTGCGGCGGCGGCGCCCACTAGGCGACGCGTCTCGCAATGACCGTTTCAGACGCCGGCCTGCGAGGGCCGGCGTCTGTGCTTCCCCGACCGGAGCGCCCCCGATGTCCCGCGTGATGCTCCTCATCCCCTCCGCCTCCTACCGCGCGCCCGACTTCATGGAGGCGGCTGGCCGGCTGGGCGTGGACGTCGTCGTCGGTACGGACCGACGCAACCCGCTCCAGGACGAGTCCGCGGGGCGCCTCGTGGAACTCGACTTCGACGAGCCGGACCTGGGCGCGACGCAGATCGAGGCGTACGCGACGCTGCACCCGCTGGACACGATCGTCGCGGTGGACGACGGCGGGCAGTTGCTCGCCGCCCGCGCCGCCCGCCGCCTCGAACTTCCGTACAACTCGGTCGGGGCCGTGGAGGCGACGCGCAACAAGGCGCTCCTCCGCCAGCGCATCGCTGCCGCCGGGCTGCCCTCCCCGGACGCCGTTGTCGTGCCGCTCGAGGCCGACCCGCGCGAAGCAGCACGCGCCGTCACCTACCCCGTCGTGTTGAAGCCGCTCGCGCTCGCGGCGAGCCAGGGCGTGATCCGCGCGGACAACGAGGCGGCATTCGTCGCCGCCTTCGAGCGCATCCGCGCGATCCTCGTCACCCCGGAAGCACGCGAGCAGTGCGGCGCGCCGCTCGCCGACCGCGTGCTGGTGGAGGGCTACATCCCGGGCATCGAGGTGTCGGTAGAGGGGCTGCTGGACGGCGGCCGGCTGCGGACGCTGGCCGTCTTCGACAAGCCGGACCCACTCGTCGGGCCGTACTTCGAGGAGACGATCTACGTCACGCCCTCGCGCCTCTCGGAGAGCGACCAGCGCTCGCTGCTGACGACGACCGAGGCGGCCTGTCGCGCGCTTGGCCTGGACACCGGGCCGGTGCACGCCGAACTCCGACTGCACGAGGGCCAGTGGTACCCGATCGACATCGCGGCGCGCTCGATCGGCGGGCTGTGCGCGCGCACGCTCTCCTTCGGCACCGGCATGTCGCTGGAGGAGATCCTGCTGAGGCACGCGACCGGCCTCGATGTCCCGTCCTACGAGCGCGAGTCCACGGCGGCCGGCGTGATGATGATCCCGATCCCCCGCGCCGGCACACTGCACGCCGTCCACGGCGTCGCGGAAGCGGAGGCGGTCCCGCTCATCGACTCCGTGACGATTTCGATCCACCCCGGTGGGCGCGTACTACCGCTGCCGGAGGGCACGGAGTACCTCGGCTTCATCTTCGCGCGGGGCGGCTCGCCGGCGGACGTGGAGCAGGCGCTGCGCGACGCGCACGCGCGGCTCGACTTCGAGATCGAATAGGGCGCTACTTCTTGGCGGGCTGGTAGAAGGGGTTCTCGCCGGAGGCGTGATCCGTGATGTCGACGATCTCGTCGATGTCCGGGATCGTCTCCTTCACGGCGACCTCGACCCCCTGCTTCAGGGTGACGTTGATCATCCCGCAGCCGACGCAGCCACCACCGAACCGCACGTAGGCCGTGCGGTCCACGACACCCAGCAGCGACAGCATGCCGCCGTGCGAAGCGATCTGCGGATTGATGTGCTGGTCGAACAGCTCCTGCAGCTGGAACTCGCGCGGGTCGAACCACACCGGGTTCGGGTTCCGGAACTCCAGGCCGGCGTTGCCGGCGCCGTCATCAAAGTAGTGGATCGTCAGGCCGTTCACGTACCGCACGTCGTGCGCCGGGACGAAGACGATGATGCCGTCCGACGTCTCGATCTCGACATCGCCGGGATCCTCGGCACCCGCCTCGACCAGGCTGAGGAGATGGCGGAACTGGCCTTCGACCCGCTCCGAGATCTGCAACTTCAACCCCGCCACGGGGTTGGGGTGGTTGTCGATCACCTGTGAAAGCTTGGCGTAGGCCCCGTCGGTGAACTGGATCGTCGGCTCGCTGTCGTCCATGGCGACAGGATACACCCGGGGCGAGACCTGGAGGGCGACCGCTGTCGCCGCCCCACGCCCGCCCTGGCGGTGCTCCCTAGTACGCGTGCGCCGGGAGCACGCCGAAGCGGTGCTCCAGCACGCGGCCCCGGAACTCGAAGATCCGGTGGACGCGCGCCTTCACGACCGCGAGGTCCACGAGGTCGCCGAGCGGCCCGAAGCCCACGTCGTAGTGGACGATGTCTCGCATCTCCACCCCGCCCGGCACCGCCTTGAAATGGTGCTGGTGGTGCCAGAACCGGTACGGGCCGAAGCGCTGCTCATCCACGAACAGCACGCCCTCCACGCAGTGCGTGATCTCCGTCACCCAGTTCACCGGTACCCCGGCAAGGGGTCGCACCCGGTAGGCCACGATCATCCCCGGGTGCATCCGCGCCGGCAGGTCGGAGGACACCTCGAACGCCATGTCCGGCGGCGTGATCACGGCCAGGTTGCGCGGGTCGGAGAAGAAGTCCCACGCCTCCTCCACCGAGATCGGGAAGCGTTGCGTGTCCGTGAACCGATGCAAGATCGGAA
>PHBR01000105.1 GCA_002840675.1 Chloroflexi bacterium HGW-Chloroflexi-9
GAGGTCCGGCCGCAGGGCGCGCAGCACCGCGAGGCGGCGGGTGGCGCTGGTGCCGATGCGCGCCCCCTCGGGCAGGTCGGCGAGGCGCGCACCGTTGCGGCCAACCAGGACATCGCGCGGGTCCGCGCGCTCCACCATCGCGCCGATGGTGAGGCCCTCCACGGGTGCCGTCGGCATGTCCTTCAGCGAGTGCATCGCGATGTCGGCGCGGCCGTCGAGGACCGCCTCGCGCACGGAAGCGACGAAGACGCCCTGGCCGCCCAGGACGCGGAGCGGCGTGGCGCGGTCGCGGTCACCCTGCGTCGTGATGGTGACGATCTCCACGGTCGCCCCGGGCAACGCGGCGCGCAGCGCGTCCGCGGCGAGCGCGGTCTGTGCGAGGGCCAGCGCGGAGCCCCGCGTGGCGATGCGGAGGTGCGGGGCGGTCATTCGGCGCCGGGCGGCGTGAGCCGGAACAGGGTGCGCACAGCATCCAGGTAGACGTCGCGGTCGCCGCGCTCGCGCAGCACGTGGATTGGGTCCGCGAGGATCTGCTTCACAACGGCCTTCGTCAGCACGTCCACCAGTTCCTCCACGTGCGCGCGATCCTCGTCGCTGACCTTCAGGCGGCGCAACGTCTTCGCGAGTTCGGCGCGACGGAGGGCCTCCGACCGCTCGGTGAGCGCGGAGATCGTCGGGACGACCTGCAGCTGCTCCCACCAGTCGAGGAAACGCACGGTCTCGACGTCGACGATCGCCTGCACGGCTTCGACCTCGCTCCGGCGCGCCTCCGCGTTGCGGTCGGCGATCGCCTGCAGGTCGTCCAGGTCGCGGTAAGCGACACCGGGGAGGTCGCGCACGGCAGGATCGAAGTCGCGCGGCACGCCGATGTCCACGACGAGCAGCGGAGCGCCGTCACGGCGCTCCATCACCCCTCGGAGCATCGCGGCGTCTACCAGCGGCAGCGGCGACGCCGAGGCAGAGACCACCACCTGCGCGGATGCCAGTGCGTCGGCGAGGTCTTCGAACGGGAGCGCCTGGCCCTCGAGTTCGTTGGCCAGTGCTTCCGCGTGGGCGAACGTGCGATTCGTGACCAGGATGTCCTGCACCCCGTGCGCCGCCAACGCCTGCGCGGCGAGTTGCCCCGCCTCGCCCGCGCCGATCACGAGCACGGTGGCGCGGCTGAGGTCGTCGAAGAGCGCGCGCGCCTGCTGCGCGGCGATCGAGGAGACAGAGAGAGCGTGGGTGGAGATCGCGGTCTCGGTGCGGGCGCGGCGGCCGGTGCGGATCGCCGTGTGGAACAGCCGCGAGATCACGGCGTCGTCCGTCTCCGCCTTCACCGTGCGCGAGAACGCAGAGCGCACCTGCCCGAGCACCTCGGTCTCGCCGAGGACCATCGAGTCGATGCCGGACGCCACGCCGTACAGGTGGCGGATCGCCTCCGCCCCGTGCCGCACGCGGACGTGGCGGTCGACCGTCTCGGTCGGGGTGCTGGTGGCCTGCGCGAAGAAGGCGAGCACCTCCGCGGCCTCGTGCTCGCCGCCGAGGTACAGCTCCAGGCGGTTGCAGGTGGTCAGCAGCGCCGCGCCGCGCCCGAAGTGGTCACGGGCGCGCTGCAGCAGCAGCGGCGCGTCCTCCTCCGACACCGTCAGGCGCTCGCGCACCTTCAGCGTCGCGGTGTGGTGGCTGATGCCGGCAAGCGTGATCACCGCGAGGCCTCCGTCCGGGACGTATCCCACCACGGCGCCGGCGTCAGCGCCGTACGCCCGAGGCCGGCGATCAGCATCGCGCGCGCCTCGTCCCGCCGTCCGGCACGCACGAGCTCGTAAACGCCGCCGTTGATCGCCTCCTGCCAGCGGTCGGCGGGGATGCGGTTTGGGCACTCTTCGCAGAGCAGCGGGGGCGGGGTCTTCGTGCGCGTGCAGCTCGCGGCGCACTCGCGGTCCATCACACGGACATCCCGCCGCACCTCGGCGAGCAGGTCGCCGAGCGCCTGGACGTCGTCGCTCAGGAACTCCTCCAGCCGTTCGCGCAGCCACCGCGCCATCGCCGGACTGCCACCGCCGGTGGAGGCCGTGATCTGCAGGTCACCCTTGCGTGCGAGGGAGCCGAGGATGAAGTCACAGTTGGCGACGTCATCGGCGGCGTTCACGAGAATGCCGCGGGAGCGCGCCTCATCCGCCACGGTGCGGTTCACCTCGCCGTCGTCGGTCGCCACCATCACCAGGTCGTAGCCGGCAGTGTCGCCGGCCTCGAACGGACGGGAGAGCCAGCGCGCGCGGCCCGCGTCCACGAAGGCGCGGACAGGGGGGAGGAGGTCGGGAGCGACCACGGTCACGGCCGCGCCGGAGTCGACGAGACGGCCGATCTTCTCGAGCGCGACGTGGCCGCCGCCCACCAGCAGCACGGGCTTGTCGCCGACCTCCAGGAAGATGGGGTAGTAACCCACCGGCCCCCGCCTCTCGCTCAGCAATCCACGATCCCAAACACGAGTAATTCAGTCAACAATGCCGTGTAACGCCCGCTAGGAGTCGTACGCCTCGATCAGCCCGAGGAGGACGCGGTCCGCGAGGCCGGCGATCTGCTCGCGCGCGGTCGCAGACTCCTCCGCCGTCAGGCGGTTCCGCTCCGAGAGTTGCTTCGCGGTCTCGTCCAGCGAACGGCGGAAGAAGGTGAACGCCTGCGTCGCCTGTGACAGCGGCATGTCGCGCCGCAGCAACTCCCGCCCGTACTCGCGGCCGATCTCGCCGACCTCTTCTTCGAGGTCGGAGCGGCGGCTGCGGCGGGCCAGGTAGTCGTCCACGATCTCGACGAGGCGGCGACCCAGCGGGCGCAGCGCGTCGCGCTCGTCCTGGTCGATCCCCCGGTACCACGCCGCTTCCGGCTTGCCGGAGTGCAACTGGCGCCGGACGCGGGAGACGGCGGCGGGGCCGAGTTCGCGCTGCGGCTGGCGGCCACCGCTGTCCACGAGGGCGAGCAACTCGTCCTCCGCAAACCGGCGATGGCCACCCGGGGTGCGGAACACCTGGATCTCACCGGAGTCCGCCCAGCGGCGGACGGTCGATTCGTTCACACCGAGGATCTCGCAGGCCCGCGCCAGGCTGACCCAGCGGGAGCGCCGGCGTGCCGGTTCGGCGCGCGGAGCGGACGTGGCATCGGACGATGAGGTGGGGGTGGTGGCCACTCGCGTCTCCGTGGCATCGGCGGACCGGATGCCGATAAAATCTATCGAAACCATGTCCGCACTCGTGAGGTTTGACGAGTGTAGGTCGGCCCGCGCAGTACCCGCAAACGCCGCCCGCGCCTGCGCCTCAGCACCCTCCCTGGCGTTGGCGAACGGGTGCGCCTCGGTCACTCCGCGAGGAGACCGAGGTGGCCCGCGAGCGCCTCAAGGTCGAGGCGGCGGCATGTGAACATGGGCGTATCGAAGAGCGTGTAGCGGGAGGCGTCCGAGTCGCGCAGTTCGCGCACCAGCGCGAGGAATTCGCCCGGATCGTTGCCCTCGAACGCGACGACGAACTCCTGGTCGTCCAGGCCGTACGAGTACGTCGTGTTGATCTTGATGCCGTGGTATTTGTGGCCGACCGCGATGTGCTCGTTCATCATTCGCTGCCGGTCCACCGCGGGCAGCGCGTACCACTCGCGCGTCTTCGCCATCGGGTAGACGAACAGGTACTCGTCCACACCCCCGTCCGTGCGGAGCCGCGTGCGCTGCTCGCTCCCCGCGTGCAGTTCGTTCGTGTAGAGCGAGCGCATGGTCATCGAGAGGTACGAGTGCGTCACGGCCAGACGCCCGGCGAGCGGCGTCCGCAGCAGGGACGCGTGCCAATCCGTGATTGGCCGCAGGTCGTCGTGCGCCTGCCACACCAGGAACTCCGCATCGGCGCGCGTGCCCACCGTGGAGTAGACGCGCGTGAGCATGGCGTCCGCGGACGCCTCCAGCACCTCAGTCAGCGCGGCGCCGAGCGCGGCCCGGTCGGAGGCGGGGCCGCGGCGCACCTCATCCGTGACGCGGAAGAACGTGAACTTCACGCTCTGGACGCCACGTGCGGCCGGACGTTCGGAGGCGCCGGTCGGGATCGGCCCGGGCGCGCCGTGTGGCGCGTGCGGGGACGCCGAGGCGGCGTGCGGGTGGTCGGTGGTGGTCATCGGGCTTCCTCCGCCGCGACGGCGGCACACAGGGCCTCCCAGCGGTCGTACTCCGGCGTGAAGTAGGGCAGCCGGATCTTCTTGAACTCGGTCGTGGAGTAGAGGATGCGGTAGTCGGTGATGCCGGTCTCCGCGGACAGCGCCTCCGCCGTGGCCTCCACGCCCGCGACCTTCGGGTGATGGATCATCGAGAACACCGAGTAGGGCCAGTCCGGGTAGGTCGGGCGCTGGTAAGCGTGCGAGATGTTCTTGTACCCGGCCACGGCGCGCCCGAACGTATCGATCTGCTCCTGAGGCACGCTCCACACCGCCATGCCGTTCGCGCGGAAGCCGGCGGCGCGGTGGTTGAGGATCGCCGCGAAGCGCCGGATCAGGCCGCGCTCCGCCATCCCGCGCGCGTGCTCGAAGACCTGCTCCACGCTCCAGCCCAGCGTCGCCGCGACCGCCTCGAACGGCTCCTCGGTGTCGACGAGGTCGACCTGCGTCGCGCGGATGAAGGCGATGTCCGTCTCGGTCACGGCGTGCTGGAGGGCGACCGCGCGCCGTTCCTCCGTGTACTCGGGCTCGCTCTTGGTGGTCAGCGCGCGCTCGCCGCTCATGTCGAGCGTCACGCCGATCTTGAACAGATGGAGCGTCGGCATCGGCCGCGTCGACTCCGCACCGGCAAGGTCATGCAGGCGCTGGATGACGGCGTCCAGGTCGGCGCCGGGCGGCATCGCCACGGTGAACCACATGTTGAAGTCGTGGTTGCGCTTGTAGTTGTGTGACACGCCCGGGTGCGCGTTGATCACCGCGGCGGCCTTCGCGAGGCGTTCCGGGGCCACCTTCATCGCCACCAGTGCGGAGGAGTAACCCAGCGCCTTCGTGTCGAAGATCGCACAGACCTGACGCACCACGCCAGCCTCGCGCGCCTCGCGCAGCCGGGCCAGCGTCTCGCCCTCGGTCAGCCCCAGGCGCTCGCCGAGCGCCGCGTAGGGGCGAGCCGTGAGCGGGAAGTCCTCCTGCATCACGTCCAGCAGCGCGCGCGTGGTCTCGTCCAGGTCGCCGGCGGACGGCCGCGGCCGTGAGTCCAGCGTGGTCATGAGGTCGCCGCCGCCGTCTCACGGGGGAGCCCGTAGTTCTCCTCGAACAGTTGCTCGACGATGGCCGCCTGCCGGTCGGTGATGTCCGGGGCATCGGAGGCTGCGGCGAACTCCGCGAGCTGCGCGCGGTCGTAGATGTTCGGCAGCGCGGAGACGACCGCGGGCGAGTGCAGCACGTACCGCAGCGCCGCCTGACCCAGCGTGCAGCCATTCTCCTGCTCCAGGAAGCGCAGCCGCTCGATCTTGCGGATGCCCTCCACCAGCCATGTCCGAGGACGGTGGCGCCGGTGGTCGTGCTCCGGGAAGACGGTGTCCTCCGTGTAGCGGCCCTCCAGCATCCCGGAGGAATGCGGGACGCGGACCACCAGGCTCTTGCCGTGCTGTTCCGCGGCGGCGATCAACTCGCGGCCGGGGTCCAGTTCCAGCGCGTTGTAGATCATCTGCACGCCATCGATCGGCAGGTGCTCCAGCGCGTAGACGCCCTCCTCCGCCCAGCCGATCGCGGGTCCGAGGGCAACGCCGACCGAGCGAACCTTGCCGGCTGCCTTCGCGCGGTCCAGGAACGTCCAGATGTCGTCGCGCATCAGGTGCGCCATGCGCGGGTTGTGCACCTGGTAGAAGTCGATGCGGTCGGTGCCCATGCGGCGCAGGGACGCCTCCAGCGACTGCTCGAGGAAGGCGAGGTCGAAGCGGTGCGGCGCCTCACGCTGGCCGGCGTTGCGCGGGTCGCGCGTCTGCCAGTCGTAGCCGAACTTTGCGCCGATCGTGATCTCGTCGCGGTCGGAGCCGGGGAAGGCCAGCGCCATCAGCGTCTCGCCGCGGCCGTTGCCGTAGGTGTCGGCGGTGTCGAAGAAGGTGACGCCCCGGTCGTATGCCTGGCGGAGCAGGGAGACGGCATCTTCGTCCGAGTAGTGACCCCACCACCCGGCGGCGACGGTCCACACCCCGAAGCCAACCTCGGAGACCTCAACGTCGGTGTTCGCGATCGTGCGCGTGCGCATGTCATGCCCTCCCTTGCGGGCAGACTCAACGTGGAGACGCGCAGGGACAATGCAGGGATTGAGGGGATTCGCCGGGGTTTCGTGCGCTTCGCACAGGAAAGGAACCCTGCCGGATGTGACAGTGTCCCGCGAGGCTTCGGCAGTCTTCGGAAGGTTCGAGCGATTCCGCCGGACGCGACGACTACAGCCCGCGCGTCACCGAGTGATCGCCGAAGCGCGTGCGCAGGTCGTCCAGCACATGGTCGAGCCGCTCGTCACGGAGCACCTCCGGCGTGCCACCGCCGGGCGCGAGGTCGCCGAGGCCGAGCTGCATGGCGTCGTCCACGAGGTTGGTGACACCGAGGCCGATCAGCCGCACCGGATGGAAGCCCTCGGCGGCGACCGTCTCGTCCAGGAGTTCGCGCGCCGTCTCCAGGATGACGTGCGTCGCCTGGAACGGCCGGTCGAGTGTGCGGCTGCGCGAGAGCGTGGTGAAGTCCAGCCAGCGCAACTTCAGGCTCACGGTCCGCGCCCGCTTGCCGTGCGCGCGCAGGTCCGTGCCCACGCGCTCCGCGTGCCGCTGGAGGACGCGCCGTAACTCCGCGATGTCGGTAATGTCCGTGGCGAACGTGCTCTCGCGCGAGATCTGCTTCTGCTCCCGGCCCCCGGCGCGCACCGGCGCGTGGTCGATGCCCCTCGCGCGGTCCGCCAGCGCCTCCCCGCCCGCACCGAAGCGGCTGGCGAGGTACTTCGGGTCGAGCGCGGCGGCCTGGCCGATCGTGCGGATGCCGGCACGCGCCAGCGCCTCGCCGAACTTCGGCCCCACGAACGGCAGGTCGCGGATCTGCAGCGGCGCCAGGAACGCGGCGTCACCGCCGACGGGCACCTCGATCAGCCCGTCCGGCTTGGCACGGTCGGAGCCCACCTTCGCCGTCGTCTTCGACCCCGCGATGCACACCGAGACCGCGATGCCCAGCTCCCGGCGGACGCGCGTCCGCAACGCCTCCGCGGCGACGCGCGCGGCGTCCGGCGCCAGCCCGAGGCCGGTGAGATCCGCATACGCCTCGTCGATACCGGCGGACTCCACCACCGGGGAGATCTCGCGCAGCAGCGCGTGGAACCGGCCGGACACCTCCATGTACGCCTCGTGGTCGGGCCTGACCACAACCGCCTGCGGGCACAGTCGCAACGCCACCGCCATCGGCTGCGCGGAACGGCAGCCGAACACGCGCGCCTCGTACGAGGCGGTGGAGACGACGCCCCGGGGGCCGTCGTAGCCGATCAGCACCGGAAGGCCGCGGAGGCCCGGGTCACGCACACGCTCGACCGCGACAAAGAACGAGTCGAGGTCGAAGTGCGCGATGCGCGGGGGCAGGGAGAAACCGTCGCGTCCCACGTCGTCCGTCCGTCCTGGGACGATCACGCTAGAACGAACGTTCGCGGGGCGTCAACGGACGTCAGAACCGCCACCGAATCGCCATGCAAAATGCTAGATTGTCGCCGACTCAGACCCTCCCGGCGGCCTCATCTGCACGACCAGCGAGAATCTGAGGTGACCCACGTTCCGGGGCGATCCCGGTAGTTGGCGCCGGTCACCCACCGGCTGGAAGTGTTGGTTGCGTGAGCCAGAGGATTTACGTCGGAAATCTGCCGTTCAATGCCTCGGAGGAGGACGTGTCCGCGCTCTTCGCCCAGTACGGCGAGGTCATTTCGTGCCACCTGCTCAAGGATCGTGAGACCGGGCGTCCACGTGGCTTCGGCTTCGTGGAGATGGAGGACGACGGCGCACGCGCGGCAATCGCCGCCCTGGACGGCCAGGACTTCGGTGGCCGCGCGCTGAAGGTGAACGAGGCGCAGCCGCGTGAGAGCGGCGGTGGCTTCCGCGGCGGTGGTGGCGGCGGCTACGGCGGCGGCGGTGGTAGCGGCGGCTACGGCGGCGGCGGCTACGGCGGCGGTGGCGGCGGTGGTCGTCGCGACAGTGG
>PHBR01000106.1 GCA_002840675.1 Chloroflexi bacterium HGW-Chloroflexi-9
CTCGCGCTGATCGAGGCGGGCCGGACGGCCGAGCGGGCGGCCGAGCCGCTGCTGCGGGCGCATCGACATCCTCGGGCGCGGGTCGCGCTGGGCCAGTCCGCCGCGGCGGCCGGGGTCCTCTGCGGGATGGACGTCTCGGACGGCGTGCTACAGGACCTGGGCCACATCGCGAAGGCATCGCGCGTGGGGATCCAGGTGGCTGCGGGCTCGCTGCCGCTGCACCCGGCGGCGGTTGACCTGCTCGGCACGCACGCGGCGCTGGACCTGGCACTGGGCGGGGGCGAGGACTTCGAACTCCTGCTCTGCGGCCCCGGCGAACTCCTCGGGTCGCTGAGCCGCACCGACCTCCCCGTCACGCTCATCGGCCGTGTCGTCGCGGAGCACCCTGGCGAGGTCACCGTGTGGGGCGAGGACGGCGCGCCGTACGAGCCGCCCCGGCGCGGGTGGGACCAGATACGACAGGCCGCCCGCCCTCGATGAGCACCGCCAACCGCGCCGTGATCACGACGAAGAGCGTCGCCCAGACGCGCGCCCTGGGCCGGCGTCTCGCGCGGTTGCTGCGCGCCGGGGACGTGGTGCTGCTCCAGGGCACGCTGGGCGCCGGCAAGACCGCGCTGGCGCAGGGCGTGGGCCAGGGGTTGAAGGTGGAGAGCGCCGTCACCTCGCCCACGTTCGTGCTGATGACGCGGCACGAGGGCCCGCTCCGTCTGTACCACGCCGACCTCTACCGCCTCACCGACGTGCAGGAGGTCGAAGACCTGGCGCTCGACCAGCAGGCCGCCGACGGCGTGCTGCTGGTCGAATGGCCGGAGCGGGGGCTGGACGCGCTGCCCGCCGAGCACCTGCTCATCGTCCTCGAACTCGCCGAGGGCAGCCCCTCGGAGCGACGGATCACGGTCGTCGCCAGTGGCGACCGATATCGCCGCATCCTGGACGGGTTGGGCGCTCGTGGCTGAACCCCCCCCCCAGTCGCTCGACCTCGGCATCGACACCGCCTCGGACGATGTCTCGCTCGCGCTGCTCGACGAGGCCGGAGCGGTGGTCGCGGTGCGCGCCTGGCGCGTGCGCGAGACGGTCGCACTGGAACTGCTCGCGGGCCTCGACGGGCTGTTCGAGGAAGCCGGGGTCTCGCGCGACGCCGTGGGCCGGATCGCCGTGGACGTGGGGCCGGGCCAGTACGGCCAGGTCCGCACCGGCATCGCCACCGCGCAGGGGCTCGCGCTAGGCCTCGAGGTGCCGCTCGCGGGCATCGACCGGCTGGAGGCGGACGCGCTCCCGCACATGGTGCCCGGGCACACGGTGATCGCCGTGCATGACGCCGGGCGCGCCGGCGTGGCGTGGGCGGCGTTCACGGACGGCGGGCCGGACGCGCCCCCGGTGACCTCGGTCGCGTCGCGGCTGGATGCGGCCGCGGAGGTCGCGCGCATCGCCCCGTCGCCGGCGACGTGGTGCGGCGAGACGCCGGAGGCGCTGACTGCCGCGCGAGACGCTGAGGGCCGGAGCGGCGACACTGTGGCAGCACCGGCGGCAGAGCCGCGCGCGGTCGCCCTGGTGCGGCTCGCTCGACGGCGACAGGCGTACGGCGATCCTGCGAGCGTGGACGCACGGTATCTGCGCCCGCCCTCGATCACCCCGCCGCGACCGCGCGGCTAGCACCACCTGACCACGAAGACCCCACGGGACGAGGAGACGAGATGGCCGAGATGGAACGCACCCTGATCCTGGTGAAGCCGGACGCGATGCAGCGCGGTCTGGGCTTCGAGATCCTGCGCCGCCGGGAGGCGCGCGGCCTGAAGCCCGTTGGCGTCCGCCTGCTGCAGGTGGACGAGGCGCTGGCGAAGCGCCACTACGGCGAGCACGAGGGCAAGCCGTTCTTCGCCGGCCTCGTCGACTACATCACGAGCAGCCCGATCATCGCCGCGGTGTTCGAGGGGCCGAACGCGGTCGCCGCCGCCCGCCAGACGATGGGCTCCACCCGCCCGACGGAGGCCGCCCCCGGCACGATCCGCGGCGACCTGGGCGTGGAGATCGGCCGCAACCTGGTGCACGGCTCCGACAGCCCGGCCTCTGCCGAGCGTGAGATCGGCATCTTCTTCGAGGGGCAGCCGCTGGCCGCCTGGCCGCGCGACGTGGACCGCTGGACGTTCGAGCTCTAGCCGCCAGCCCTCTGTTCTGACCGGCACGGGCGTCCCGAGAGGGGCGCCCGCTGCGTTCTTCACTGGCTTCGATGCTGGTGTTCACTGGCGCTCTACTCGGTTTACTGAGCCTCTACGCCATCTCCTCACGGGCTCCACCCTCCTTCACTCTTCTCGGCCTACGGAGCGCGGGCCGTCGGGTTCAGGATGGCCCAGTCGCTGCACTCCCCTGGTGGTGACGTCATCCGGAGCCACGCCATGACGAGGATCTTCGTCCCATCAGCTAGCCCGACGATCCGCACCCTGCACGATGATGCGGGCACCCCGTTCGCGGTGGAGGTCATGCACGCCGAAGCGTGGGACGAGGCGCTGCGCACCCCGCCTGAGGCAGAACGAGCCGACGTGCGGGTGGTGCTGCTGCGCCGCGGCGGCGTCCCCGGCCGGCTTCCGGCCTGGCTGGCGGTGGTGCGGGCAGCGATTGCTACCCCGGACCTGCTCCGGCACGCCGCGAGACAGGCGTGGCACGCCTCGCCGGCCTTCCGCACGCCCGAACCGCGGGCGGAGTCCTACGTGGTCGCGGGCGTGCAGGCACTGTGCCCGCCGCATCCGCCCTGCCCGGTGCGCGCGGATGCCCGTGACGAGCTGGTGGCATTCGTGCGCGAGCGCCCCGGGCCGCTAGGCTCGCTGGTGCTCGGTGACCGCGATGCGTTTGACCGGCTCCTGAGGGTCCATTGGCCCACGCCGGAAGCGTTCGCACAGGCCATCCTCCGGGAGCGGATGCGCGACCTCGGTGGGGGTGCGGCGCTGGATCTGATCCGGTCGATCGAGTCAGCCTCGGCGATCCCGGTGGTCGATGACCACGGGCACCTGGAGGCGGGGCGAGCGGCGCTCCAGGAGCGGCTGAGCCCGCTCCAGTACTTCCTCGAGCCCGCGGCATTCGAGGCGGCACGCGGGGACGTGGAGGCATGGCTGGAGCAACACGCGGCGGCGTTCGACGCATCCTACCGGCGCATCCACCGGAGTGCGGTGCGCCAGCTGGTGGACCTGGTCCCGGTGCTGACCGCTGCCGCTGCCCTGCAGGAGCTCAACCGCCAGGAACGCCCCGTGGGCGAGGCGTCCTGCGCGCGCTTCATCGATGAGGTGGAGGTGCTCAGGCAGGTCGTGACGGGGCAGGGGCGGGAGGGTGCGGCGACGGTCTCGCTGGTGCGCGCCTCGGAGGCGCTGACGCTGGTGCCGTTGTCCGCGGCCGCCGTGCTTGCAGCGGTGGATGTGCACCGCCGCCGCATTTACCACTTCAGCCGTTCGCAGGACTGATCCCGCGCGCCTGTCGGGGCTACTGGATGCGCACGACTTCCTGGGCACGACGCCACAGGCCTTCGAGGTTGTAGTAGAGCCGCGACTCGACGGAGAAGAGGTGGACGATCACGCCATTCCCGGCGTCGATCAGGATCCAGCCCTCGTCGGCGCTGCCCTCCACCGTGGCGTTCTCGTTGTGCTCGCGGGCGGCGACATCCACGGAGTCCACCAGGGCGCGGGCCTGGCGGATGTTGTCCGCGGTGGCGATGACGAAGAAGTCAGCGAAGGCGGCGAGGCGGCTCAGGTCGAGGAGCACCACGTCAGAAGCCTGGCGGTCGACGAGGACATCGATCAGGTCATGGGCGTACTCGGCGGCGTCTGCCGGCGCGAGTGAAGGGGCGTCGGACGCGATGGTCTCTTCGACCTCGGTCTCTTCGACGTCTACGTCGGATTCGATAGTCAGCCCGGCCTCCTCGTGAGTGCGCCCGGACTCCCGGTGCGCAGGCTTCCAGTATAGGGCACACTGGAGGGCAGGACGGCGCGAGGGCGCCACGGGGGAGGCTGGGTCGTGCCGGAGCGTGTGCTCGTCGCCATGTCCGGCGGCGTTGATTCAGCCGTCGCTGCGGCGCTGCTCCACCGCCAGGGGTATGACGTGGTGGGCGTCACGCTCCGCCTCTACACGGAGGCAGACGGCTCCGCGCTCGCGTCCGGACGCACCTGCTGCGGCATCGAGGATGTCGGCGACGCTCGGGCCGCGGCGCAGGCGATCGGCATCCCGCACTACACCCTGAACATGGAACGCGAGTTCGAGCGCGACGTGATCTCCACGTTTGTGGATGCCTACGCGAACGGCCGCACGCCGAACCCCTGCCTCTCCTGCAACCAGTATGTGAAGTTCGATGTGCTCCTGCAGCGCGCGCTGGCGATGGGCGTCGACCGCCTCGCGACGGGCCACTACGCGCGCGTGGAGCGCGATGGCGACCGCTTCCGCCTGCGCACCGCCGTGGATGCTGAGAAGGACCAGTCCTACGTCCTCTACACGCTGGGGCAGGAGGCGCTGCAGCGCACGCTCTTTCCCCTGGGCGGCCTCACGAAACCCGAGGTGCGCGCGATCGCGCGGGAGGCCGGCCTGCCGCTGGCGGACAAGCCGGACAGCGTGGACATCTGCTTCGTGCCGGGCGGGGACTATCGCGATCTGCTCACCAGCCGCGGCGTGCCCTCCACCCCCGGCCGGATCGAGCGCGAGGACGGATCCACGGCCGGGGAGCACCGCGGGGTCCCGTTCTACACCGTGGGCCAGCGGCGGGGCGTGGGTGTGACCGGCCCCGAGAAGCAGTTCATCACCGCCATCGACGTGGAGCGGAACGTGATCGTGATCGGCGACGAGTCGGCGCTCTACCGGCGCCGCGTCACCGCCTCGGCGGCGACGTGGACGGCGGAGCCGCCGCTGGTGGGGGAGCCGCTGCTGGCGCGCGTCCGCTACCACGCGGAAGACGCGCCGGCGCGGGTCACGGCGCTGGACGGCGGCGCCTTCACGGTGGAGTTCGACCGGCCGGTCCGTAGCCCCGCGCCCGGACAGGCGCTGGTGCTCTACCGCGGCGACGAAGTGGTCGGCGGCGGGACGATCGAGGCATCAGAGGCCTGACCTCACCTGCTGCAGTCCTGGCCTGTCCCGGCTCGCGCGGGCTGGTTAGGATGGAGAGACCGGCCTTGCCGGGCATCGAAGGACTCGTACATGAGCCTGGCTGAACTTCGCGACATCGTCGTCATCGTCTACGGGGCGATGGGCGTCATTCTCATGCTCGCCCTTGCGATTGCCGCGTTCGGGCTGTGGTTCGCCATCCGCTCGCTTTCGCGCTCGCTGCAGGCGCTGCTGGACGACCCGATCCGCCCGACGCTGGAGGAGGTCCACAAGACCGTCCAGAACGTGCGCGGCACCTCCGAGTTCATGAGCGACACGGCCGTCCACCCGCTGATCCGCGTGGTGGCCCTGGGCCGGGGGGTGCGTCGAGGGATGGCGTCTGTCACCGGCATCCGCAACCGACGTAAGTAGGCGACCACCATGCGACTCTCCACATTCCTCCTCGCGCACGCTGCGCTCGCCGCGGGCTTCGTGGCCGCCCGCCAGTTGCTGGCAACGGACGACGCCAGGCTCGAGCGGCTGCCGGAGGGTGTCCGCGGGCCGCTGAAGGGCGCGCGCTCCCGCCTGGAGCGGGTGCGTGCACGGGCGGAAGCCGGGCTGGCAGAGGGCCGGGCAGAGGCGGCCTCCGCGGAGGCCTCGTTGATGCAGGAGTATCGCCGCCAGGCCGGCCGTGATGGCGCGGCGTAGGCGAGCCGGCGACACGGGGGTATGGTTAAAGAACCCTCCCACCACCGTCCCGGATTCGTACTGATTACCTGGAGGGGGCGCTGCATGGCGCTGCGGCGTGTATCGATGGTCCTGATGGGTGTGGTCGCCGCTCTGGCACTCCTGGTGTCGGCGTGCAGCGACGGCGAAGCCACCGAGGTGGTGGTGGAGACGCCAACGGCGACCCAGACGGGTACCCCGAGCCCCACGACGACCCCGAGTCGCACTCCCACCAGCACGCCTGAAGCTATCCCCACAGAGGCTCCGGGGGCGGAGATCGTCCGCGGGCTGCAGGAATTCGTCAGCGAGTACGGCTACCCCAGCGGCGCCGGCTTCGCGCGGCTGCGCATCCCGACGCTGGGCGTGGACAGCCTTGCGAGTTCGCGGCTCGTGGGGAGTGACGGCGTGATGGCCGCCCCCGGCGGGCCCGCCGACGTGGTCTGGTATGACATGTCGCTCTGGTCGGGCATGGGCGGCGCGCCGGGTGGCGGCGGGAACGCCATCTTCTCCGGTCACGTGAACTACGCCGCCTACGTCCCATACGCGGAGGTCAACTACCGCGGCCAGGGCGTCTTCTCCCAGCTCGGCCAGCTCGCCATTGGCGACATCGTCGAGGTGGAGTACGGGGGGCAGACCCTGCGCTACGGCGTGGTGTCCGTACGTGATCTGGCTGCGGACGGCGCGGGCTGGGCGGAGGTCTGGAGCAACCGGGACGGGGTCGACTCGATCACGCTCTACACATGCGGCGGAGACTTCGACACCGCGACCCGCGAGTACAGCCACCGCATCGTTGTCCGCGCCCAGCGGCTCTAGCCAGCCGGTAGGGCGCACCGTCCGGCGGTTGTAGACTGGTGACCGCGCGCCGATAGCTCAGTGGATAGAGCATTAGTCTTCGGAACTAAGGGTCGGGGGTTCGAATCCCTCTCGGCGCACCACCCCTTGATTCCGCTCGGAATCGGGCTGCGGGCCTCCAAAATCTCCCGAATCCTCCCGGTCATGGTGCAGATTCCACTGGTGCTGGAGCGCGCTGAGGGCGATCCTGTGCCGGCGGCGGATCGCCCGGTCGGGGCTCCCGCGGAACCTGGAGCATGCGGTGACCCTGGCGTCCGAGTCTCATACCTCCCGCAACCTCGGCGCCGACGCCACCGCATCGACGCACGTCGCGAACCTCGCCGAGAACCGCATTGTGCGGTTCGCGTGGGGTGGCCTCGGCACCTTCTCGCTGGGCCTCGGGATTGTCGGCGTGGTGCTTCCGGGCTGGCCGACGACCATCTTCCTGATCATCGCGGCGGCCTGCTATGCGCGCTCATCCCAGCGGATGTACGACCGCATCGTGAACAACCGGACGTTCGGCGGGCACGTTCGTCGCTTCCGCGAAACTGGTGCGATGCCGAAGCGTGCGAAGGTGCTGTCACTGGGCCTGATGTGGCCATTCGTGCTCTTCGCCGTGCTGGTGGCGATCCCGGAGACGCTGCTCTGGGCGCAGGCGTTGACGCTGATCCTGGCGGTCGCCGGCACCCTCTACATCCTGCGCCTGCCGACGGACCGAGGCGTCCACCCGCGCTCGTAGGCGTCCGCGGCAGCACGCTCGGGTACCATGCGCTGAACGGGCGGCCACGTCCGACGCGCTGATGAAGGTGCCCCATGGTCGTCCCCATCGAACTCCAGCCGGACGAAACGGTGACCTTCACCAGTCGCCGCCACTGGGTATTCTTGTATCCCCGTCTCGCGTTGCAGTTCCTGATCGCCGTGGCCCCGCCGCTCGGCCTCGTGCTGCTCATGCGGCGTGCCGGTTCGCTGGACGGCACCGTGGGCCTCGTGACGTGGGGGCTCGTGGTCGCGTGGCTCGCCGCCACCGGCGTGCGCGCCTACCTCGTCTGGTATCGATACCGGAACGATGTCTGGGTGATCACGAACCAGCGGCTCATTGACTCGCAGCGGCGGCACTGGTTCCACCACGCGATCGCGTCCGCCGACCTCGTGGACGTGCAGGATGTTGCCGTGATCCGCGAGGGTCTGCTGCCGACGATGCTGAACTATGGCGAGTTGCGCTGCCAGACCGCTGGCGAGCAACCGAACTTCATCCTCGGCGGCATTCCTGACCCCACTGGTGTGCTCGCGATCCTCGACCGCGCGCGTGACGCGGCCCGGCGCGACGAGGGGGGCCGTCGGTAGGCTCGCTCAGCCGCCGAGTTGCGACGCCAGCGTCGCGAACCAGAGCGCG
>PHBR01000107.1 GCA_002840675.1 Chloroflexi bacterium HGW-Chloroflexi-9
GACACCGGCGTCACCCCCGTCGCCCCGCCCGGTGCCTACCTCTACGACCTCGACCCTTCCGTGGGACGCGCGAACCTGGTGGACGCCGTCGCACCGGCGCTGGCGGCATGGCGGATCGATGAGACGATCGCCTACCTGAGCAGCGACGAGGCGCGCGAGTCGCCGTTCGCCCGCCGGTTCCGCGTCGCCGCCTGGTTCCCCTTCGGTGAGCGGCGCATCCTCGACGCGCTGCGCGAGGTGAGGGCGACGCGGGTCGAGGTGATGCGCCGCGGCTCGCCCGTGGAGACGAACCCGCTGGAGGTGCGCCTGAACCGCGCACTCGCTGGCACCCTCGCGTCCGCCGAGGAGCCGTGGACGGTCGCGCTCACGCGCACGTCCAGCGAGCACATCGCGATCGTCTGCCGCCGGGAGCGCTGAGTCCGCTACGTCTCCAGCAGCGCGCCGAGTGTGCGAGGTAGGTCGGTGAAGTCGGGGAGCACGACCGTCGCGCCCGCGGCGCGCAACTGGGCCTCCGTGAACCCGCCCGTCGCCACGCCCACCGGCCGCCCCCCGACCTTGAGCGCGGCGAGAATGTCCCGTTCCGTGTCGCCGACGAAGACGAGCCGTTGCCCATCGCTCCAGCCGCAGTCCAGCGCGGCGTGGCGGAACACCTCCACCCGGTCGTGGTGCTCGTCGCCGAAGGCGCCGTGGAGCGGGTCGAAGAACGAGGCGATTCCGGCGTGCTCGATCTTCAGCACGGCGTTCGCACGCATTCCGCCGGTGGCGATCCCCATCACCACGTCCTCGCGTGCGCGCAGTGCTTGAAGGACGCCCGCGACCCCGGGGAGCGGAACGGGAGGGACGCGGGCCAGGGCTTCGCGTAGGAGCGGCGTGTACGCGGCCGAGTAGCGCTCGAAGGCGCCCTCCAGCGGCAGCCCCGCGCTGCGGGTCGCCTCGGTGGCGATCCAGCGCTCGGTGCGGCCGAGCCCGTCGTACAGCCGGCCCTGGTCCGGTAGCCCGACCACCTGCGCCAGCACGCGGTCCAGGATCGGCGCGTCGACATCGAACTTCACGAGCGTGCCGTCGAGGTCGAAGAGGATCACCGTGGGGCGCGGGCGCATGTGGCTCTCCCGGGCGCGTTACGCCTCGGCGTAGGCTCCGGCGCGCGTGGCGGCCAGGCCGTAGAACTCGTACAGCAGCCGCTCGCGCAGCGCGTCCACGCCCAGGCCGGTGGTGGCGGAGGTGAACCGCACCTCGCCCTCCACGTCGATCACCTGTGCGTCTGCGAGGACCGCGAGGTCCGCCTCGGTCTCCACGGGGGAGCCATCCGGCAGCACCATGCCGTCCACCTTGTTCACGACCGTGATCATCGGGATGTCGCCGAGTTCGAGCTCGGCGAGCGTCTCCAGCACCGTCTTTACCTGCGCCTGGCTGGCGTCCGCCGTGCCGTCCACGACGTGCACGAGGAGGTCAGCGGTCTGCAGTTCCTCCAGCGTGGCCTTGAAGGCGGAGATCAGTTGCGTGGGGAGTTTCTGCATGAAGCCGACCGTGTCGGTCAGCAGGAACGCCTCGCCGGTGGGTGAGCCGACGCGGCGCGTGACCGGATCCAGCGTGGCGAACACCGCGTCCGCCACGAACACCTCCGCGCCCGCGAGCGCCCGCATCAGCGAGGACTTGCCGGCGTTCGTGTACCCCACGAGGGCGACGACGGGCACGCCCTGCCGCTGGCGGCGGGAGCGCTGGAGCGCGCGCTGGCGCTTCACGCCCTCGATCGACCGCTTGAGGCGTGCGATCCGGCCGCCGATCAGCCGGCGGTCCGTCTCCAGCTGCGTCTCACCGGGGCCGCGGGTGCCGATGGCGCCCATCGAGGCGCCGGTGCGCTCCAGGTGCTGCCATTGCCCGCGCAGTCGCGGTAGCAGGTATTCGTGCTGCGCCAGTTCCACCTGCAGGGATGCCTCCCGCGTGGTGGCGCGACTGGCGAAGATGTCCAGGATCAGCGCGGACCGGTCCAGCACCTTCACCCCGAGCGTCTGCTCCAGGTTCAGCTGCTGGGAGGGCGAGAGCGGGTCGTCGAAGATCACCATCGTGTAGTCGAGCGCCTCGCGCTGCTCCACGATCTCATCCACCTTGCCGGCGCCGATGTAGTGCGCCGGGTCCGGGCTGGCGCGGCGCTGCGTAGTGCTGCCGACGACGATGCCGCCGGCGGTCTCGACGAGGCGGCCGAGTTCGAGCAGCGAGTCCGCCACGGACATGCTGCCCTCGGTTTTGCGCCCGCGCTCAAGCGCGACGAGGTAGGCGCGCTCGCGCTTCGCTTCGGTGCTGTGGGACTGCTGGGCCCTGCGTTCGCGGCGGACGGTCGGGGCCTCGTCCGTGAGACCGTCATCATCCAGATCGTGGGAGACGGTGGGGCCGGGATCGAACTGGCGGGCGCGGTGTCGGGCTACGGTGGCTCTCCTCGAGAATCAGGCTACCCATCCAGTGTACCCCGCACACCAACGAGGCCGGTGCTGCCACCGGCCTCGTCCTGCATCGCACGGTCGAGGGCTACAGGACGGACTGGCCCTTCGCGAAGGCGGAGAGTCGACGCATCGCCTCGTCCAGTCGGTCGTCCGGGGTGGTGAGCGAGATGCGGATGTAGCCCTCGCCTGCCTCGCCGTAGGCGGCGCCCGGGGTCACGACGACGCCGGTGGCGTCGATGAGGCGTGCCGCGAACTCGCCGCTGGAGCGCTCACCCTCGGGCAGTCGCGCCCAGACGTAGAGCGAGGCCTTCGGCGGCTCCAGCCGCAGGCCCAGTTCGCGCAGCACGCCGACGACGCGGTCGCGGCGCGCCTGGTAGATGCGGTTGTGGTCCTCGACCGCGTCGAGCGGTCCATCGAGGGCGGCCATCGCCATCGCCTGGATCGCCTGCGGGATGCCGGAGTCCAGGTTGGTCTTCACGCGTGTGAGCGCGTTCACCAGCGTGGCGTTGCCTACGGCCATGCCCACACGCCAGCCGGTCATGTTGAACGCTTTGGAGAGCGAGTTGAACTCGATCGCCACGTCCTTCGCCCCGTCGACCTCCAGGATGCTCGTCGGGCGGTAGCCGTCGTAGGCCACGTCCGCGTACGCGAGGTCATGGGCGATGGCGACGTCGTACTGCTTCGCCCAGGCGACGGCTCGCTCGAAGAAGGCAGCGTCGCAGACCGCACCGGTGGGGTTGTTCGGGTAGTTCAACCAGATCACCTTCGCGCGGCGCGCCACGTCCGGCGCGATCTCGTCCAGGCGCGGCAACCAGCCATCCTCCTCGCGCAGGGGAATCTTCACGGAGGTGCCGCCGGCGAACATCGTGCCGATCTCGTAGACCGGGTAGCCCGGGTCGGTCATCAGGGCCACGTCGCCGGGGTCGATCAGGCACAGCGGGAGGTGGCCGATGCCCTCCTTCGAACCGATCAGCGGCACCACTTCCTTGTCCGGGTCGAGGGTCACGCCGTGGCGCTGCTGGTACCAGCGCGCGATCGAGCGGCGGAACTCCGGCAGGCCGTCCGACTCCGGGTAGCGGTGGTTCACCGGCAGGTCGGCAGCCTGCTTGAGGGCGTCCAGGATGTGCGGCGGCGTCGGCAGGTCGGGGTCGCCGATGCCGAGCGAGATCACGTCCACCCCGGCCGCGCGCTTCTGCGCGATCAGTTCGGAGATCCGTGCGAACAGGTACGGCGGCAGTTGCTGCACGCGCTGCGCGAGTTGCACGCGCGGTTCCTTCCCAGCGGCCCGGGGGCCTCGGCAATGCCTGTGCTGACGGGTTGGGCGGTGGCTAGCGCCAGCCGCCGTATCGGGCCTTCACGCCGGTGCGACGGCGTTCCTCGCGGCGTTCGGCGATCAGCGCCTCGTCCAGGGAACGGCGGTACTCCACGCCCGCGACCACGTGGCGGTAGCCCAGGTCGGAGCAGGTGCGGAGCGCGTTCCGGATGTCCGGGCGCACGCGGATGTTCGCCTTCACGGCGTCCTTCGTGGCCAACTGATACGTCGCCGCGCCGAGGATCACCTGCCCGTAGCCGTTGCCGAACGCCTCCGGCGCGACAGCGGCGGCGAGGACGGTGCCCTCGTTCCGCTCCACCTCGCCGTTGATCGCGAACGCAACGATGTCTTTATCGGCGTTCTCGAGGATGCCCACCCACGCCGCCTCGTCCAGGATCCAGTCCCAGGTGCGCGGGCCGTCCACGTAGTCGCCGTGGCTCTCGGTCCAGATCTCGCGCAGGCGGTCCACGTCGGACGCCTCGCCCTTGCGCATGGTCAGGCCGTCCGGGATCTCCGGGACGGTGTCCGCGTCCAGCGCCGGATGGGCCATCTCCATCCACTCGGCGAACATCGCGAAGTCGGCGTCCTGCAGCAGCGGCTCGAGCCAGTCACGGCTGGGCAGTCCGGCGAGGTCCATCGAGATGTAGTCGCAGGACTCCGGCGTCAGGTCTTCCTTCGCCGCCTGCCACATCTCCGGGAAGTCACGGCGCATCGCCTCGATGCCGGTGAAACCCCAGTACAGGCGCTGCTGTCCGCGCTCCTGTGCCAGGATCAGTTCGCCCTCATCCACCTGCAGGTGCACGGTGCCCGGCGCGTCCAGCAGCGCGCGGCGCGCACGCGGGCGCAGCGGAGCGTTCCGGAAGGTGAACGTGGTTTCTTGCTCGATGCGGCGTCGTTCGTTCACTGCGTCCACTCCGATTCGAAGACCTTCGCTGCCGGGCCCGTGAGGATCACCTCACCTTCGCCTGGCCAGTCGATCCGCAGCACGCCGCCCGGCAGGCGGATGTCCACCGACTGGTCGACCTGCCCGAGGATCTGCGCGGCGACCATCACGGCGCAGGCGCCGGAGCCGCAGGCCATCGTCTCGCCGACCCCGCGCTCCCAGACCCGCATCTCAATGGTGTCCCGACCCAGCACGCGCGCGACCTCGTAGTTCGTGCGGTGCTGGAAGAGGCGATGATGCTCCATCAACGGCCCGATGCGGTGCAGAGGGTAGTCGTCCGGGGAGCCGGGGATGAACTGGATGGCGTGCGGGTTGCCCATGGAGACCAGCGCCACGTGGTGGACGGAATCGCCCTGTGCGTCGCTCGTCGTCACCGGCAGCGAGGTCACCGGCGGCGCCTGCTCAATCGCCACGCCCACGGCTTCGGGCCGTAGGTCCGGCACGGCCACGGCCACGCGCACGCGCTCCACCGTGCCGTCCGAGGCGAACGACGCGACGCAGGGCACGATGCCGGGGCCGGTCTCGACGGTCATCGCGCCGTCGCTCGCGGCGACGAGGCCGCGGTCGAAGGAGAACTTCACGAAGCAACGGATGCCGTTCACGCACATCACGCCGTCCGAACCGTCCGCGTTGAAGATGCGCATCTTCCGGTCGGCGACGGTGGAGGGCTGCACGAGGATCAGCCCGTCCGCGCCCACGCCCAGGTGGCGGTCGCAGACCCGCTGGGCGAGCGCACCCCACTGCTCGTCGGTGACGTCGAGCAGGTCGGTCTGGATCACGACGAAGTCGTTGCCGGCGCCGTGCATCTTCCAGAACGGGAGTCGAGACGGGATCTCAGGCATGGTCGCCTGATCCTACCGGGGGCGTAGCTGCTCTCACAACCGCGTCCACCACCGTCTCCAGCCTCGAACCGTCGACCCACTGGATGCGGGCGTCGTCCGGGGCGAACCAGTTGTTCTGGTGGCGGATGAACCGGTGCGTGGCGAGGCGCGTCCGCTCGATCGCCTGCGCCTCCGACAGTTCCCCGTCGATCACGGCGAGCGCCTCCTGATAGCCGATGGAGCGCAGCGCCTCGAAGTCTCGCCCGTACTTCCGCACGAGGGAGCGCGTCTCGCCCAGCAGGCCGCCGTGGAACATCTCAGACACGCGGGCGTCCGCGCGTTCGTACAGCCGCTCGCGCTCCCAGCGCATGCCGACCACGTTCCACGTGAATCCGGGGTCGCGGGGCGTGAGCGGCGGTACGGGCCCGCCGATCGCCTCGATGATTTCGAGCGCGCGGATCACGCGGCGGACGTTGCGCGCCTCGATGCGTTCGGCGGAGGCCGGGTCGAGCCGCGCGAGGTGGTCGTGCAACGCCTTCCAGCCGCGCTCCTTGGCCTGGCGCTCCAGTCGCTCGCGCAGTTCCGCGTTCGGCGCGACGGAGGGGATGTCCCAGCCCTCCAGCAGCGCCCAGACGTACTGGCCGGTGCCGCCGACGATCAGCGGGAGGCGGTCACGCTCCCAGATCCGCTCGATCACGTTCTGGGCGCGCTCCAGCCAGTCGACGATGCTCCACGGCGCATCCGGCGCGACCACGCCGACGATGTGGTGCGGGACGGCTTCAAGTTCCGCCTTCGTGGGGGCGGCCGTGCCCACGACCATGCCGGCGCGCACCTGGCGCGAGTCGGCCGAGACGATCTCAACCTCCAGGCGCTGGGCGACGGCGAGCGCGGCGGCGGTCTTGCCGGAGGCGGTGGGGCCGACGAGGGCGACGAGGTGGCGGGGGTGGGTCATCCGGCCCGTGCCGCCACGGCGCGGCAGATGGCGGTGAAGGCGTCCGCGTCCAGCGACGCGCCCCCCACCAGCGCGCCGTCGATATCCGGCTGCGCGGCGTACCCGGCGATGTTGTCTGCGGTCACGGAGCCCCCGTACTGGATGCGGACCGCCTGGGCGGCAGCCTCGCCGAATCGTTCAGCGAGCATCCCACGGACGGCGACACAGCGCGCCTGCGCGATCTCCGGCGTCGCCGCCTCGCCGGTCCCAATCGCCCAGACCGGCTCGTACGCCAGGATGATCTCGGGCGGCATGGCGGTGAACCCGCGCAGCGCCTGGTTCACCTGCAGGTGGAGGACGTTTTCCGTGCGCCCGGCGCGGGACTCCTCCAGCCGCTCGCCCACGGCGAGGATCGGCCGCAGCCCCGCCGCGAGCGCCGCCCGGATCTTGCGGTTCGTCTCGGCGCCCGTCTCCCCGGCCCAGCGCCGCTCCGAGTGGCCCACCAGGACGTACTCGGCGACCCCGCGCAGCATCGGCGCGCTCACCTCGCCGGTGTACGGTCCGGAGGGCTCCCAGTGGGTGTTCTGCGCGCCGACATGGAGCGTGCTGCCGGCCAGCAGGTCGTGCGCATCCGAGAGCCACGGCACCGGCGGGCACACCACCACCTCGACGCCATCGAGGCCGTCGAGGCGCTGGCGCAGGCCCATGAGCAGGGTCCGCGAGGCGTTGCGGTCCAGGTTCATCTTCCAGTTGCCACCGACCACCGGGAGGCGGCGGGTGCCTGGCGAGGTCATGCGCCGTACTTCGCGAGCCGGCCGGCGTGAGCGAACGCGAGCGGCATGACGTCCTTTGCCAGGATCGTGCCGATCTCGCCGTGCGCGCAGTTCCGCTCCGAGAACTGGTGCATGTGGTCGGTGCGGACCAGGTCGCCCCAGAGCAGCAGCGGCACCGGGTGGAAGGAGTGCGCGGCCATGGACGCGGGCGTCGAGTGGTCGCCCGTCACCACGAGCACGTTCGGCTTCAGCGCCAGGATCGAGGGGATCGCCTGATCGAACTGCGCGATCGCGTCCTGCTTCCGCGCGAAGTCGCCGTCCTCGCCGGCGCTGTCCGTGTACTTGTAGTGCAGGAAGAAGAAGTCGTACTCGTCCCAGTGCTGCTTCATCAGGTCGATCTGCTCGGACAGCGTGTGCGCGCCCTCGATCGAGTCCATCCCGCACAGCTTCGCAACGCCGCGGTACATCGGGTACACGGTGACGGCGGCCGCGCGCAGCTTCCACAGCTCGGGGAACGGCGGCATGTCCGGGCGGCCGGACCAGCCGCGCAGCAGCACGCCGTTGCCGCGGGCGCGGCCGGCCAGCAGCGCCGTGGCGCGTTCCA
>PHBR01000108.1 GCA_002840675.1 Chloroflexi bacterium HGW-Chloroflexi-9
GTCGGCGACCTCGAGCGCGCGGGCGATGAGGGCGCGGCGGGAGGCGGCGAGCGCGAGGAGCGTTGCACCGGCTGCCGGGCGGCCGCCGAGCCAGCGTGGCCAGCGGCGCTCGGCCTGACGGGCGAGGAGCGCCGCGCCAGCGGGGAGCGCGAGCGCCATCGCGATGCCGTACAAGCGTCGGTTGGACGCGTCGGCGGGCGCGTACCGTCGTGCGAGGGTGGCGCCACGGCCGATCAGCACGACCGGGTGCAGCGCGTTGGGCGGGTCACCCAGCGCCGCGTCCGCAAGGACGCCCCCGACGAAGGCTGCTGATCGCGAGCGCATGTGCACGCCTCGGGTGGTTCTGCGGAGGGCGGGCCGCGGTCCTGCCCTCCGCGATATGGGTCGCTACTCGAAGCGGTCCGGGTAGAGCGCCTTCGCGAACAGTTCGAGCGCATCGACGATGCGCGGCCCCGGCCGGCTGGAGATGTCCGGGTCCACGCCCACCACCCGCCCACTTTCCACGGCGGCGATCTTCGCCCAGCCGGGACGCTCCTTGAGCGTCTCCAGGCTGACCCCGAAGTCTCCATCGGCGAGCAGGATCACCTCCGGGTTCCGCTCCACCACGACCTCGGCGGTGAGTTGCGGGTACGCCGTCTCGGCGCCGGCGGCGATGTTGCGCGCCTTGAGCAGGGTGAGCATCCCGCCGATGAACGACTCCGGCGCGACGGTGTACAGACCGTCCGTGAGTTCGTAGAAGACCGTGGGCCCCTCGGTCACGTCCGCGACCTTTGTCGCGATGGCATTGATGCGGCCGCGTAGTTCGGCGACCAGCACCTCCGCCTCGGCGACGTGGCCGGAGATCCGGCCGATGAGCATGATGTCGTCTAGCACAGCCTCGATCGTCGGCGCCTCCGCCGTGAGGAACACGGGAAGGCCCAGGGCGCGGAACGCCTCCACGCTGCCCTGCTGGCGACCGCCGAAGATGATCAGGTCCGGCTCCAGCGCCACGCCCTGCTCCGGGTCGGGGTCGGAGTACCGCACCTGCTGGAGGCCGACTGCCTCCGGCGGGTAGTTCGAGAACTCGTCCACGGCAATCATCTGCGCACCAGCGCCGACCGCGAACAGGATCTCGGTGACGGCCGGCGAGTGGGACACGATCCGCTCCGGCCGCGCCTCGATCACGATCGAGGCGCCGCTGGAGTCGCGCACGGTCAGCGGGAACGCGGGCAGCGTCGCCGCGACCGAGACGGTAGCGGACGGAGTCGCCTCGGTGGGCGTCGCGGTCGGATCGGCCGCGTCATCACCACAGGCGGTGACGAGGAGTGCGAACGCAACGACGCCGGCCGCAAGGGCGGCGCGTTTCATTCGCGGGAACTGGAATCCAAACACGGTGAAACCTCCTGCACATGGTGGCGGCTCGACGGCCACCACCTGGTGCGAGGGGGCAGGGATGAGGGCGAGCGGGACGGGAACGCGCGAGGCGTTTCCGCACAGCCTGCCGTCGCCTGTCCTCGCAGGGTCGACAAGAGACGCAGGTCGGTGTTCTGGCTCGCTCCGCCGCGGGCGGGGCTCACAGTTGCGGGACAGCGCCGGTTTCGCACCGGACTTCCCCGAACACTGCGTCGTACGAGTGGAGTCTAGCACCGGGCCTCCGTGAGGCACACGGCGGGGCACACCGGGCGCGGTGCGGGGCGCTACTTGCCGTTGTCGCCGTAGTGCGTGTGCGCGGGTGGGGCGTTCATCAGGCGCTCCACGAGTGGCGCGACCGGTTTGCGGGCGCCCTCTGCGGCATCCTCGATCGCCTGCTGCCAGTACTGGCGGAGCGGCTCCAGGTCCTCCCGCACGAGGCGCTGCTCGCGCATCTCGAAGGAGTCGGGGCGGTACAGGACCACGTCCACGGGATAGTCCACGTCCGAGGCGCTGGTCTTGGTGGCGTCGAAGGCAAGGAGGCCGACCCGCAGGGCGTCGTCCAGTCCCTTGTTGTGCCGCCACACGCGGTCAAGGATCGGCTTCCCGTAGCGGGACTCGCCGATGATCACGTACGGCGTGGCGGCGCGGACCTCCACCCAGTTTCCCTCCGGGTAGATGAGGTAGAGGTGCGTCTCCGTATCGCCGGCCAGTTGTCCGCCGAAGATGCAGTGCAGGTCGAAGTGGAGGCCGCCGTCCTCCAGCCACTCCTTGTCCTCCACGCGCACCCGCCGGATCTCCTCGGACAGCGCGTTCGCCGCCTTGAACATTCGGTCCAGGTTGTGCTCGTCGCGCAGGCGCTCCTCGAAGTAGGTGATCGCCTTGTCACGCAGCGACCGCAGGCCGCTCGTGAGGATGAACATCGAGTGCTGCTCGTACTGGTGGATGGAGATCTTCTTGGCTTCGGACAGTTCGGTGCCGCTGGTGATGCGGGTGTCCGCGATCGCCAGCAGCCCCTCCTCGCACTTCATTCCGAGGCAGAAGGTCATGAGGTGGCTCCGTGATCAGTCCGGCGCGTGGGGATGTGGTCTGTTACTGGCCGTTGACGCCGATGCGTACCGAGGTCGACCACTGTTCCTCCGCCTGTCCGTGGTAGGTCCCGCGTAGCGGAGGTACGTCATCGTAGTCGCGTCCCGTGGCGACCACTACGTAGCGCTCGTCCTGCGGGATGCCGTTGGCGGGGTCGAATCCGTACCAGGCACCATCCGCGAGCACCTGCACCCAGGCGTGGCTCGCGTCTGCGAGGGTGTAGCCCTCGGACGCCGCGAGGTAGCCGCTGACGTAGCGGGCGGCGGCGCCACGGCGGCGCAGCAGCGCGAGCATGAGATGCGCGAAGTCCTGGCAGACGCCGGAACCGGTCGCCACGAAGTCGAGCGCCGTCGTCGATACCTCGGTCGCCCCGACGACAAACTCGAACTTCTGCCCGAGCGACTGGTTGAGGGCGAGCGCCATGGTGAGCGGGTCGGCGTCGGGGGGCACGTCCGCCATCAACCGGTCGAGCGACGGGTCGAACGGCGCCCGGCCGGAGGGCTGGCGGTAGAGCCGGTCGAGCAGGGGGCTGAGGGGAGGCGTGGGCTCGGCCCACGGTGACGTCTCGACCTTCGCGTGGACGGCGACGTGCAGCCGCTCGACCGGCTGCAGGAAGTCCACGTGATGCATCGTGTTGCCGAAGACATCCACGAGCGCGGTCGGGCGGGCCTTCGGCTCCAGCGTCAGCGTGCTCTCCAGCACGCGCTGGCCGCCCGGGCGGTCGGTGGGCAGGATGCACAGTTCCGTGTGGAGCAGCGCCACCGGATCGCTGTACCGGTAGGTCGTCTCCCAGTGCACGTTCACGATCATCGCGTGGGCTCCTCCGGCAGCGCCTGGAAGATGTGCGTGCGCAGGGCATTGTCGATCGCGCCCAGGCGTCCCTGGAACTCGTCGAAGAACTGGTGCAGCCCGGAGCGGATCACGTTCCGCGCGTCCGCCGCCCGCAGGTCGAGCTCCAGCAGCGTGATCTCGCGCGCCGCGTGGACGGACCGGACCGGCGGGGTGTGTTCCGTCGCGCGGTCGTAGTGCCGGTGCAGCTCGCTCACGCAGTAGACGAGGCTGCGCGGGAAGTCCGGGTCGAACATCAGCAGGTCGGCGACGCGCGGGCCGGTGACCGGGCCGTAGTCCTGCTTCCGGTACGCCTCCAGCGCGCTCGCGGATCGCAGCACGGCCATCCACTGGTAGCGGTCACGAGGCCCGCCCACATCCTCCGGCACGGGCAGGATGATGAAGTATTTCGCGTCCATGATCCGGCTGGTCATCTCCGCGCGCTCCAGGAACAGCCCGCAGTGGAACCATTCCCGGCCTTCCGTCATCAGCACGGTGTTGTCGAACAGCCCGAGGATCGCCGCCACCGCGCGCTTCACCGTGGCGTAGAAGGTGCGCAACGACGCCTCGTCCGTGCCGCCACGGTTCGTGCCCAGGTAGAGCCGGTTGATCTCCTCGAACACCTCGCGGGAGATATGCTCGCGCACCTCGCGGGCGATCCCGCGCGCGGCGGCCACGGTGGAGCGGAGCGACTGCGCGTACGCGGTGGAGTAGATGACGAAGTCGATCGGGTTCAGGTCCGGGCGCTCCTCGAGCGCGGCCTCATATTCCTCGGCAGCGCCCAGGGTGGCGATCACCGCGTCCCAGGCCTGGCCGCCGCCGGCGGGCGTCATCTCGGTGGTGGCCTGCACGTTCACGTCCGCGAGCCGCGCGACGTTGTCGGCGCGCTCCAGGTAGCGCCCCAGCCAGTAGAGGTTCTCAGCGACGCGGCTCAGCACGTTACGGCTCCGGCTGTTCTCTGAGCACCCAGGTGTCCTTGCTCCCGCCGCCCTGCGAGGAGTTGACGATGTACGACTCCGCGTTCGCGGCCACGCGCGTCAGGCCGCCGGGCAGCACCCATGAACTCTCGCCGGTGATCACGAACGGGCGCAGGTCCGCGCGGCGCGGCTCGAACCGTTCGCCGTCGAACGTGGGGATCGTGGAGAACTCCTGCAACGGCTGGGCGATCCACTTGCGCGGCTCCCGTCGCAGCCGCTCACGCGCCGTCGCCAGCGTGTCGGCGGAGGCCTGCGGCCCCACGACGATGCCGTAGCCGCCTGAGCCTTCCGCCGGCTTCAGCACCAGGTCGCCGAGGTTCTCCATCATGAACGCGAGGTCATCCTCCCGCCAGCCGATGTACGTCTCCACGTTCGGGATGATCGCCTCTTCGCCCAGGTAGTAGCGGATCAGGTCGGGGACGTACCGGTAGGTGGTCTTGTCGTCCGCGACGCCCGTTCCCACGGCGTTCACGATCGTCACGTTGCCGGCGCGGTAGGCGTTCACGAGGCCGGCGACGCCGAGCATGCTGTCCGGCAGGAACACCAGCGGGTCGAGGTAGTCGTCGTCCACACGGCGGTAGATGACGTGCACCGGCTCCAGTCCGGTCGTGGCACGCAGGTAGACGTGCTCGTCGTGGACGACGAGGTCGCGCCCCTCGACGAGTTCGACACCCATCTGGCGCGCCAGGAAGGAGTGCTCGAAGTAGGCGGAGTTCGCGGCGCCCGGGGTGAGGATGACCGCACGGGTCTCTTCGGCGGTCACGTCCTCGGGCCGCACGGCGACCATCATCTCCAGCAGGCGCTCCGGGTAGCCGTCCACCGGCTCTACACGCCCCTCCGGGAAGAGGTCCGGGACGGTGTTCAGCATCGTGCGGCGGTTCTCCAGCACGTACGACACGCCCGAGGGGGTCCGCAGGTTGTCCTCCAGCACGCGGAACACGCCCTCCGAGTCCCGGATCAGGTCGATGCCGGCGATGTGCGCGTAGACGCCCAGCGGCGGGCAGAAGCCCGCCATCTTCAGCCGGTAGGCCGGGTGGTCGAAGACCAGTTCAGGTGGGATGACCCCATCGCTCACGCAGTCCTGCGCGCCGTAGATGTCCACGAGGAAGCGGTTGAGCGCGGTCACCCGCTGCACGAGCCCGCGCTCGAGGCGGTTCCACTCGTCCGGCGCGATGATCCTCGGGATGAGCGAGAACGGGAAGATGCGCTCAGTGCCAGCGTCGTCGTTGTAGACGGTGAAGGTGATGCCGCTGTTCAGCGTGTCCAGGTCGGCGGTTTCCTGCCGCTGGATGAACGTGGCGGCATCCCAGTCGCGCACGCGCTCGAGGAAGTCGCGATACGGCGGGCGGACGGTCAGGTTCGGCGTGAACATCTCGTCACGACCGGAGCGGATGCGGTATCCGGAGAAGAGATCCACGACGCCTCGCGATGCTAGGGCTAGCCCCGCGCCTGCTGTGTGCGTACCTGCCCGGCCCGCATCTGCGGCGTTACGAAGCCCCCGGCGCGCGCCTGTAGCGAGCGAGGCTGGGTGCGACGCGCCGCCCCGTTCGGGCGGGTCGGACGAAGTACGGGGGCTGTTCGCCGGATCTCCATGCAGGCATCCTGCCGGAGACGTGCGTCGGCCGCGTCACCATCCTATTACGCGTATGTAACGTCGCGGGGCCGCGTCCGGCCGTCCTCAGCCGTTCAGCCGCCACAACTCGAACGCCCACGCCAGGTCGTAGGCGACCCAGATCGAGTACGGCGCCAGCAGCAGTGCCTCCCGCCGGTAGTTGAGGCGGACGAGCGCCGCCTGCAGGCCCCAGGCGATCGCGGCAAACCCGACCATTCCGGCGAGGCCCAGCGTGACGCTCTGCATGCCCAGGAACAGCCCGTTCCAGATCTCGTTTGCCAGCACCATCCCGAACGCCAGCGTGATCGCGAGCGAACGTTCCTCGGACGGACGGCGCTGGAGGAGCCACGACAGAAGCGTGATGCCGACGACGTAGTACAGCGTCGCGACGACGAGGGAAGCCCTCCGGCGCGATCAACCAGGAGGGCTTCGCGAGCCCCTCGTACCACGTTCCCAGCCCGCCGCCGGCGAGCAGCGTCCCGAGGACGGCGAGCCCCAGCATCACGCCGATTGCGATGAGGAATGCCTGGCCTCGGCTCAGTTCTCGTTCGAGCAAGCGGTCCACGTTGGCTCCTACTCCTGCGGCCCGGCGCCGCGGCGCACCAGCGTATGGCCCGTGGCCGGGTCTCGGTCCAGGATCACCAGGTCTTCGATGCGCTCTTTCAGCGCCGGCACATGGCTCACGATCACCACCAGGCGGTCCTCCGACTCGGCGACGAGCCGCTCGATGCCTTCCATCGCCAGGTCCAGGTGCTCCTCATCCAGCGAGCCGAAGCCCTCGTCCAGGAAGAACGCGTCCAGCCGGCCGCCCTCGCGCGTCACCATCTCCGCGAGGGCGAGCGCGAGTGAGAGCGAGGCGAGGAAGGACTCGCCACCTGAGAGGGTGTCGGGATTCCGCTCCGCCTCCGCCGCGGAAAGGTCGACGATGACGAAGTTCTCGTCCTTGAACCGGTAGCGCCCGCCGGACAGTTGCTGGAAGCGCTCGCTCCCGATGCTGGCGAGCGTCGCGCGCTCGTCCGCGAGCAGGTACCCGAGGAACTGCGACGGGACCAGGTCGGAGGTGAGCGTGTTGTAGAGGGCGAACCGCTCGCCCGCAGCCTGCGCTTCGCGTTCGAGGTCCGCCTGTCCGGCCACCATCCGGCGGTCGGCCTCCAGCAGCCCCTCGGTGCGGGCGATGCGCACCTGTACGTCGGTGACGGCGGCCGCGTACCCGGCGCGCGGGTCGACACCGGCCTCGGCGAGCAGCGTGTCCAGGCGTCCCTGCGCCGCCTGCAGGCTCGCCTCGGCGGCCTGGCGGCTGGTGTCGGCATCGGCACGGCTCTTCGTGTAGCGGGCGCGCAGGCTCCCCAGCAGCGCGCGCACGGTCGCCGCGTCGTCCACGTCGTCAGCGGGAAGCCCGAGGGCGCGCTGCTGGGGA
>PHBR01000001.1:0-57958 GCA_002840675.1 Chloroflexi bacterium HGW-Chloroflexi-9
CGCCGAAGCGCGTCTCCGCGAGCGCTGCGAGCGTGGCGTCGTGCCCGACGGCGACCGGCAGGCCCAGGGCGTCTGTCAGTGCGGGCACCATCGACCGGTCGTGCCAGCCGGGCAGGTTCGGGGGATGGCGGTACGTCCCGTCCGAGGGGTCGACCGGCCCCGCCGTGGCGAGGCCGACCGCGCCCACCGGCACGTTCGCCTCCCACTGCACGGCCGCCAGTAGCGTGGCGAGGCGTGACGCAGCGTCGTCCAGCCCGCGTCCGGCGTCAGTCGGGATCTGCCGTCGCGCGAGCAGCCGGCCGGTCGTCGGGACGACCACGGCGGCGCGCATGAAGGTCGCCCCGATGTCGGCGGCCAGGACGGCGGGAGGGTCGATCAGCATGGGCGCCATTCTCGCGCATCCACCCGTAACCCGTAGCATGGAGGCCCCACCTACCGCGAAAGGCCCCTCGTGCCGCGCATCCGCCTGACACGGCTCCTTGTGCTGCTGGTCGCCGTGTCGGTGGTCGCCTCGGCATGCCGGTCGGCCTCGCCGCCGGAGGCGCCCAGCACGGTGGTGGTGAGCACCAGCCGCTTCGGCGGCCTCGCGGAGGGCAGCGCGGGCGTGGAGTTTGTCGGGCTTGACCACTGGCTGAACAGCGAGCCAGTCACCCTCGCGTCGCTGGCGGCGCAGAACCGTGTCGTGCTGGTCGACTTCTGGACGTACACCTGCGTGAACTGCCTGCGCACGCTGCCGTTCCTGGCGGACTGGCATGAGAAGTACGCCGGCCGAGGGCTGACGATCGTCGGTGTGCACGCGCCGGAGTTCGAGTTCGAGAAGCGGCCCGAGAACGTCGCCAACGCCGTGCGGGAGCAGGGCATCCTCTACCCCGTCGCGCAGGACAACGGGATGCGGACCTGGGACGCCTTCCACAACTCGGTATGGCCCGCGAAGTACCTGATCAGCCCGGAAGCCCTCGTCGTCTACCGCCACTTCGGCGAGGGCGACTACGCCGTCACGGAGGAGGCGATCCGCGCCGCCCTGACGGACGCCGGGTACGACGTCTCCGACATCGAGCCGGGCGGCGTGCCGGAGCCATCGCTCGACCGGGCCACCGTCGGCATCACGCGCGAGCTGTACGGCGGGTACGAGCGCAACTACTTCCCGGGCGGCGTCTACGCGGCGCAGGAGGAGTACTACCTCGGCCCGGACCGTGCTGTGCTCTACACCGACCCCGGCGCGCCGCGTGAGCATCACCAGTGGTACGCGCAGGGGGAGTGGCGCAACGAGGCGGAGGCGATCGTCCACGCGCGGGCGACCGACGATCTGCAGGACTACCTCGCCTTCCAGTTCGTCGCCCGCGCGGTGAACGTGGTCATGCACCCCTCCGAACAGACCGGAGCGTACGAGGTCGTCGTGGAACTGGACGGTCGCCCCCTCGACCCGGACGCCGCCGGCCCGGACGTGGCGTTCGACGACGAGGGCCGCAGTCTCGTCACCGTCGACCAGCCGAGGATGTACCGGGTGGTCGAACTGCCGGCGCTGGGCGAGCATGAACTCGTCCTGCGCATGGACGCGGAGGGCGCGAACATGTACGCGGTCACCTTCGGCGCGTATACGGAAGGCCCGTAGCCATGCACCGACCGAGGCGCCCGGGCGTGCTCGCGCTGATGCTTGCGACGATCCTCGGCGCGGCGCTGGTCGTCGGCTGCGGCGGGGATGAGAGCGAGCCTTCGGCGCTGATGCCCGGTTCAGCGCGGCTCGTGGAAGATCCGTTCTCCGGTGGCTACCCGACCTACCACGACGAATCGGCCGGGCTCCGAGTGATCCTCGGCACACCCGACCTCGGCGCCGGGCCATCGCGGATCGCGTTCGCGCTCTTTGACGATGTCGGGCTGATCGAGTTCCCCGGACTGCTCGTGCGGACCTACTTCTACCCGGAGGGGCCGGAGGCCATGCGGCTGGGGCCGCTGGAGCAGGCGGTGCTGGACTACCACCAGTTCCCGCTGGGCTCGCGCGGCACCTTCACCGGGATGCTCGACCTCGCCTCGGCAGGTCTCTGGGGCATCGAGGTCGCCGTCCCCCGCCCGGACGGAAGCATCGAGTCGCTCCTGTTCCCGGTGCTGGTGAAGGAGCAGAGCACCGCGCCGGCCGTCGGTGCGCTGGCCCCACGCGGCGAGAACCGCATGGCACTCGATGTCGCGTCCCTCGCCGAGCTCACCACCTCCAGCGAGCCGGACCCGGCGCTCTACGCGGAGCGCATCAACGCTGCGCTCGATCGAGGCCGCCCGTTCGTGATCACGTTCGCCTCGCCCGCGTTCTGCACCACCGCGCTCTGCGGGCCGCAGGTGGAACTCCTGAGCGAACTCGTCCCCACCTGGGGTGACCGCTACTCCTTCATCCACATCGACCTGTACGAGAACCCGCACGAGATCCGCGGCGACCTCGACCGGGCGCGGCGGACGCCCCTCCTGGAGACGTGGGGGATTGAGAGCGACGAGTGGACGTTCGTCGTGGGCGCGGACGGGCGCATCGCCGCGCGGTTCGAGTCCTTCGTAGCGCGCGAGGAACTGGAGGCGGCCCTGCAGGCCGCCCTCGTCCCCTAGTCCCCTCCGACGCGGCTACGCGACGGCAGGCTCATCCGACGGCCGGCACCGCGGCGGTACAGGCCGCGCACCTCACGGCGGCCTTCGGGATCTCGGTCAGGCACTCCGGGCAGGGCCGTGTGGTTGCCTCGGGCTCCGGGACGGCGCTCTGGCGGCGGGCCTGCAGGTGGTTCATCGGCCGAATGATCAGGTAGAAGATCACCAGCGCCGTGATCAGAAACGACACCAGCACGCTGATGAAGTTGCCGTAGGTCACGACCGCCTCGTTCACGGTGAACGAGTACTCGGTGAAGTCCGTCTTTCCACCGGCCGCCGCGACCAGCGGGTTCAGGATGTCCGCCAGGAAGGAGTCGATCACTCCCTTGAAGGCGGCGCCGATCATGATGCCGATCGCCAGGTCCACCACGTTGCCGCGCAACAGGAACGCTCTGAACTCCGCCATCTTGAACATCCTGTGACCTCCTCCGCACGCCCAGCCGCGGTCCGTACGGCCGCACCATAGCCGCCCGGAGCGAGCCGTGGGCCCTCCCGGGCCGTGGCGAACGAGCCTCGCCCGCTATCCTCGATCGGATGGAGGTGGAGATGGCCGCTTCGATATCCCCGTTCGCGCTCCAGGTGTCCGTGGAGCGCCACCGGCTCGCCAACGGCCTGCGCGTGGTGTTGAGCCCGGATCGGTCTGCGCCTGTGGTGTGCGTGGCGGTCTACTACCACGTCGGCATGCGCCTGGAACCGCAGGGCCGCACCGGCTTCGCGCACCTCTTCGAGCACCTGATGTTCCAGGGCTCCCCGAGCCTGGCGAAGATGGAGCTCGTGCGCCTGGTTCAGCAGAACGGCGGCACGCTCAACGGCTCCACCCGCTACGACTTCACCAACTACTTCGAGGTGATGCCCTCGACCGCCCTCGAACTCGCGCTCTGGATGGAGGCGGACCGCATGCGCGGCCCCGTCATCACGCAGGCCGAACTCGACAACCAGCGCGATGTCGTGAAGAACGAGATCCGGGTGAACGTCCTGAACCAGCCGTACGGCTCGTTCCCGTGGATCGACATGCAGGAGCGCGCTTACTCCAACTGGCACAACAGCCACAACGGCTACGGCGACATGGCGGACCTGGACGCCGCGAGCCTGGCGGACGTGCAGGCGTTCTTCGACACCTACTATTCGCCGGCGAACGCCGTGCTCGTGGTCGTCGGCGATATCGAGCCGTCCGAGACGCTCGTCCTCGCGCGCAAGTACTTCGAGGAGATCCCGGCGACGCCGGCGCCTGCCGCGCCGGATATCTCCGAGCCGCGCCAGACCGAGGCGCGCCGCTTCAGTCGCACCGACCCGCTGGCCAACCGGCCCGCCCTGGCCGTCTCCTACCACCTGCCGGAACGCGGCACGCCGCAGTTCTACGCGATGGGCCTGATCCACCAATTGCTTGCTGCGGGCGACGACTCGCTGCTGCACCACGAACTCGTGACGCGGCGCGGCTACACGGGCGAGGTGGACGCGAGCCTCAACTTCCTGGGCCACATGCACAACGCGCAGACGCCGCTGCTCTGGACGGTGGTCGCCGTCCATGACGACGAGGTCGCCGCCGACGCGATCGTGGAAGCGATGGAGGGGGTGATCGCGCCGCTGCGGGAGACCCTGGTGGACGCCGAAACGCTCGAACGCGCACGCACGAAGGCGCGCGCCAGCCTGCTCCGCACAGCTGGCGACTCCGTCTACCCGCGCTTCGGCCTGGCCGACCTGCTCGCCGCGTTCGAACTGCTGGAGGGCGACGCGAGCCACGTCAACGAGATCGACGCGCGCTTCGCGGCCATCACCCCGGAGATCGTGCTGGAGACGGCGCGCGAGGTGCTGCGTCCGACCAACCGCAACGTGCTTGTGCTGGAAGCCGGAGCCGCCTCGTGAGCCTGCCGCCCCGCCCCACCGTCCCGCCGCTCGCTACCTTCGTCCTGCCGCCTCGCCGCGTGGAGACGCTGCCCGGCGGCGCTCGCGCCACGCTGATCGATGTCGGCACGGTGCCGCTCGCCGGGATCCGCCTCGTGCTGGGCTCCGGCTCGGTGGACCTGTCTCCGGACGCCACCTGGCTGGACCGCTTCGTCTTCGACTACCTGCGCGAGGGCACTGAGCAGCGTGACGCCGCCGCCTTCGCCGCCGCGCTCGCCGCGATGGGCGGGCGTCTGGAGGTCGACTCGGACGAGCAGACCACCACCCTGCAGACGGAGGTCCTCTCCGAGCACGCCCCGGCGGCGGTGGCTCTGCTGGTGGAACTCGCCCGCACGCCTCGATTCCCGCAGGATGCTGCCGAGCGGCTCCTGACCGACCTGCACCGGTCGCTGGACATGGCGACCGCGCAGCCCTCGTGGCTCGCGCACACGGCGATGCGGAAGGCGCTGTTCGGCGACCAGCCTTACGGGCGAGTCATGCCCACCTCGGAGATGCTGGACTCGTTCACCACGGCGCGGGCGGCGGAGTTCTGGGCCCGCACCACGGGTGCGGGGCGCGCCCACCTGCTGCTCGCCGGCCGCTTCGCTGCCGATGCGGTACTGGAAGCGGCGCAGCGGAGCATGGACGGCTGGGCACCCGGGCCGGAGGCCGCGCCGCTCGTCGTCACCACGCGCGCCGAACGGGCGATCCACCTGATCGACCGCCCCGGCTCGGAGCAGTCGACATTCCAGCTGGGGCTGCCGGTGATCGACCCTGGGCACAAAGATTATGTCGCGCTAGAGGTCACGAACGCCCTCCTCGGCGGCGCGTTCGCCTCCCGCATCACCATGAACATCCGGGAGGACAAGGGGTACACCTACTCGCCGCGGTCGGTGATCTCCACACGGCCGCAGGGTACCTACTGGGCGGAGGTCGCGGACGTCACCACCGCCGTCACCGGCGCGTCCCTTCGCGAGATCTTCGGGGAAATCGACCGCCTGCGCGGCGAGGCGCCGCCCGAGGAAGAACTCACCGGCGTCAGGAATTATGTCGCCGGCTCGTTCGTGATCCGGCAGTCCTCACCGGCTGCCCTGCTCGACCACCTCGAGTTCCTCGACCGCCACGGGCTGGACGCGTCCTACTCCGCGACCTACCTCGAACGGGTGCAGGCGGTCACGCCCGCCGAGGTGCAGCGGCTGACCGTGGAGCACCTGCGGCCGGAGGCGATGGCGGTGGCGATGGTCGCGGATCGCGCCGTGGTGGAGCCCCAGCTGGCCGAGTTCGGCCCAATCCTGGCATGACCGAGGGCGAGCGACCGGGCCGCGCGGGAACGCCCGGCCGTGCGAGAGCGTTCTGTTGATATGACCATCTCGCTCGCCAGCCTCGTCGCCTTCCTTGCCCTCCTCCTCTCGCTCCTGGCCGGGGCGATGGGGGGTGAGGGCACACCCCTGCCGGGGCCGACCCCGACGGCTACCGCCACCGCCACGCCCTCCAGCACCCCCTTCACGCCGGACGGCCGTCCCGGCCAGGAGGCGCTCCTTCATCCCGGCGAGCGTGCGGTGTTCGAGGCGGAGGGCGAACGCCTCGAGGTGCTGTTCGTCGGCGTGACCGCGGACTCGCGGTGCCCGGTGGACGTCACCTGCATCTGGGCGGGCGAGGCGCGGGTCGCGCTGGACTTCGTCGGGCTGATGTCGTGGGAGGGCACGCTGTCCGGCGACACCGGCGCGTCCGTGATCGTGGCCGGCTGGATCGTGACCGTGACAGACCTGACGCCCGCGCCTCGGAGCGACCGGCCGATCGCGCCCGGCGACTACGAGGCCAGGATCGTGGTGACGCGCTAGGCCGGCTTCGGCCGGCGCTGCAGCGGCTCCGCGACGAGGAAGTACATGACCGCCGCGCCGGCCAGGCCCAGGCCGCCCGTCGCGACCGAGGCGGCCCCGAGGGACATCAGCGCCGTCAGCGCGCTGATCAGCGTCGGCCCACCCGCCGTGCCTACGTCGCCGATCAGACGCCAGACGCCCAGGAACTCGCCTCGACCGGTCGGCGGCGAGAAGTCCGCGCCCAGGGTCATGACGATGCCGCTGCCGAGACCGTTACCGAAGCCGCTGATGAGCGCGACGATCAGCAACCCGGTGAAGCTGCTCGTCAGCGGGATGGCGATCGTCCCGACCGCCATGATGAGCAGGCACGGCACCGCCACCCACTTCCGGCCCAGGCGGTCCATGACGATCCCCACCGGATAGAAGAGCGTCATATCGATCGCGAACGACAGCCCGACGATCGCACCGATGGCGGCCGGGTCCAGACCGATCTGGTCGCCCCAGAGCGGGATGATCACCTGCCGTGCCGCACGCAGCGCCTGCACCGCCATCATGGCGACACCCGCGGTCGCGAACGCGCCTCGGTTCTCGCGGAGCACGCCGGCGAACCGCTGGTAGATGCCTTGCTCGTGGAACTCTTCCCGGCCCTCATCGCCCTTCATCAGCAGGAACATCGTGATCGCGCCCAGGCTGACGAACAGCGCCTGCATGTAGAACGCGGACTCCAGGCCCCAGACCGTCGCGCCGATACCGCCGGCGAACGGCCCCACAAAGTTCCCGATGCGATTCGTCCCACCGAGGAGGGACAGCGCCCGCCCGCGCTGCTCGATCGGCGCCGCCTCGCTCACGTAGGCGAGCCGGGCCAGTGTCCACACCGACCAACCGCAGCCCATCACGAATACGAGGAGCGAGAGGACCACGATCGAGTTCGTAAGCCCTGCGCCGATCGAGACGATCGCGAGCGCGATGGTGCCGATCGCCATCGCCCCGCGCTCGCCGAACCGGGAGACCAGGATGCCGGCCGGGATGTCGAAGAGCATCGTGCCGTAGTTGCGGAGCGCCACTACCAGGCTCGCGATCGCCAGCGTCGCGCCCAGGTCGGTCGCGTACAGAGGCAGGATCGGGATGACGGCGCCCTGCCCGACCGCAAAGAGGAAGGTCGGAAGGTAGACGGAGAGCCCCAGCGAGCGGATGCGAAACGGGGGGGCGGCGTCTGAGGACATGCGCGCCATCCTACGGCGGCGGATCACTGGGCGCATCGGGCGGTCGCGCAGCCTCGACGGCCCGGGGGCTGTCCCGACTACGGGTCGCCCGGCGCCTGCCGATGATTGGCACGGGAGGACTGTGCCTCCCGCACGGGAGGTGCGCGATCCACGGCGTGAAGGGCTGGCTGGAGCTGTGTTGCTGGGTGCTGGCCGTGATGGCCGCGATGAGCGTCTCGCTGCTCGCGCTGGTCGCCCGCGGCCCGGCATGGCACGTGACCGAGGCGCTCTCCATGGTTGCCATGGCGGGATCGCTGACGGGGCTGCTCGCCGCCGTGCGTGAGCGTCGCGGGGGGCGCACCCAGCGCGGCTGGCTGCAGGCGATCACGGAGAGCCTACCCGACATCCTCTTCGACGCACGACCGGACGGGTCGCTCCGGGCGGTCAGCACGGCCAGCCAGTCGCTGCTCGGCTACGCGCCGGAGGAACTGGCCGGCCGCCATGTCTGCTCGATCACCACCGACCCACTCCCGGACCTCGGCCCGCGCACACCTGGCAACGAGCCGATCGTCTGGAACACTCGCTGGATCCACGCCAACGGCGACCGCATCCCCCTGAGTGCGCAGCTCCGTCCCGTCCGGGATGCCTCCGGCCAGCTCGTCGCGATCCAGGGGCTGGTGCGGGACCACCGTGACCGGCTGGCGGCGGAGGAGGCGCTCCGCGACAGCGAGGAGCGGTTCCGGCGCGTGCTGGACACCGCGCAGAACGGCGTCCTGCTGGTCTCCCACGACGGCCGCCTGCTGCTCACCAACGACGCCCTCCGCTCCCTCCTCGGGTACCAGGTGCAGGACATGCGCCGGCTCACGCTCGCGGACATCGTCCACCCGGTCTACCTGGACCAGGTGACCGCGCTGATGGCGTCCCGCATGTGGTCGGACGCTGCACCCGGCCACTACGAGGTGGCGCTGGTCGGCCACGACGGCAACCGCATTGAGGTCGAGGTGTCCCTCGCCGCATTCCGCGAGTCCGGGAAGCAGACCGGCGCCCTCATGGAGGTGCGCGACCTGACCGAGGCCCGGCGGGCGTCCGAGACGATCCGCCGGATGGCGGACTACGACCGCCTGACGGGACTCCCGAACCGGGAGTTGTTCGACCGCCACTTCCAGCGCGCGATCATCGATGGACGCGCCAACGGGCAGCACGTCGCGGTGATCCTGTTCGACCTGGATCGGTTCAAGTTGATCAACGACACGCTGGGGCACCCGTCCGGCGACCGGCTCCTGAAGGCCGTCGCCGATCGGTTGTCGAAGCGGCTGCCGTCTCGCCACATCCTGGCGCGCTTCAGCGGCGACGAGTTCCTGGTGCTGGCACCCGACCTCGGCGGTGTGCCCGCTGCGGAGGGCATCGCCGCCCGGCTGCTGGAGGCCTTCGCGGAGCCGTTCGAGCACGACGGCAACCATCTGCAGGTGTCGGCGACCGCGGGCGTGGCTGTCTACCCGCTCCATGCGGAGGACCCAGACACCCTCATCCGCATCGCGGATGCCGCCATGCACGCCGGGAAGGCGGAGGGCGGCAACCGCTTCCAGCTGGGCTCCGACAACGCCGATGACCCGGCCCGCCGCCGCCTGGCGCTGGAGGCAGACCTCCGCCGGGCCGTCGAGCACGAGGAGTTCGAGGTCTACTACCAGCCGCAGGTCGACCCGAAGTCGGGCGAGGTGCTGGGGCTGGAGGCGCTGCTGCGCTGGCATCACGCGGAACGCGGGCCGGTCAGCCCCGGCGAGTTCGTGCCGCTGCTGGAGGAGACCGGCCTGATCGTGGAAGTCGGCGAGTGGGTCCTGCGCCAGGCCTGCCGCGAAACCCAGGCCTGGCGGGCGCGCGGCTTCCCGCGCCTCCGGATCGCCGTGAACCTGGCCCCCCGCCAGTTCCTGGTCCCCGACCTGGAGCGGCGGGTGCGGCTGGCGCTGGAGGAGTCTGGGCTGCCGCCAGAGGCGCTGGAACTGGAACTGACGGAGTCCGCCGGCACACTGAACCTGGATGCGGTGGAGGACGTGCTGGAACGGCTGTCCGCGATCGGCGTGACGACGGCGATCGACGATTTTGGCATTGGCCACTCCTGGCTCGGGCGCCTCCGGCAGCTGCCGATTCGCACGCTGAAGGTGGACCGCTCGTTCATCGCGGGTATGGCCGCCTCCGTGAACGACATGGCGATCGTGGAGGCGGTCGTCGCGCTGGGGCACGCGCTGGGCCTGAGCGTGGTCGCGGAGGGTGTGGAGAACGAAGGGCAACTGGAGGTGGTGCGTGCGATCGGCTGTGACCTGATCCAGGGCTTCTACTTTGCCCCGGCCGTCCCTGCCGGGCAGGTGGTGCACATGCTCGCCGGAGGGTTCGCGATCCGCCGCGCCGCCGCTTAGCGGGGCGTGCTCCACTCAGCCCCTATCATCCCCGGGATGACCGCCAAGCCTTCCCTGACCCGGCCCGCCCCGCTCGTACGCCTTGCCGCTGTGCTCCGCAGTGGCCCTCCGGACGTGGCTGCGCACATTGAGGGCACGCTGGCGTGGATGACGCGCGTGGAGCCGCATGTCCGCACGCTGCTGCCGGAGGACGGGCGTCGAGAACGCCTCGCCGCGGCCATCGACACCCTGGTCGACCGCTTCCCGGCGCAGGACGACCGGCCTCTGCTGTACGGGGTGCCCGTGGGGGTGAAAGACATCTTCGCGGTGGACGGCCTGCCCACGCGCGCCGGCTCTGCGCTGCCGCCCGAAGCGTTCGAGATGCCGGAGGGCGCCGCTGTCCGCCGCCTGCAGGCAGCGGGTGCGCTCGTCCTCGGCAAGACCGTGACCACGGAGTTCGCCTACTTCGATCCGGGCGCCACCACGAACCCGCTCGACACCGCGCGCACGCCGGGCGGCTCCAGCAGCGGCTCCGCCGCAGCCGTCGCGGCGGGCATCGTCCCGCTCGCGATTGGCTCGCAGACGGTCGGCTCGGTGATCCGGCCGGCCGCGTTCTGTGGCATCGTCGGCTTCAAGCCGTCGTATGGCCGTATCCCCACGGACGGCGTCCTCTACTACTCCCCCTCGGTCGACCACGTCGGCTGCTTCACGCAGGACGTGGAGGGCCTCCGCCTGGCCGCGAGCGTGCTGCTCGATGGCTGGACGCCGGCGCCCCCCCTCCGCCGGGCGCCGGTCGTCGGTGTCCCCGTGGGGCCGTATCTGAACCAGGTGGAGCCGGCAGCGTTTGCCGCCTTCGCGGAGACGCTGGTGGCGCTCACTCGCGCGGGCGTGGAGGTCCGCCGCCTCCCTGTGCTGGACGACATCGCCCCGATCAACGACCGCCACCGCTGGCTGGCGACGGCGGAGTTTGGCGAGCAGCACGCGGCCCGCTTCGAGCGGTACGGATCGCTCTATCGCGCCGCCAGCGCCGCGCTCTTCGACGCCGCGCGGGAGGTGACGCCGGAGCAGCGCGCCGAGGGCCTTGCCGGCCGCGAGGCGCTGCGCGCGCGCCTGGATGCCGCCGCGGCGACGGAGGGCATCGACGCGTGGGCGATGCCGGCGGCCACCGGTCCTGCGCCCGTGGGCCTGCGCTCGACGGGCGACCCGGCCATGAACCTGCCGTGGACGCACGCCGGGCTGCCTGCGATCACGATCCCGGCGGGCTCCGTGGAGGGCATGCCGCTCGGCCTGCAACTCGCGGGCCGCTTCGGTGGGGACGAGGCGCTGATGGAGGTCGCGGCCCGGCTGGAAGCGCTGCTCGCCGGGGACTGACACTCCGCCATTCGTGTTCGCGTGCGCCTCGCCCATCGTCGTTCGCGGAGGGCGCGATGACGACGACGGACCTGACGAACCGCTACCACCTCGACGCGTATATGGAGGGCGGCCCGGCACGATGGGTGCTCGACCGCGGGCGGCAGCCGGTGCGCGCGGTGATCCTCCACCACACCGGCGGCTGGTACGGCCCTCCGCTCGACGCCTCCGCGACGGTCGCGGAAGAAATTGCCCAGACCGACGCGCTGGCACGCGACCACCGGGCGCGCTTCGGCATCGGGCCGGGCTACCACTACCTCGGTTTCCCTTCGGGGCGGCTGTACGCCGTGGGGAAGTGGGGGACGCAGCGCGCACACACCACGGGACGTGACCCGGCTACCGGCGAGCGGTGGAACGTGCAGGCAGTCGGGGTGTGCGCATTCGGCAACTTCGAGGCCGAACGGCCGGTCGCGGGCACCGTGTCCGCCGTCCGGGCCGCCCTCGACGAGGTGAACCGGATCGCCGGCCGTGTCCTCCCGATGATCCCGCACGGCGAGACGCCGTCGGCGGACGCGAGCGGTCGAGGCTTCGCGCAGGCGACGGCGTGTCCGGGCACCCATCTGCGCACCGCTCTCGCCTGGCCCGACGGGGGCGCGTCAGACGTGGACCTCGATGCGGTGCGTCGGGAGGTGCGCGCCGCGCAGGACCGGCTGGCGGAGGCGGCGACGCTGCTGGAGGCGCTTCGGTAGCCCTGCCGCCTATGATGCGGCCATGTCAGACCATCCCCCGATCCCCGGCGGGCCGGACGAGATCACGGCCGCGTGGCTCACGACCGCGCTCCGCGAGTGGGGCGTGCTGACGGAGCGGTCGCGGGTCTTCGCCGTCTCGATCGAGGCGCTCACGGAGCGCGCCGGGGTGAACGGCCAGACGTTCCGCCTGAGGCTGAAGTACCAGGGCGAGCCGGGCCCGGCGACGATGGTCGCGAAACTCCCCGCCTCGCACCCGTCGGCGCGCGGCGTCGCTGCGTTCCAGCACTGGTATGAGCGCGAGACGCGCTTCTACCTGGAACTCGCGCCCGACAGTCCGCTGCGTGTGCCGGAGCCGTACTTCGCCGCCTTCGAGGGCGAGCGGACACTCCTGCTCCTGGAAGACCTCGGGCGGCTTCGCCAGGTCGACCAGGTCGCCGGCTGCATGGTCGCAGAAGCCGAAGCCGCGCTGGACGCGGCGGCCGGCATGCACGCGCGCTGGTGGGGTGACGAGGTCATCGTCGACCACCCGTGGCTGCCGCTTACCACGGTGGGCCTCGACCGCGCCCGCCCCGTGCACGGCGCCTTCCGGCGCGCCTGGGAGGCCGTGCGCGAGCGCGTGGCCGAGGAGGCCCACCCGGTGCTCGACCGCGCCGTGGAGGCGTACCCGGCGCTGCTCGAACGGATCTCGGAGGGCCCGCTCACCCTGCTCCACGGCGACTACCGGCTGGACAACGTCTTCTTCGACGGGTCGGAGGGCCAGCCCGGCGTGGTCGCGTTCGACTGGCAGTTCGCCTGCCGGGGCCGCGGCACGTACGACATCGCCTACTTCCTCGGGCTGGACCTGGAGCCCTCGCTCCGTCGGCAGCACGAGGATGCTTTGCTCCTGCGCTACTACGAACGCCTGCGCGAGGAGGGCGTCACCGGCTACACGCTGGACGCCTGCCACCGCGACTACGCCACCTCGCTCCTGCTCTCCTTCGCGGTGTTCGCGATCGGTGCGGCCGGCCCGCCCGCGAGCGAGCGCATGGGCGTGGTGCACGAGGTGGGGCTGGAACGCCTGGCCGCGGCGATCGCGGAGCGCGACCCCGACATCTTCGGCCTTTAGCGCCCCGCCCCGAGGTGCGCGGTGCACCCCGGGGTGCTTCACGCCTGTGATAGCCTGTGGATATCTCCCCGGCGTGGAGCACCGTGCCATGGCTGCACTCACCGGCATGCGCGTCCTGGACATGACGCAGTACGAGGCGGGTACTTCCTGTACCCAGTACCTCGCGTGGCTGGGCGCCGATGTCGTGAAGGTCGAAGGCCCTTCCGGTGACCCCGGCCGGAACACCGGCAGAGGCCTCGACGGCCACCCCGGCGATCCCCAGTACTTCATGAACTACAACGGCAACAAGCGCTCGGTCGTCCTCGACCTGAAGAGCGAGCATGGCCGCGAGGTATTCCTGCGGCTGATCCCGCACTTCGATGCGTTCGTGGAGAACTACGGCCCCGGCGTGATCGAGTCGCTGGGCCTCACCCCTGACGTCCTCTGCGCCCTCAATCCCCGGCTGATCTACGCGCGCATCAAGGGCTTCGGCCTGAGCGGGCCCTACCGCGACTACAAGGTCTACGACTGGGTCGCGCAGGCGGCCGCCGGTACTTTTTCCACAACCGGCGACGAGGACGGACCGCCGCAGGTCATCGGCCCGACGATGGGCGACTCCGGCACGGGCATCCAGGCCGCCCTGGGCATCACCGCCGCCTATGTGGAGCAGCAGCGCACCGGCCTCGGGCAGGTGATCGAGGTTTCCATGCAGGAGGCCGCGACGATGTTCCTGCGCACGCTGGACCTGCCGGCGTGGGGCAAGGAGCCGGCAGGCCGGCACGGCCCCACGCGCGGACGCACCGGCGGCGGGCTGTACCGCTCCCGCGGCGGCGGCCCCAACGACTACGTCTTCATCTTCCCCGCCACCACGAGGATGTTCGACGTGATGTGCGCGGCGATGGGGCGCGAGGACCTGCTCACCGACCCGCGCTTCGCCACGCCGACCGCGCGCGCGAACCACCTGGGCGAACTGCGCCGCGAGATCGAGGCGTGGACGCTCGCTCGCACCAAGCAGGAGGCGATGCACATCCTCGCCGGCGCGGGCGTGCCCTGCTCCTACGTCTTCGACACGCTGGACCTGTTCACGGATGAGCACCTGCGGGCGCGCGGCTTCATCCACGAGGTGGAGCACCCGGTGAACGGCACCGTGAGATTGATGGGCCAGCCGTTGCGGATGCGGGGTGCCGTGCCGCAGGGGCGCGCGCCGCTCCTCGGTGAGCACACGGACGAGGTGCTGGAGGAGGTCCTGGGGCTGACGGCCGGGGAGATCGACCGGCTGCATGCGGCGGGCATCTCCGGGAAAGTGCCCGCCTGACCTCGCGCATCCGGTTCGCGGTGGCCGCACGCGGCTGCCTCCGCTAGTCTGCGCGGCGAGTACCGCCGAACGCGGGCCACGGGAGGGATCGCTGCATGCCGCTGGTTCTTGGGGTCACCGGTTCCATCGCCACCGGGAAGAGTTACCTGTGCACCTACCTGGTGGAGAAGTACGGCGCCATCCACGCGGACGCCGACAAGGTCGTCCACCGCATGTACGACCCGGGCAAGCCGGGCTTCGACCGCATCGTCGCTGAGTTCGGCGAGGAGGTCATCGGCGCGGACGGGTACATCGACCGCAAGTTGATCGGCTCGAAGGTGTTCGGCAACCAGGAGCGCATGAGCGCCCTCACGAGGGCGATCGGCGACATCGCCGGCGAGATGCACCATGTCATCAACACCTGGCGCGCCGAACTCGGCCCCGACCAGATCGCGATCCTCGAGGCCGTGAACCTGATGGAGGCCGGGTACTCCGAGTGGTGCGACGCCACCTGGCTCGTGGGCGCGGACTACGAGGAGGCGCTGCCCCGGCTCATGACGCGCAACAACTTCTCAGAGGCGGAGGCACGCCAGCGCCTGGACGCGGCCCGGACGTGGCAGCAGCGCGAGCCGGCCTCCGACCGGCTGTTCATGAACAACACCACGCTCCCCGACCTGGAGCAGTCCGTCGACCGCTCGATCGCGGAGACGCTCGCCATGTTCAAGGCGGGCACCCTGCCCCGCAGCCGCTGGCACGCCTGGTGGGAGGCCACCCGCGAGGAGCGCGAGGCGGCCCGGCGCGCCCGGGAGGCGAAGGCCGCGCAGGACGCGCAGAAGCAGCAGGGATAACGTGCCGGGCCGGTGCGGGTTGCCTCGAACCGGCTCCGCGCTATGATCGAGGTCGTGCGGAAGTAGCTCAGTGGCAGAGCGCCTCCTTGCCAAGGAGGAGGTCGCGAGTTCGACCCTCGTCTTCCGCTCCATCGCACGAACGACGGCCCGCCGAGAGGCGGGCCGTTTCGTTGCCTGCCGCGGTCAACTCAACCGGCGCACCAACCCCTTCAGGTACGCCTCGACGCGGGGGCGGAGCACGTCATCCGTGAGGTCGGTGCGACCGGCATCGCTCCACTGGCCGAGGGCCGGCGGGCCGGTGTCCAGGGCGTCCACCAGGTCCCAGTACGGATGCTGGCTGACGCCTGCGGCGCTCTCGTACGCCACGCGGAACTCCTCGGCGGCGTCGATGCCGAAGAGCGCGCTGAGGTTCACCCGGCAGTGCGCGACGTCATTGCCGGGTGGGCCGTTGCATGCGTTCACCCAGTCCGTCACGCCACTGAGCCGGCCGTAGCGCCAGAGCGCGTTCGCGGGGTGGTAGTCGCGGTGAATGAGCGTAGGTGTCACGTCAGGCGGCGGCGCCGAGGCCAGCTCGTTCGCCCGCAGCCAGAGGTCCGGGCGCCTCGACCACGCGGGCACCTCGAACGGTCGGGCGCGGAACCACGGCCGGTACGCCGGGAGGCCTTCGACGGCACCGAGGGCGTGCAGCGCCGGCAGGAACGCCGCGAGCTGACGGAGGTATTCGGACAGGTCGCGCGGCCGGAGCTCGATGCGTCCGGCCACGCGCGTCATGAGGACAGCCGGGACGTCGCACTCGCTACCCGTCACATCGGCCGCGAGGCATTCTGGCACCGGGAGCGTGCTGCCGCGCAGCGCGTCCAGCACGCGCACCTCGCGCTCGGCGATGTCTGGTTCCTCAGCGGTCAATTCAGTCCGGACGAAGCGCCGGAGGACGACGGCATCCAGGCCGTGCGGTGCTCCACTCACGCCAAGAAGGTGTACCGCTGCGGACGTGCCACCGCGGAGCCGCCGGACGGAGGTGACGTGGGTGCCTGTGCCCAGCGTGCGCTCCACCCACGCCAGCGCCTCGGGCGGTGGGCGGCGGCGCAGGTGGGGTGGGAGTGTGGCCATCGGGCGGAGTCTACCGGTGACCACGGCCTGATCGCGTATCCTCGGGACGCCGGTGGTGCCCGGCGGTCAGGAAACGATCAGGACGGCAACGGACGGCGCAGACGGTGGAACACGACCTGTTGATCGAGTTCACCGCGCTGCTAGTGCTGGCTGCGGCTGCGGGCGCCCTCGGCACGCTGCTCCGGCAGCCGTTGATCGTCTCGTTCCTCGCGGTCGGTATCGCCGCCGGCCCGGCGGGTTTCGACCTGCTCAGCGAGAACGACGCATGGGAACTGCTCTCAACCGTCGGCATCGCCCTCCTGCTATTCGTGGTTGGCCTGCGGCTCGACACGGACGAGATCCGGGCGACCGGTCTCGTCGCGCTGATCACGGGCCTCGGGCAGGTTCTGTTCACCTCGGTGGTGGGGTTCGGGCTCACGCTCCTGCTGGGCTTCGGCGTGACGCCGGCGATCTACGTGGCGATCGCGCTCACGTTCTCCAGCACGATCATCATCGTGAAACTGCTGTCCGATAAGCGTGAGATCGACTCGTTGCACGGGCGTATCGCCGTCGGGTTCCTGATCGTGCAGGACATCGTGGTCGTCCTCGTGATGATCGGCATCTCCGCCTTCGGCACGGGGGGCAACGCCGACCCCGTGCGTGAGGCGCTGGAGATCACCGCGAAGGGGCTCGCCTTTGTGGGCGGCATCTTCTTCGCGATGCGGTTCCTGATCCCGGTCGTGTTCCGGACGCTCGGCCGCTCGCCCGAACTGCTCGTCCTCGGCGCCATCGCGTGGGCGATGATGCTGGCGGTCGGCGGCGAGGAACTCGGGTTCAGCCGCGAGGTCGGCGCGTTCCTCGCCGGCGTGTCACTGGCCTCCACGCCGTTCCGCGACGCGCTGGGCGGGCGGCTGATGAGCCTGCGCGACTTCCTGCTGGTGTTCTTCTTCGTGGTGCTGGGGGCCGGCCTCGATCTCTCGCTCCTCGGGGAGCAGGTCGTGCCGGCGCTGGTGCTGTCCGTGTTCGTGCTGATCGGCAACCCGCTGATCGTGATGATCATCATGGGGGTGATGGGCTACCGGAAGCGCACCAGCTTCCTGTCCGGCCTGGCGGTCGCGCAGATCAGCGAGTTCTCGCTGATCCTCGGTGCGCTCGGCGTGTCGGTCGGGCACATCGAGCAGGACACGCTGGGCCTGATCACGCTCGTCGGGATCATCACGATCACGCTCTCGACCTACCTGATCATCTACTCCCACCAGCTCTACGACCGCATCCAGCACCTGCTCTCCATCTTCGAGCGTCGCATCCCGTTCGCTGAGGAATCCACGCAGGTCGCCGACGTACGCATCGACTTCGTCGTGATCGGCCTCGGCCGCTTCGGTGGCGCGATCACGCAGCAGTTGCTGGACCAGGGCTATCGCGTCGAGGGGATCGACTTCGACCCGGAGGTCGTCCGCACCTGGTCGAAACGCGGCCTGGCGGCGTATTACGGTGACGTCGATGACCCGGAGATGGGCTCGATGATCCCGACACACGCACACTGGGTTGTCTCCACGCTCCCGCAGCCGGACCTGGGCATGCACCTGCTCCACACGCTCCACGGCCGAGGCTTCGGCGGTCGCGTCGCCCTGACCGCGCACAACATGACGGCGGCGCAGACCCTCTACCACGCGGGGGCGAACCTGGTGCTGCTGCCGTTCCTGGACGCGGCCACGCAGGTGGTCACGTACCTCACCCACCCGGAGACGCAGCACCCGGCGCTTCCCAACCTTCCAGACAGCGACGACGCCTCGCTGGAGGGCTAACCGCCTCGCGCGCTACGATCAGGGCGCATCGCTGCCGGGGTGGCGAAATGGCAGACGCAGCGCACTCAAAATGCGCCGGGTAACTCCCGTGCGGGTTCGAGTCCCGCCCCCGGTACCAGCCGACCACCGCGCCCGCCGGCGCCGCCCCACCGAGGTGCCCGCATGACCACCGACGGCGACACGGAGTTCGGCGGCTGGCGCGCCTGTGACGCCTGCGGTGAGGCCATCGCCTCCCCTGATGAGGCCGCACTCACCGTCCCCCCCGAATTGATCGAGGAGCGCCGCGCAGGCATCGCCGAGCGTGCGCGCGCCCTCGCGGCCGGCGAGGAGGCCGCGCACGTCTCCACCGGGCTGATCCCGTGGGACTGGGGCCACCGCGCCTGCTTCCCGCCGCGGGACGAGGCGTACTTCGTGGAGGGCGCACGCATCGCGACGATGCCGGGCATGCTGGCGCAGACGCTGGCGCTGATGGACCGCGAGTGGTTCCTGGAGACGGCGTGGGAGGACGCGGTGCGGCGCTTCTACCGCATCCCCTTCGAGTAGCGCACCCCTCGCGGGCTACGGCTTGCCGATGCCCGCGCCCCCGGCGATGTTTGTGTAGCCGGAGATGAAGTTCTCCACCCCGTGCACCTCCGGGTCGAACGACTGCCGCTCCACGGTGCCGAGGTCGTTGCACAGCACGTGCAGCGACACGGAAGGCGTATCAGACACCGTCACCACCTGGTGGATGTCCTCGTCCGGGTGCTTGAGCCAGGTCAACTCGCCGAGGCGGATCGGGTCGGCGGAGAGCAGCTCCAGTTCCGCGTAGCCCTCGCGGTCGCCGCGGTCACGTCGGACATACTTCCGCTCCACCTGTGCGCCCTGCACCAGGCCGACCCAGCCGTCCGTGAGGTGGTTGTGGACGCGCGTCATGGAGCCGGCGGGAACCACCATCGAGAAGATGCAGAGGTCCGGGTCCTGCGAGCGGTAGACGGCCCAGGAGGCCGTGGTGTCCGGGACGGGCTGCCGGAACGCCTCCGTGATCCAGGAGGGGTCGTACAGGAGCGCCTCGGTCGGCGCCTTGAGCGCGTCGAGCAGGCCCGACTTGCCACGCTCGCGGGCAACGATGTTGCGGAAGTCCTCGACGAACCGGCGCAGTACCGGCTCCACGGGCTCGATGTAGTAGGCGTCCGACACGATGAACCTCCGGGGCTGCGCGGGCGCGCTCCAGGGCGCGACCGGGCAAGGGTAGCGCGCGCATGGCAGGGTTGAGATGCTGAGGGCCCGCTGGCGGATGGTGTAGCGGTAGCACAGGGGACTTTGGATCCCTTAGCCCAGGTTCGAATCCTGGTCCGCCAGCCAGTGACACTCTTGCCCGAGGCGGGCGGAGGCGTCACACTTCTGAGGTTCCGTTCCCCGATAGCTCAACGGTAGAGCAAACGACTGTTAATCGTTAGGTTCGTGGTTCGAATCCACGTCGGGGAGCCAACCCAATCGCCCAATCCGTCGCTCACCACCTGGGCCATCTGGCGAAGGCACTCCGGCATAGATCTCCAGCGTGATCTGCCGCTCTCCTACCTCGACACTCCGCAGCAGCAGCTTGAACAGCTCCTTGCGTTCGTGCGGGCGGAGATGCTCGTAGACCTCATCCACTCGCCGCAGAGCCTCACAGACCGTCGCTGACGTCGCCGTCGCGGCCTCGATCTCGGTGATCTGCCGGTCCAGGTCGGCGATGCCGCTGTTGAGGTCGTCACGACGTGTGGCAAGCGCCTCGATGCGGTCCTCTACGAACTCCCGACCCACGGGCACCGCTGACCACTCGGTCAGCATCCGGTCCGCGTCGGCGGCGACCTTCGGGAGCTGCTTCACGAGCGCCTCGCGCTGCTTCCGCAGCTTCGGCAGTTCGCGGGACAACCGCCGGTTCGTCTCGGCGGTCAGCGCCTCCACCGTTGCCGGGTCGGCGGCAAGCGTGCGGAGGCGGTCGAGCACCACCCCTTCGAGCCGATCCGCCGGCAGGCGCATCCCGCAGCGGTTGCGGCAGACGTAGTAGAAGTAGTCCTTGCCCTGCCGTCCCGTGCCGGAGCGCCCCTGCATCGTCCCGCCACATCGGCCGCAGCGTGTGAGTCCCCCACTTAGCACATAGACGTGGCTGACCTTCGTAGCCGCATTATGTCCAGTCCTCGCATTCGCAGACATGAGTGTCTGGACGCGTTCGAAGAGTTCGGTATCGATGATCCCCGGCCAGACGGCGTCCACCAACATGGGGCCATCGGGCCCCTGCGCCTCACGCTTCCCGATGTACGCGACGTTCTTGAGCATCTGCTGGACGGTGGAGAACGTGAACTCGCCACCCGGGTGCTCCCTCCCCCGCCGTGACGTGAACGACTTTCCCCGGTACCCGGCCCGGTTCAAGTGCTCCATTGCCTCCTTTATCGAGCCGGCCTCCAGGTACGCCTCGTAGAGGAATGCGACGCCCTGCGCCTCGGCCTCGTTCGGGATCAGATAGCCCTTGCGATCCGGGTCGAGGTCGAAGCCGAAGAGCCGTCCGCCGTTCCAGAGGCCGCGCTCGGTGCGAGCGATTACGGCGTCGCGGGTGCGCTCTGATGTCTGCTCGCGCTCGAACTGCGCCAGCGCCATCAGGATGGTCATAATCAGCCGTCCATGCGGCGTCGTGGTGTCGAACTGCTCCTTGAGCGAGCAGAACTCGACCCCGTGCTCATCGAGCACTTCCAGCAGGTCGAGGAAGTCGCGCAGGCTCCGGCAGAGGCGGCTGAGTGCGGTGCAGACGATCGTGTTGACCCGCCCCGACTCGATGTCTTCGAACAGCCGTTGGAACTCCGGGCTGCGTACGGAGTCCTTCCCCGAAACGCCCCGCAGCTCGTAGACCGCGGCTTCCTCCCACGGCTCGCCGATGGTGTCGCGCTTGTACGCGACCTGCTGGCGGAGCCGTTGGAGCTGGGTGACGAGGCTGCCCTCGGGGTTGGACGCCTGGATGTCCGTCGAGACGCGGACGACGAGGCCCACGCGCCGCACGTCTTCGCGCTGCTGACGCGCCACCTTCGCGGCTACCACCGGGGCTGATCCGAATCCATGTCGTGATGCACCGACATGTCGCGCCCGAAGTCAACGGTGGTGCGCGCCCTGAGCCAGCGCTCGATCCCGGTCGCAAGCAGCGCCTGTAGCTGCTGAGCGCGCTCGTCGCCCGAGGGATCGTCGACGAGTCGGACGGTGATCTTGGGCTGAGTGGGTTCGGCCATGCCTACCCATACGCAGGTCCGCTGCGATCTGTCGGATCACCGACGCGTCGCGACCTCCGGCGACCTCCGGGGGATCTCCGCCATCTGACCGGAGGTCGAAGACCGATAACTGGAGTGGGTGCAATTTTACGCGCCCACCCCATCCGATGGCTTTGCGCCCTGGGAACTGGACACCGCGACAGCGGCCGTCCGGAGCTACCTCCGCGCTTCCCGGCGTCGTCCCGACCCAGACGTCGAGAAAGGCCTAATCCAGGAGTGCCTGCTCCAGTGGTGGATCAAACGTGACCGGTACGACTCCGCCCGAGGGGCGAACCGCCGGACCTTCATGAACCGGGTCTGTGAGCGCCACCTCCGCAGCCTCGCCCGTGCGGAGCGCGCGCTGAAGAGAGGCGGCGGCAAGCAGACGCTTTCGCTCGACAGGCCGTTGGGCGAGGACGGTGACTCACTGGCTGAGCTGCTCTCGGACGGCGATCCACGTCCGGATGAACTCGCCGAGCATGACGACCTCCTGGCGCGGCTCGCGCGTGTCCGCGAACGACTACTGGGGCGCGAACGACGTGTCTTCGAGGCGCTCGCCGACGATCGCCCGCGGGCGAGGCTTGCCCGTGATCTGGGCATCCACCGCAGCACGCTCTACGCCGACATCGAGCGCATCCGGGAGGTCGCTCGCGACGAGGGGCTCGAAGACTTCCTCCGCTGATCCGACAGATCCGATCCGTCCTGCGTATGGGTGCTCATGGACACTCAAACGCTTCGCTTCATCTTTCCACCCGGAGCTGACCCGGAGGTGGTCGAGGACGACTTCGGCCTCGCCCTCTTCGCGGTCAGCTGTATCTACGGACGCCCGGGCGTCCGCCTTGCCGCCCGTTACCTCGTCAGCCCGGATGGGCGCCGCTGCGTCGCCTCGGTTGCGGGTACGGCGGGCGAGGCGGTGCTGCGCATCTTCACCGGGCTCTGCGCCTCCCGGCTCGGTGAGGACGGGTTCCGCATTGAGCGCCTCGGCGGTGCAGCATGCTGAGCCCCGACGCCCACAGCCTCGGGGACGCGGCGGTCGAACTCGCGCTCGCGGGCTGGTCGGTCTTCCCGTGCCACCCCACCGGGCCGCGCGCCAAGTCGCCGATCTCCGCGCTCGTGCCGCACGGCCACCTGAACGCCACCCGCGACCCGGAGGTCATCCAGCGGTGGTGGCGTGAATGCCCCAACGCCATGATCGGCGGCGCTGTCCCGGCGTCGTTCATCGTGATCGACATCGACCCGCGGAACGGGGGCAGCCTCGATGTGCTCGAGGCCCTCGTCGGTGCGCTGACCGAGACGCTCACCGTCTGGAGCGGTCGTGAGGACCGCGGCCGCCACTTCTACTACCTGCGCCCGGGTGGAGCGTTCACGTCGACCCGTCTGCCCGATGGCATCGACCTCAAAGTGCACGGCTACTGCATCCTGCCGCCGAGCATCCATCCGGCGACGGGCCGCCCATACCGCTGGGAACTGCGCGAGCCCGCCCCGCTTCCCGGCAGCCTCCTCAGCCTCCTGCGCCCGCTCCCATCGCCTCCGCGTGTGACCTCAGGCCTCGGGAGCGTCAGCGCTGATGCCCTCGTGCGCTTCGTCGCGGGACTGCAGCCCGGCGAGCGGAACCGAGGCACCTACTGGGCCGCGTGCCGCGCCGCGGACGACGGCGTGCTCGATGGCCTCGCAGCCGACCTCGTCGCTGCCGCCATGCAGACCGGCCTGCCGGAGCGCGAGGCCATTCGCATCGTCCAGTCCGCGCGGCGCAGTGCGGGGATCCGCTCATGACCACCGTGCCCACCGTCCCGCCCGTCTCTGACCAGCCGCACGACCGCTGCTCGGAGGATGTCACCCCCTGGTCTGCAGCATCGTCTCGCTTCATACCGCCTCCACTTCCTTCGTTCACTCGGAACCTACTGCGGTACCTGTGACGCTAGGCGCGGGCGCAGACCCACCCGAGTGGCGTTTGACCGGACGATTAAAGGACTAAGGTCCTGAGACCGGTCCGTCGCGATCTCGGACGGGAGATCGTCCCTTGAGTGCGGCTGATAGGCGCGCGGCAGCGCGTGACGGCGGTCTCGTTCGCCACCGTGATCATGCCGCCGGCCCGCTCAGACCCGCCGTGTGCGGAGGAGGCGTAGCGTGGCTACCCGCACACCCGAGATAGCCCGATGGACCATCCCCGAAGTGGATGCAGCTGGACTCGTAACGGGGTGTGGCGGTCGCGGCCAGGCGTTCGTTCATGAGGAACGCCGCGAGCAGTTGCTCAGCAGCGCGCCGACCGCCGGGAAGGGATCGTTGGCCTGGATCGCCGGATCAGGGAGATCGAGATGACCGGAGCCCGGTCTACGAGCACCTGAAGCCGCACGAGCGCAAGGAGTTGTTCAGACTGCTCCTGCGGAGCGTCTGGGACGGGTTCCTGCCGGTGCGCCAGCGTGACGTCGGCCTCTGCAGGTTTCGACAGCGCTGCTCGGTCAGCCGCTGTACGGCCAGGGGATGTCCACGGAGGTTAGCGGACGGTCGCTCGTCGCCACCCGGCCATCCAGGACGTGGCCGACCACAAGGGTGTGGTCACCGACATCGACGAACTGCTCCGCCTCGCAGTCGAGCCACATCAGTGCCCCGTCGAGGACCGGGCACCCGCGCGTGGTGAGCGTGTGGTCGACAGCGTCGAGCTTCTCGTACGTGCTCGATACCAGCGGCTGACCCCGCCCCTTGATCTTGGCGGCACGGTGCGGCTGCACGAAGTGTTGCGCCAGCGCCATCCCTGCGCCGCTCGCGTGGGCAAGGAGGTTCACGGTGAACGCGTTGTTCTGACGGATGCTCGCCAGGCTGTACGAGTCGTTCTCGAACGACACCGCGACCCGGTGCGGCTGGAAGGCCACCTGCATCACCCAGTCCGCGATCATCCCGTTGGGTTCGCCCCCGCGGGTGGTGCCCACGATGTAGACCCCGTACGGCATCTCCTCCACCGCGTCGGCGATCGAGCCATGCTCGGCACGCAATGCGCTGTCGGTGTTCTGGCTGACCATTCCTTGCTCCCTTCCATGTGGATTTCCATGCGGCGTCCAACCTCGCCGGTCCGTGTCCGCCTGTGGCCGTCACGCCCAAGAGGACATTCGCGACTTCAGTATCCGGGGCGCAGTGCGGTCGAGGCAGGGCACAAGGACCCCCAGCGCGGGACCAAACGTCCCTTCTGCGAAACACCCGCGACCCCGCCGGATGTAGTCTGAGCGGTGATAGGACGACCATCGCAGCCGCCGCGCGCTGCTCCGACAGCCGCGGGCGGCGGCACATCTGTCGGCAGATCACCGATATCTAAGCCGTGACGGCAACGTCAGCGCTCCGACGCTACCCCTCAGGGGCCGGGGCAGACTCGATATACTCCTCACCTGGTCTCGATCATTGTCTCTACGAATAAGGACGGGCGGCTCGACTGTGTCAGCCGCGAGAAGAGGCCGACACGTCCGCGGAGACGAGGAGCGTCGTGACCATTTCTGACAGCGTGCATGCCTTGTGTAGTCGGCCCTCCGGCCGTGTCTTGCTTGCGTTCATGCTCGCCGCACTGGTGCTGGCTCCGGCGTGCGCTGACAACGGATCGGAAGACGCCCGGTTCACGGATCCATTCGCCTACTGCACGGAGATCCAGGACATCGATGCACCCGACGAGCGATACGTCGGAGAAGCGGTCCCTGATGCTGTCGTTGAAGGCATCCGCATCGCCACCGGCGCTTCCGCGGACGCCCCGGTGGAGTTCTTCAGGGACGGCACGTCCTGGCGTTGCATGGACGGCGAGGTGTACGCGTGCACCGTCGGCGCCAATCTGCCATGCCAGGCCAAGGCGGACGTGAGCGAGGATCCCTCGCCGTCCATGAGCGAGTTCTGCGTCGCGAATCCGGATGCCGAAGCAGTCCCCGCCGCCGTCACGGGTCGCGAGACGGTGTTCGCATGGGCCTGCGACGGTAGTAAGGCAGTCGTCGAGCGGCAGGTGTTCCAGGTAGACGGCCGAGGCTTCATCGCAGAGATCTGGTACCGGCTCGAAACCCCTGGCGGCTAGCCGGTCGAGCCGGGGCAAGGTTCTGATGAGTCGGAGGGCTGGATGCGACGGAAGTTGTTCGGTGTCTCTCTCGCGATCCTGACTCTCGTTGGTGCCGGTTGCACCGAGAGTGCGGGAGAGGACAAGGTGCGCGCCTCCGCGATCGTGTGCAGCGCGGCCTACCGAGTGTCACAGGCGGAGCCGTTGACAGAGGTTGATTCGCTGCGGCTAGAGGACACCGACGCCGTGCAGTCGCTGCCGTACATCTACCTGGAACTGCACGCCGAATACGCCGATGGCCGGTCTGATGGTGAGCGTGCGCTGCGCGTGTGGGTGACCCGCACCGCGGAAGCAGAGCCACTGGTCACGCACCTCTATCAGATGCCCGAGGGCGAAGGGCCACAGAACCAGTTCCTGGGTGACCACGGGTTCACCGGGCTGATGTACGCCTACGACCCGGTCAGCGGTGCGGAACTGCAGTACTGGTGCACCGCGGAATAGCTCGCAGAGCGTGTTGATGAAGCACGCCCCGTGCAACACGGTCACCTGCAGAGGCGGTGTCGTCGCGGCGTGCGGGTGGCTGTCGATGACCTCGGCACGGGCTACTTGAGCCTCAGCTACCTCCAACGACTCCCAGTTGCCGTGCCTAAGATCGGTCGGCCTCGGGTGCCATCAAGCAGTTCGGGCCCGAACCGACGTGAGCTCTCCATATCCAGCGGCGAGGCTCACCAGTGCTACCGCGGCGTGCATGACATGCACCGGTGTATTTGCAGGAGCGTCCGGCATCGTCCCGAAGAAGTCGGGACTGGCGACGTTCAAGACGAAGCCCAGTACGAACAGAGCTCCGTAGCCGAAGATGGCGTAGGCACGCGCGCTGCCGCGGAGCGCCAGCACGATGAGGATCGCGAGCACCCCGCCGAGAGCGTGCACTACACCGTGCATCGCGTTCATCGACATGAACGCGTGCTCTGGTAGTCCGACCAGCGATGTGTCGCGGACCGCGAGCAGCCCCATGATGATCATGGCGACACCACCACCGACCACCCACACACCGAGGGTTGCGTGTTTCGACATGATTATGTTCCTTGCTTCAGGGCCGTTGCTCCCGGTGGACCGGTGACCTGTGCCCGCCACTCCGAGGATGCGCGGAGATCGGCAGGCAATGCGGATGCCTGACGCGGCGCATACCCAGCGTATAGCAGTTGTTATTTGAAACGCTGAGATGGCCACCGGCCCGCCGCCTCGTTCGCAGCTTGCCTGCCCCACCGCGCGCCCTCCGGTCGCCACATGGGCGCGGGATGAGGCAGGCGGGCATCTGCTGCCGCTACGGGGCCGCCGCGTCACTGCGAGCGATGCCATTCATCCAGCGGGGAGACGCTGCGTCGTACCGTCCCACCCACAGCGGTTCGAGTACGGTAGTGCTGGGCAATCTGTCCGCTGAATACACAATGGACCGGCCCTCAGACCGGGGGGACAACTCATATGACTGAACACACCTACCTCCGCACACACGATCTCGCGGCGGAACATCTCCTGATCGACCTCGGTGAAGCCGTCACTGAGTTACACGGCCTGGTGCCAGATAGCCAGGACCGGAGTGCCGTGACGCTGGTGAAGCAGGGTGGGCTCAGCGTCGTGCTCACGCACCTGCACGCCGGCGGAACCCTCGCCGAGCACTCGGCGCCGGGTGCGACCACTGTGCAGGTCCTGGATGGACACGTCCGCATCCGTGTGGGCGACGACACGATCGAGGTGCCAGCCGGGCGACTCGTTGCCTTCGACGCCAGGGTGCGGCACAGCGTCGAGGCGCTTGAGGACTCCGTCCTGCTGCTGACACTGGCGCAAGCCCCGGCCTGAGGGCGAGCCCGAGGAGGCCACGCGATGAACGCCTCGTTGAACCGGCTCGCGGCGGTGCTTGCGTTCCTGCTCGGTGCGTTCTCGATCGTCGCGGGCCGGCAGGCCGCGGCTGGCTGAGATCCCGGGTATTCCGTCCTTGGCTGGCTGCCGGTCTACAACCTCGCATTGGGTGTGTGGACTGTCCTTGTCCCCGCGATCATCATCTGGCGAAGCAGCCGGTTCGCGGTGCCGGTGTCGGTCGGGACGCTCGCTACGCACGCCGCCGTGCTCGTGCTGCTGCTATCGGGCGCGATTGGCGACCCGGCGAAGCAGAGTCTGCTTGCCATGACCTTCCGGGTCGGGGTCTGGCTGGCCGTCCTCGGGCTGCTCGCGATCCAGTCGCGAAGGCGAGCGACTTCGGCTGGACGCTGAGCCCCCAAACGGTTGCTGACGATCCCGGTCTGCCGGCTCATCCGGCGCGTAACCGGCCGAGGTCGGGCGCAGAGGTCAGCGCGGCTCGAACAGTTCCACCGCGTTCCCGGACGGGTCATCGGCCAGGATCTGCTTCCCGCCGTTCCCGACGACAATGTCGTTCCGGAACGGCACGCCGGCGCTGCGGAGGTGGTCCACCACCTGCTCGAGGTCACCCACCTCTACCTGGATGCGGTTCCATCCTCCGGGTGCCGGGACGCTGCCATCCGGCATCGATTGGCCGGCGCCTCCGCCCCCGCCGGGCCGGTTGAGCAGGAGCCGCAGGTCGCCGTGCGAGAGCATGGCGAAACCCGGCCCCGGGTGCTGTTCGACCTTGAATCCCAGGTGATCCCGGTAGAAGGAAATCGCTGCATCCACATCGTTGACGATGTACCGAACACTCGCGGGCATTGCCAGCCTCCCCCAGCGCCGCCCATGCCGGTCGGCCGCTCCGCGGAACGTACCTGTTTCGGCACGGAACGCCACACGGGTGGCGGCCAGCGAGCGCCGGATTCGCACTCCGTGTCAGGTGCGGCTCAGTCCTCCGATGAAGCGCGCCGCATCTGCAGGATGACCCCCTTCGGCGCTACCTCTCCACTCTGGATGACGTCCAGGAAGGCGGCGACGGCCGCCGCGTCCCACTGCGTCCCCGCGCCGTCGCTCAGGATCGTGATCGCCTCGTCGTGTGAGCGGGGGGAGGCACGATACGGGCGTTCCTCCGTCATGGCGTCGTAGGCGTCTGCGACCGCGATGATGCGTGACCACAGGGGGATCGCGGTCCCTGACAGGCCGTCCGGGTAGCCGCCACCGTCCCACCGTTCGTGGTGGTGACGGATTGCCTCCGCGAGTTGCTCCGGGATGTCTCGCATTCTCCCGGCGATCTCTGCACCGCGGCTTGCGTGCAACTGCATGTGCGTGAGCTCGATCGGCTGCAGGGCGGACGGCTTCAGGTAGATGGCATCCGGGATCACGATCTTGCCCAGGTCGTGGATCTGGCCGGCGAACGCCAGCAGGTCCAGGTCTTCCCCCGTGATCCCCATGCGCACGCCGATCTGGCGGGCGTACCGGCCCACACGGTCGCCATGGTGACGCAGGAACGGGTATCGGGACTCGACTGCCTCGGAGATGCTGGTCAGCAATTCGCGGCCGGCCATCCCACGCCGGTGCTCGTACGCGGCAACATCCGCACGAAGTGTTTCCAGTTCGGCCCCGGCCCGGGAGGCCCACTCGTGCAGGGCGTCCACCTCGTCCCGCGCGAAGAGGTTTCCGGCGTGCAGCAGCTCCCCGCCGATGCGCCCGTAGGCGCTGCGGATCCGGCGCAGCAGCAGGACGTCCAGCGACAGCACCGCACCCACAGCAACCATGATGACCGCGGCGATCTGCCACTGGTAGCGACGGAGTTCGGCGTTCGCCACCGCGAAGACGTCAGCCGCGGGAAGGCCGACGGCGACGATGTAGCCGGTGCCCCCGACCGGATGGCAATCCCAGACGACCCCGTCCTCAATCAGGACATCGCAGTCGCCGGTGGTGGCAGCAGCCGTCTTGAGTGGTTCCAGGATGCTGCCGGGCAGCGACGGAGATGCGTCCGAGGCGACTCCAACCTCATGCGTGGCGCCGGTGGGGCTCACCAGGATGGCACGGGCAGCACGCGGCAACGGTTGCTGGCTCCGCAGCATCTCGCCCGTGTCCATCGAGAGCGTGGCGACGCCAACGATCGCACCTCCGACCCGCAATGGATGCGCGACGGCGATGGACGACCGTCCGGTCAGGGTGCTGACGACGGGGCCATCGACCTGGTCCAGGCCGGTACCCATGGCGGCCTGGAAGTAGGTCCGCCCGCGGATCACCTCCGGCTGATCACGCGCCTCGGGAATCGTGCTGCATAGCAGGTTCCCGGTGGTGCTGAAGACGCTGAAGCGCCGGTACAGGGAGCGGACCGCTTCCTGCGCGATCGCCGGGCACAGGTCGCTCGCCGCTGTCCCGGAGGCCAGCAGGATGTCGGTCGCGGATAAGGCGGTCTGTAAGGTCACGAGCTGGGCGTTAGCGCTGGCCGCGATGTCGGCCGCGGCGGCTTCAACCTGGATGGCAGCCAGCGACCGACTCCGCTCCTCGGCGCCCAGGTTCATCAGCCACAGGGCCAGGACGACGCCGCCGGCTCCCGCGATCAGCAGGAAGTGCACGCGCGCCCGAAGCGGCGAGTTAAGCGCCGCCGTGAACCTGCGCAGCAGGCTCGGTTGGGGTGTGACGTCTGCGGGGGATACTAAGTTCATCGCACCACCGCCGTTTCGATGGTGTTATAGCACATCTTGCACCGCGTCAACTCATAGTCTGGTGCGTTCGCCAAGTTGTTCACGAGAGTGGAATTGATCAGAACACGGCAGCGCCCGGTGTTGCGCGCGTTCGTGGTCACCGACAATGTTCCGTATGGCCGCATTTGTGGTGACGGAAACCGGACGCCTCGATCCGCGCTGTCACTCACGATCCCGGCACCGCGCGCGCCCACGAAGAAGGGGGTGGGCAATTGCCCACCCCCTTCGTTCATCGAGAGCCGTGCGCCTCGGTCGTTACCGGAGTGCGACCACAATCGAATGAGTCGTGCCGTCGTCCAGCAGGACCGAGATGGTCAGCGGGCCGACCGACAGGTCACGCGTCCGCAGGTTCCAGTGGTAGTGGCTGTTCCCGCCAAGGTACGGCGCGATGCCCTGGAAGACGCCGTTCGCGTACACGGCGGCGACCGCCGTCGTCACCTTCGCCCCGGAGGCGTCGGCCAGACAGAACTTCACCGGGACGGTGGAGCCCTTCTTAAAGGTCTGGACGGGCGCCAGCAGCGGCTGCTGGAAACCACAGAACGCGTAGGTCACGGAGTACGTGGCCGTGGCGCTGCCCGTGTTCCCGGCCAGGTCCTCTGCGCCGTCGCAGGTGACGGCCACCATGCCCACGCTGCCGCCTGAGACGGACAGGGTGGACTCGGCGGCGACGCCGGACAGGGCGTCCGAGGTGGCGCAGCCGGCCTCCGGCACGTCGCCCACGGTGTACGTGGCGCTGTTCGCCACGCCTGTCACCGTCACGACCGGCGCCGTCTTGTCCACGTTGATGTCAGACACGGATGCCGGGTCGCTGACGTTCCCGGCCAGGTCGGTGCAGGTGCCGCTGGCCGACTGGCCAGCGCCCTCGCCGAGGATGACCGCTGCGTCGCACGAATCGACGCCCGAGAGGCTGTCCGTGCCGGTGAACGTCACCGTCACATCCGTATTGTTCCAGCCGTTCGCGTTCGCGTCCGGCGTGCGCGTGGCCGTCACGACCGGCGCCGTCTTGTCCACGTTGATGTCGGACACGGAGGCCGCGTCGCTGACGTTGCCGGCGTTGTCCGTGCAGGTACCGCTGGTGGACTGGCCAGCGCCCTCGCCGAGGACGACTGCGGTGTCGCACGAGGCGATGCCCGAGAGATTGTCCGTGCCGGTGAACGTCACCGTCACGTCCGTGTTGTTCCAGCCGTTCGCGTTCGCGTCCGGCGTGCGCGTGGCCGTCGCCTCCGGAGCCGTCTTGTCCACGTTGATGTCGGACACGGACGCCGGGTCGCTGACGTTGCCGGCGTTGTCGGTGCAGGTGCCGCTGGCCGACTGGCCAGCGCCCTCGCCGAGGACGACCGCGGTGTCGCACGAGGCGATGCCCGCGAGGTTGTCCGTGCCGGTGAAGGTCACCGTCACGTCAGTGTTGTTCCAGCCGTTCGCGTTCGCGTCCGGCGTGCGCGTGGCCGTCGCCTCCGGAGCGGTGGCGTCGCGCTTCAGCGTCACGCTCTCGCTCGCGGTGCCGCCACCGGAGGTGGCGGTGCAGGTGAACGTCACCGAGGCGGTGTCCGCGGTCACCGTGGTCGTGTCACAGCCGTCCGTGATCGTGACGTCGGACTCAGCGTCAGTCACCGTCCAAGACACCTGGACGTCGCTCACGAACCAGTCGTTGTTGCCGAGGGTACCGGTCACCTCGGGGGTGATCGTCGGCGGGGTCGTGTCCACCGGCGTTGGCGGGACGATGACGGGCGGCTCGGTGCCCTGGACCGTCAGGTCCGCGCGGAAGTTGAAGCCGGCGAGTCCGCCCCAGTCTTCCACCACGACGAGCATCTCGTTCGCGCCGGCCTGTAGGGCAGACTGCAGCGGAGCGGTGCGGACGCCGGGAACACCCGGGGCAGACGGCGGCAACGGGGTCGCACCCTCGCCGGGGCCGCCCACGAGGCGATCCGTCACCTGCGTGCCGTTGATGTAGTAGGTCCCGCCGTTATCAGAGTTGATCCAGAACGTGATGTTCGGATTCACGGAACCCGACGGGATCGTGAACCGGACGCGGAACGTGACCACAGTGCCAGCGGCATTGCCGCATTCGGCGGAGGCGTTCGTCGGGCCGCAGTTGACCCAGCTGTTGGTGCCGGGAACGAGGCCCCACGGGTGACCACCGACCAGGTAGGCCGGTTCCCAGACCGGGTTCGCGTCACCGGTGAAGTGCCACGCCCCGGTCTCCGAGATGCCCCCATCCCACGCCACGACATCGTCCGACCAGTCGGTCGAGGCGTCCACGCTACCCGGCGTGCCGTTGCCGCCGAGGATCGACAGCGTCTGCGTCGGCAGCGGAGGCGCCGGCGGCACGACGGTGCCGTTCAGGGAGATCTGGGCGAACTGGAGGTTGTTGCCGGTTGCGCAGTCGTCCATCTGGGTGATGACCACGCGGTTCACCTCGCCCGCGACCATGGCGGTCGAGAGATCGGTCGTGGACTGCGACCCGCCGAGGTAGATGTAACTGCCGGCGAAGACGAACCCGGCCGGGTTTGCCGAGTTGTAGATCGCCACTCGGGCGCCGTCATCGGCGCCGCTCATGTTCACGCTGAACTGCGAGATCGTCGTCCCCTCGGGGATGCTGACGAGGCTCTGGAAAAACGTGAAGTCCGCCGATGCGAGGCAGGCGTAGATGCCGCCCAGGCGGGAGGGCTGACTCATGCCAATGGTGTCGGCGTTCGGGCAGAGTGTGTTGCCCGGCCCACAGTCAGACCAGCTCGCATCGTTCTCCGCCGGGACCGCCCCTGGGATGTAGCTATAGAACCCGATGTTTCCGTGGGTCGGGAACGCTGCCGTCTGCACCGGCGAGTACGGGCGAGCCACTTCCCACCCGGTGCGTCCCAGCGTCGAGGGCCCCGCCGCGTCCGCCGCGGACGGAGTTGACGCCAGCAGGAGCACCGCCAGGGCGAGGATCGCCGCAGCGCTGCCGAGCCGCAGCCATGTGCTGCGAGCATTCGAAAGCAGTCCCAGTCTCAAGTTCAGCCGCCCTTTCACGAGAAAGCCCCTCGCCTTCCCGTGCGGGAGTATAGGCGGCACTGCCGGAGTGCGCTCCGTCGTGACGTACCGCCGGCGCGGATGGCTGTCGCCCTCAGCGTGCGGCCACGTCACGCCAGCCACGCACGAGGGCGCGCGGCTGCCACACCCCGGCTTCGATCTCCCGCCCGCGGAACGCCAGCCAGGCCAGCCCGAAGGCGAGCAGCGCGAGCGCGATGAGCAGCCCCTGCTGCCACCACACCACGCCTTCGGTGAGCAGGCCGTGGCTGTTCGAGTAGTAGTACGGGCTGAGCCAGCGCATCCACGCGATCGCCTCCACCGTCTGCGCGAACGAGGCGATGAGGTACGAGATCACGACGAGCCCGGAGACGATGCCGCCCGCCACACCTCGGGCGGGGCTGATCGCGGCGACGAGGATGGCGAGGCCGGTGAAGGCAGCGGTGACCGGGAGCGAGGCGGCGGTGACGGCGAGCAGGTCCAGCGTGCCTACCTCCCCCAGGTCGATGAAGGGCGCGGTCGTGAGCCACCCCGCGAGGTTCAGGAGGTAGATTCCGGCGAGGCCCGCGAAGAGCCCGGCGACGCGCGAGACGAAGATCGTGCTCCGCGAGATCGGCTGGGCCATCAGCGGCTCCAGCGTGCGACGGCCCTCGTCGCCCGCCATCAGACCGGTGCCGGCCAGCACGCCGTACATCATCAGGATGATCGGCGCGAACGACAGGTACTCCACCTGGATGAACACGCGCGGGTCGCTCAGGGAGCCCGCGGCGCCGAAGAACTTGAGGATCTCCTCCGGGTACTGGGCATCCGCCATGAACTGCTCCACGCTTGGGAAGAGCAGCACGATCATCGCCGCGTAGGCACCGAGCCCCACGCCGAACCAGAAGACGTGCCAGCGCAGTCCCCTCAGCGTGTTCAGGAAGACCGGCCGGCTCACGCCTGCTCCTCCCCCCGGTAGTAGCCGATGAAGAGCTCCTCAAGGGAGGGCTGCCGCACGCTGAGGTCGGCGACCTCGAAGCGTGCGATCTCCTTGACCAGCCCGTCGATCCCGTCGCCCGTCTCGAAGGCAACCCGGACGCCTTCGCGCCGGGTCAGGCGGACACCCGAGGGCAGCGACGCGAACGCCTCGGCTGGTGGCGGCGCGGCGAACTCAACCTCCACGATCCGCGGCGCCAGCCGGCGCTGCTCCGCGAGGTCGAATACGTCCACAATCATCCCGTCGCGCACGATGGCGGCGCGAGAACAGACCGACTCCACCTCCGCGAGGATGTGCGAGGAGAAGAACACCGTCCGGCCCTCAGCGGCGACCTCGCGGAGGATGACCTCCACCTCCTCCTGGATCAGCGGATCGAGGCCGGTGGTGGGCTCGTCCAGGATGATCAGCGGCGCGCGGTGCATCAGCGCCAGGACCAGGCCCACCTTCTGGCGGTTGCCGCGAGAGAGCGCCCCCACCTTGCGGGAGGTGTCCAGTCGCAGCCGCTCGACCAGCCCGCGCAGGTAGGCGGCGTCCGGCGTCTCACCTCGGATGGCGGAGAAGTAATCGAAGACCTCGTGCGCGGTCATGCCGGCGGGGAACGCGGGGTCGCTGGGCAGGTAGCCCATGCGCCGCCGCGCCTCCACGGAACACCGCTGCGCATCGACCCCGAACACCTCCACGCGACCGGAGGTGGCGCGGATCACGTCCACGATGATGCGGATCGCGGTGCTCTTGCCGGCGCCGTTGGGGCCGAGGAAGCCGAAGATCTCGCCGGGCCGGACGTGCAGGTCGATTCCGCGCAGGGCTCGCACGGGACCGTAGTCCTTCACCAGGGCCTCGATGCGCAGCGCGTCCATCCGGCCTCCGTCCCGCCTGCGCAGTGTCGCGGGCCTCGCGCGGCGAGTCTAGGCGAGCAGGCGTTCCAGGGCGGCACGATCCTTGAGGCGGATCTCGCGACGGCTCACCTCCACGAGGCCGTCCGCGGCCAGCCGTCCCAGGGCACGCTGGGCAACGTCCGGGACGGTGCCGAGGCGCGCGGCGAGTTCCGGCTGGGTGTACCAGCGCGGACGCTCCACGCGATCCTCGACGGCCTCGTCCAGGAGCAGCCGTGCGAGGCGCTCGATCACCGAACGGAGCGAGAGGTCGGCGACGATCTCGGTCAGGCGCACCATGTGGTTGGCCATGTTCTCGATCACCCGCTCCGCGAAGCCCGGGTGCTTTCGCAGCAGGCGGGTCACCGCAGAACGCGGTAGCAGCCAGGCTTGCACGGGTTCCAGGGCGATCGCGGTGGCGGGGTTCGGGCGGGCGGTGAAGACGGCGACCGCGTTGGCCGGCTCCCACGGCGCGAGGATCTGCAGGATGTGCTCCCGCCCCTGCGCGGAGCTCTTCACGACCTTCATCCGTCCCGACTCGATGAGCAGCAGGCCGGGGGACGGCTCGCCTTCCAGGAAGACCACCTCGCCCGTGGCGAAGGTGCGGTATGCCGCCGCTTCTGCAAGCTCCTGGATCAGCGCTGTATCCAGTAGCGAGAAGAACGGAATCAGCGCCAGTTGTTCGGCAAGATGGGCTGCAGAGTGGGATGCGGTCACGTGTGGATGATACCGCGCCCATCCCGCGGGTATCGGGAAACCCGACAAAAGTCGCGGTCATGGATCGCGCCCGCCCTCATCATGAGGAAGGTAACTGGAGGCAGCGATGCGCGAACGACCGGACATGCTGGACCAATGGGGCCGATACGCGGTGCGGCGGCGCTGGCCCGTGATCGCGACCTGGGTCGTTATCGCCGCCCTGCTTGCCGTGACCGCTCGGTCGATCTCGCAGGGGACCGTGAGCAGCCTCACGATCCCGGGTGCCGAGTCGCAGGACGCCGTGGAGGTGCTGCAGCGGTCATTTCCGCAGCGCGCCGGCGACTACATGGATGTGGTGTTCGCCGCACCTGGTGGAATCGACCAGCCTGACACCCAGGCGCGGATCGACGGACTGATCCAGCGGGCATCCGAGGTGCCGGGCGTCATCGGGGTGGCCTCGCCGTATGAGCTCGGCGGGATCGTCTCGGCGGACCGGACCGTGGCGATTGCGCGGGTCCTGTTCGCGCTGCCTGCCGATGATGTACCCGCTGAAACCGCCGAGGCGATCAGCACGCTCGCCGCTTCCGCAAACAGTGCCGCGCTCACGGTGGAACTCGGCGGCCCGGTGGCGCTGGCCCAGGAGCGCGAAGGGCCGAACGAGTCGACGGTGCTCGGCCTGATCGCCGCCGTCGTCGTGCTGCTGGTGCTGTTCCGCGCCCTGGTGCCCTCCGTGCTCCCGATCGTGAGTTCGATGGCCGGGCTCGCGACGGGGTTCGCGGTGATCTTTGCGATGACCGCCGTCATCGACCTGAGCAAGTTCGCCCCGAACATCGCGGCCATGCTCGGGCTCGGCGTCGGGATCGACTACGCCCTGTTCATCGTCGCCCGCTACCGGGAGAACGTCCTCGCGGGGCACACGACCGAGGAGGCCGTCGGCATCGCCATGGCGACCGCGGGTAAGTCGGTGGCGTTCGCGGGGAGTGTCGTCATCACCTCGCTGCTCGGACTGGGTCTGATGGGCATCCCCTTCGTCGCCTGGCTCGGCGTGTCGGCCTCCGCGATGGTCGCAGTGACGATGCTCACCGCGCTCACGCTGCTCCCGGCACTCCTGGGCGTCGTGGGGGTCCGGATCGTGACGAGGCGTCAGCGCCCGACACCGGCCTCCGCGCAGGCGACTCACGTACAGCACGAGACGAGCCTGTGGTTCCACCTGGGCCACGCGATCATGCGCCGCCCGTATGTGTTCTTTGTCGTGAGCGCCGTCATTCTGCTGGGGCTCAGCGTGCCAGTGCTCGACATGCGGCTGGGGTCCGCGGACGCGGGCAACAACCCGACCTCCACCACCACGAGACGCGCGTACGACCTGGTGGCCGGCGCCTTCGGCCCCGGCATGAACGGCCCGCTCCAGGTGGTGATCGAGGGCGCCACGCCCGAGGAACTGGAGCAGGCGCGTCTGGCGATGCTCGGTACCGCCGGCGTGCAATCGGTTAGCCAACCCCTCGTGAACCCGGCCGGCACCACGGTCGTGCTCTCGGTCGTCCCGACCACGTCGCCTCAGGCAGCGGCGACCGCCGACCTGGTGCATGTGATGCGCGACGAGGTGCTCCCGGGCGCACTGGGCGACGGCGGCGCGACGGCCTACGTCGGTGGGGCGACCGCGCGGGCGATCGACATCGCCGACCGCATCGGAAACCGGCTGCCGCTGTTCTTCAGCCTGGTCATCGGCATCAGCTTCGTGCTGCTGGTGCTGGTCTTCCGGTCGCTGGCGATCCCGCTGAAGGCAGCGCTGATGAACCTGCTCTCGATCGGCGCTGCCTACGGGGTCGTCGTCGCGGTCTTCCAGTGGGGCTGGGGCATGGAACTCGTCGGCGTCACGCAGGCGGGCCCGATCGAGTCGTTCCTGCCGATGATGCTCTTCGCCGTGCTCTTTGGGCTCTCCATGGACTACGAGGTGTTCCTGGTGAGCCGCATCCGCGAGGAGTACCTGGCTTCACATGACAACGCCGCGTCCGTCGCGCGTGGCCTGGCCGCCACCGCCAGCGTGATCACCGCCGCCGCTGCGATCATGATCGTCGTCTTCCTGAGCTTCGTCCTGAACGACCAGCGCGTGGTGAAGGAGTTCGGTCTCGGCCTCGCCGTCGCCGTGTTCGTCGACGCGACCATCGTCCGGTTGCTCCTGGTCCCGGCGACGCTGGCGTTGATGGGCGACTGGAACTGGTGGCTGCCCGCATGGCTCGACCGCCTGCTCCCACGGATTTCCATCGAAGACACCACCCGGCACCCGCTGCCGGCGGCACCATCCGAATCATGAGCATGGACAGGTATTACGACCCTGCGAGGGGCGAATCAGGAATTCGAGGAACAGAATGATCACCACCGCCCTACCTGGCACCAGAGGCGTGCTGCTCCTGGGCTCCGCCATGGCCGTTGTTGCCGGGCTTGTCTACCTGGCGATCGCGGGCGGCATGGTCGCGGACGACTTCCAGTCGCCACCGCGCCCGCTCATGGCCATCGCCGGGGCGATCTACCTCGGCGGGGCCGGCGCCATGCACTTCGTGAACCGCCGCTTGCTCCTCGTGGGCGCGGTGCTCAACGGCGTGGTGCTGGTGCTCTTCCTGCTCTCCGCGGCGCGAGACAACGCGACGGTCGATGCCCTCAGCCTCGCCGGGAAGGCCGCGCAGGTCGCCCTCGGTGTGGCGCTGGTACTGGCGTGGCGCAGGAGCGGACCGCGCTGACGGCCGGCGTCGGCTAGGCGGGCGGTGCGACCGAGAGGCGGCCCTGCACACCGTGCTTCGCGATCAGGCCGGCGACGAAGCCGGAGGCCTTTGCCTCTTCGACGAATGCGCGGAGGAAGTCCGCACCCGCCACGTTCGCCTTCACGGTGCCGACGGCCTGCTGCACCGCCGCGAACTGGCCATCAAGGACGCGCGCACCGGGGAGGTTCTGGACATCCTCGGCCAGGCCGGGGCGCAGGCCGGCGTACGCCTCCAGGCCGTTGGCCGCGAAGTGCTCGAACACGTTCTGGCCGGCCTCCAGCCGGACGAGCGTGGCGTGCCTGATGTTGCGTTCGAGCCACAGGCCGTAGGCACTGCGCGCCGAGACCGCGATCCGCACCCCGGGCCGGTCCACCTCCGCGATGGTCGTGATCGAGGATTCCGGCGGCACCAGGTAGGTCGCCTCGATCTCGACGTAGGCGGGGCTGAACTCGATCTGCTCCGCGCGCTGCGGCTCCGCGCCGATGAGAGCGATGTCCCAGGTGTTGGTGCCGGCGGCATCGGCGACCTCGCCGGGCGACTTGAAGGGGAGCAGTTGCAGCGGCACGCCGAGGCGGGTGGCGATGGCCCGCGCCATGTCCGGCGAGACCCCATCCGGGTCACCCTCCGCGGTGCGGCCGGTGATGAGGAGGAAGTTGCCCATGTTCACGCCGGCGCGCAGCACGCCGGTGGGCGCCAGTTCCGCCTTCGCCGCGTCGGAGAGTGGGACGCCCGAGAAGTTGACCATGGGCGGGAGTGTAGCGAGGCGTCGCGGCGGGTGATGCTAGCGTGACGCCGGACGGCGTGTAATGACCTGTCACGACTCAGCGCCCCCACCTTGGGCGCAAGGGCGAAGGAGTGCCATGAACATCTTCAGGTTGAGCCTCGGGCTACTGGTCGCCACCATCCTCGTGGTCGTCGGTGCTCAGAACACCCAGTCGGTGGCGTTCCACTTCCTGTTCTGGGAGACGCGTTCAATGCCGGTGGTGCTCGCGCTGGCGCTCGCCGTCTTCCTCGGCGCGCTCCTCGCCTGGATCGTCTCGATCCCCGGGCGCTACCGGGGGATGCGAAGCCACCGCGACCTGCAGCACCGCGCCGAGCACGCCGAGGAGGCGGAGCGGGCCGGGCACGCCCAGCAGCTTGAGCGTGCGGCGCAGGACGAGCGAACCGCGAAGGAAGAGCAGGCAGCACAGGCGGAACGCGCTGCCGCTGAGCAGGCAAAGGAGAAGGCGGAGGGCTAGGGCGCCCTCCCTCCCTGCCCCCCGTGCGGCTCAGCCTGCGCCCTCCATACACTGGACGCAGCGCCGAGGTGGAGCAGGAGCCCGATGTCCGAAAGCACCCTCTCCCTGATCCTGGCCTCGGGGTCGCTTCTCGTCCTGTTCACCTCGCTCGTGGCGGTGCTGGGGGTCGGCGCGCCGGGCGCGGTGAGCCTGCGGCGGCTGGTCCTCACCCGGGGGACGTGGCTCTCGTTCGCCATCGCCGCGATCGCCGTGAGCGGCTCGCTCTACTACTCGGAGGTCGCGCACTTCGTCCCGTGCACGCTCTGCTGGTATCAGCGAATCGCGATGTACCCGCTCGCTATCGTGCTGCTGGTCGCGGCGGTCACGCGCGACCAGCGCCCCGCGCGATACATCGTGCCCATCGCGGCGGCCGGGCTGCTCGTCTCCCTCTACCACTACCAACTGGAGTTGTTCCCGGAGCAGGCGACCATGTGCACCAGTGGCGTGCCGTGCTCCTTCCGCTATGTGGAGGAGTTCGGGTTCATCTCCATCCCGTTCATGGCGGGTGTCGGGTTCATCTCCATCCTCGCGCTGCAGGCGGCCACCTGGCGCGCTCGCCGCGTCCGCGGCGTCTGACGCGCCACCGACCAATCGGCTAGCGGATCCCGGAGTCCAGTCGTACCTCAAACCAGGTGCGCTGGTTCGGCGGGACGACGATGGTCTGCGCCGCCATGCTCGGCATGACGGGCGAACCGGGCGCGAGGTTCACCTCGTACGTCCCGACCGGCAGGTCGATCGTGAAGCGGCCGCCGATCGTCTGGACCCTCCCCCGCTCGCTGCCACCCTGGCCGAAGGTGAGCGTCACGTCCGCGAGCCGATCTGGGCAGTTCTGGCCCTCCTGCACGACCGGACAGGCCGGCCCGCTCCACACGACGCCCGCCGCGCCGCTCCCAGCGGCAGGCGGCGAGGCGGTCGGGATGTCGATCACGATGCGCGCAGGGGCCTGGAGGATGAACATCCGGAACGGCGTCTCCTCGTCCAGCCCGAGCAGCCAGGTCACATGGCCCTCGAAGCCGCAGATCTCGCGTGCCTCCTTGATCGCCGGCAGCCCCGGCGTCAGGGTGCGCGTGGGGATCGTCATCTCGCCGGCCTCGTTGTGGATGCGGGCGTTGGTCAGGTGGAGGCGCAGCGTCGCGTTCCCCGCCACCGTGACCGGCGCGCCCTGGCCGCACGTGAACTGTGTGTCGGTCACGTACTCGACCGCGTAGGTCGGGATGACGTCCTCTTCGAACTCCACCACGAACCGGTCGTAGCCGGCGTGCGAGGCGGCACGCACGTCGCTCTGCTCGGCGAAGCCCCCGCTTCCGTCGCCGACCGCATCGAGGAGCACGAAGTCGCCCTCCAGGATGACCTCGCAGCGCACGAGGAAGAGCTGTCCAGCCGGGAGGGTGACCGGGAAGCCCGCGTTCACGAAGGCAGGCGCGCCCGCCGTGTACAGCCGCGCGCTGCCGTCTACATAGATGACGAGCGCGCGCACGCCGCATCCCTGGACGCGCAGGGCGGCTGCCAGGTCGGCGCTCGATGTCGCCGCAGTCACCGCCAGCAGCGCGACGCCCTCAGCGGGAAGATCGCCGGAGAACGGCGGCACCTGTGCGCTCGCCGTCTGCTTACCCGGGACGGACCCACTCATCACGCCGATGACGAGGATCGCAGCGAGTGTGAAGGGACGGAGCGCGCGTACAAGCACATGTGACATGACAGCCCTCGATCGTCTGCAACGACGCCGCGCCAGGCGGGCCGTCACGAACCGGGAATCGCCCTCGGCGAGGAGGTCGTAGCAAAGAGGCTACTCCGCCACGCCGGAGGCGCGCCGACGGCGCTCGGGGAATCTGCTTGCCGCAACGCGGCGTACAGGTCGTATCCTTCCCGCATCGGCAACGGAGGAACGGAAGGCGCCAGCCCTCGTGAGTGACCTGCGCATCAGCCAGCAGCCCGCGCTCCGCCGTCCCCTGCTCATCGCCGGGTTCGCCGGGTGGAATGACGCCGGTGAGGCGGCCAGCAGCGCCGTGCGGTTCATCCACCGTCGCTGGCGCTGTGAGGCGATCGCGGAGATCGACCCGGAGAACTTCTACGACTTCACGCAGATGCGGCCGCAGGTGCGCCTCCGCAACGGCGAGCGCTTCATCGAGTGGCCGCCGAACACCTTCTCCGCGAAGCGCGTGGACCACCTGGAGCGGGACGTGATCCTGTTCCAGGGCGTGGAGCCGCACCTCGCCTGGAAGACCTACGTCGAGACAATCCTGGAGGTCTGCCGGACGTTCGAGGTCTCGGGCGTCCTGATCCTCGGTGCGCTGCTGTCGGAGGCGAGCCACGCCCGACCGGTGCGCGTCAGCGGCTCCGCGACCGACCCGGAGCTGGCGAGGATGCTTGGCCTGGACGAGCGCAGCCGCTCCACCTACCAGGGCCCCACGGGCATCGTCGGGATCCTCTCGCAGGCGGTGAAGGACGCGGGCATCCCCATGGCCTCCATGTGGGCGAACATCCCGTTCTACATCCAGCGCTCTCCGAACCCGAAGGGCTCGCTCGCCCTCCTCGACCGGATCAACTCCGGCCTGGACTTCGGCCTCACGCTCCACGACCTGGAGGTGTTCGCCGCGCGCTTCGAGGCGCAGGTGGCCGCCGACATCGAGACCAACCCGGAGGTCGCGGAGTACGCGCGCCGGGTCATGGACGACGCCGATGACGAGGACGACGAGGAAGAGGGCATCATCGACGACGACCTCCGGGACGAGATCGATGAGGCTGCCGACGCCGGCGCCGAGCTCCCCGATGCCGCCTCGATGGTGGACGAACTCGAGCGCTTCCTGCGCGAGCAGCGCGGCGACCGCGGCAGCGACGCCTAGAGCCTCGCTTCGTCACCACATCCGGTATCGCTCAGGTACTTGAGCGAATCCCGCCCCAGGGCGTATCCTCAGTGGAACGCCACCCGCGTTGTCTTTAACTCGGTCCAGTGAGGCCGGGAAGGAACGCTCCAGATGCTGCACGCGCTCGGTCGCGCACGCCTCCACACCCCCCACCCTGGCACCGCCGTTGCCTCCCCGTTCCCGGGGAGGTTTTGTTATGTCCAGCGAGTCGCGCCCGCTTCTCAGGCGGTGCACTGTGGGTGACGTCGCCCCCATCCTGGACGCCGATGGTGTGCGCCGCGCGCTGCGCCGGCTCGCCCACGAGATCGTGGAGGCGAACCAGGGCACGCGCGACCTGGTGCTCGTCGGCATCCAGAGCGGCGGCGCCGTGCTGGCGCGCCGGCTGGTCGAGCAGATCGAGGAGTTCGAGGGCACCCGCCCGCCCCTCGGTGCAATCGACATCACCCTCCACCGCGACGACCTGGCGCAGCGCGGGCTGAACGCCGCGCCTCTGCCCTCCGACCTGCCGGACGTGGACGGGCGCGTGGTGGTGCTGGTGGACGACGTGCTGATGACCGGGCGCTCCGTCCGCGCCGCGATGGACGCGCTGAACGACTACGGGCGCCCGCGCGCCATCCGCCTGGCCGTCCTGGTGGACCGCGGGCACCGAGAACTCCCGATCCGCGCCGACATGGTCGGCAAGAACATCCCCACCGCGCGCGTGGACAACGTGCGCGTCCTGCTGGAGGAGGTGGACGGTCGCGACGCGGTCGTGATCGTCCCGGGAAGGGCTGACGTATGACTGCCCCTGCCGCAAGCACGAGCAACACCCCGCCCGCCGAGGCGACCCCGAACCGGGGGGCACCGGAGTGGAACCACCACCACGTCCTTGACCTGGACGATTTCTCCGTGCAGGAGATCGAGACCGTCCTGAACCTGGCCGACCGGATGCGCGAGGTCCTGGACCGGCGCATCGCGCGCGTCCCGGCACTGCGCGGCTACACCATCGTCAACCTCTTCTACGAGCCCTCCACTCGTACCCGCGCCTCCTTCGAGCTGGCCGGGAAGGTGCTGGGCGCGGACGTGATCAGCGTCACCGCCAGCACCTCCTCCGTGGTCAAGGGCGAGTCGCTCATCGACACGGTGCGGACGCTGCGCGCGATGCGTGTCGACGCGATGGTGATGCGCCACTCGATGGCCGGCACGCCCTATCTGGCGTCGGAGCACACTGACGCCTCGATCATCAACGCCGGCGACGGGGCGCACGCGCACCCGACGCAGGCACTGCTGGACCTGTACACGATCCGCAGCCACCTGGGCGACCTGCGCGGCAAGCGTGTCGTGATGGTGGGCGACATCGCCCACTCCCGCGTGGCGCGATCCGACATGTGGGGGCTCACCGCCCTCGGCGCGCAGGTCGTGGTCTGCGGCCCGCCGACACTCCTGCCACGCGGCCTGCGTGCCAGCGACCGGCCGGCGCACGCGGAGTCGGCGCTGCCGCCCGTGACCGTGGAGACCGATATCGACCGGGCGATCGAGGGCGCAGACGTGGTGATGGCGCTGCGCCTCCAGAGCGAACGGCAGCAGGGCGGCCTGCTGCCCTCCCTCCACGAGTACGCGCGCCTGTACCAGGTGACGGCGGAGCGCCTGGCGCGGGCGAAGCCGAACCACCTGCTGATGCACCCCGGCCCCAAGAACGAGGGCACGGAGATCGCTGCCTCGGTCGCCGCGGGTGGCCACTCGATCATCGAAGAGCAGGTCACGAACGGCGTCGCCGTGCGGATGGCGCTGCTCTACCTGCTGTCAGGGCGCGAACTGCCATCGGATACCGGAGAGGCGCGCTGATGCCCACGCTGGCGATTCACAACGGCCGGGTCATCGACCCTGCCCTCGGGCGCGACGGCATCGCCGATGTCGTGATCGTGGACGGGCGGATATCCCGAGTCGGCCCGAACGAGGGCGACATGGTCGTGGAGGCGGAACGCATCGATGCGACGGGGCTGATCGTCTCGCCCGGCTTCGTCGACCTGCACACGCACCTGCGCGAGCCCGGCTTCGAATACAAGGAGACCATCGCCACCGGCACGCTGGCGGCGGCGCGTGGCGGCTACACCACCGTCTGCGCCATGCCCAACACCTCGCCCGCCCTCGACAGCCGCTCGGCCATCGAGTCCGTGCTGCGGGAGGCGGAGTCCACCGGCCGGGTGCGGGTGCTGCCGATCGGCTGCATCACGGTGGGTCGCAAGGGCCAGGAACTGGCCCCGCAGGGCGAACTGGTGGAGGCGGGCGCGGTCGCGATCTCGGACGACGGCGATGCCGTCGCCGACCCGAGCCTGATGCGCCACGCCCTCGCCTACTCGACCCGGTTCGGCCTCCCCGTCGCGCAGCACTGCGAGGACCCGAGCCTGGTCCGCGACGGGCAGATGCACGAGGGCTGGGTCGCGACCCGCCTCGGCCTGCGCGGCCGCCCCGCGAGCGCGGAGGAGACGATGGTGGCGCGTGACATCGCGCTGGCCGAGCTCTCCGGCGCGCACCTGCACATCTGCCACATCTCGACCGCCGGCTCGGTCGCCCTCGTCGCGGCTGCCCGCGCCAGGGGCGCCCGCGTGACGGCGGAGGTCACGCCTCACCACCTGACGCTGACCCACGAGGAGGTCGCGTTCGCGGAGGACTATCGGAGCATCCGCTACAACACCAGCGCGAAGGTGAACCCCCCGCTCCGCGAGGAGGCCGACCTGGTCGCGCTGGGCGAGGCGCTCCGCGACGGCATCATCGACGCGATCGCGACCGACCACGCGCCGCACGCCACCAGTGACAAAGAGATCGAGTTCAACCTGGCGTCGCCGGGCCTCACCATGCTCGAGACCGCATTCGGCCTGAGCATGCGGCTCGTGCACGACGGCGTGCTGACGCTGCCGGTGCTGATCGAGCGCATGACGGCGGGCCCCGTGCGGGCCTGGCGGCTGGACGAACGCCCGGGTCTCGCCGGCCTCGGGTCGCTGGCCCCCGGTGCGCCGGCGGACGTGGTCATCCTGGACCCGAACGCGGAGTGGCCCGTGGAGCCGGAGCGGTTCGCCTCCAAGGGGAAGAACACACCCCTCGGCGGGCGGACGCTGCGAGGGCGCGTGCTGGCCACGGTGTACGGCGGCCAGTTGGTGTACGAGACCGAGCGCGTCGGCGCCTACTAGCGCTGGCGCTTCCGAGGGAACGAGACGGACTGAAAGGGACCGCGTGAGCCTGCTGCACACCACCGAGCGACCGCCTGCGCTGCTCGTCCTTGCTGATGGACGGGTGTTTCCGGGCGTGGGCGTGGGCGCCGATGTCCGCACGAACGGCGAGGTGGTCTTCACCACCTCCATGACCGGCTACCAGGAGGCCCTCACCGACCCGTCCTTCCGCGGCCAGATCCTCACGATGACGTTCCCCCTGCAGGGGAACTACGGCACGAATGCCTCCATGGAGGAGAGCGGCGAGATCCAGGTCCGCGGCTTCGTGGTGCGCGAGATGACCGACCTGCCCTCCCACTGGCATTCCACCGAGACCCTCCACGCTTACCTCGCGGCGCGCGGCATCGCCGGCATCGCGGAGGTCGACACGCGCGCCCTCACCCGCCACCTGCGCTCACGCGGCGTGGTGATGGGTACGATCACCCAGGACGAGACCGCCGAGGAGGCGCTGGCGAGGCTGCACGCTGCGCCGGACTACGCAACACTGGATTATGTCGCGGAGGTCTCCACGGCCACGGCCTATGACTTCACCGACCCCCTGCACGCCCTCGGCCCGCAGCCGGACGGCGGGACGCCGCCCCACGTGGTGGTGCTGGACCTGGGCGTGAAGCGGAACATCATGCGCATCCTGCGCGCCCGGGGCTGCACCGTGACCGCGGTGCCCCACCTGACGGACGCGGAGACGATCCTCTCGCTGAAGCCGGACGGCGTGCTGCTCTCCCCCGGCCCCGGCGACCCGATGCTCCTGGACCACGTCACGACCACCGCTCGAGGCCTGATCGGCCGCACGCCCATCCTCGGGATTTGCCTCGGGCACCAGGTGATCGGACGGGTGCTGGGCGCTGACACGTATAAGTTGAAGTTCGGCCACCGTGGGGCGAACCACCCGGTGCGTGACGAGATCACCGGGAAGGTCTACATCACTTCTCAGAACCACGGCTTCGCCGTGGACGGAGATCGGCTGAGCGACGACGCGCGGGTGACCCAGCGCCACCTGAACGACGGCACGGTCGAGGGCCTGGAGCACCGGAACGAACCGGTCTTCACCATCCAGTACCACTCGGAGGCATCACCCGGACCGAACGACACAGAATTCCTGTTCGACCGGTTCATGACCAGCGTGCGATCCTTGCGCGAGTCCGCTCGCGGTGGACGCTAGGGAGACGGAGTCAGCCATGCCAGGGATCGTCCGCAAGGCCACCAAGGCCGATGCGCCCCAGATCGCGGAGATCATTGCGGAGTTGGTCCGCGAACCTCACCAGGGCGGCTTCCAGCGGGAGTGGACCGTTGCCGAGGTTGAGCAGTGGATGGACCGTCAGGGCGAAGACGGCGCCTTCTTCGTCGTGGAGGACCGCCACATCCTCGCCTTCGCCACGGTCGACTTCTCGTCCGACGAGCCGGACGCCGCCTCGTTCGGGGCATACGTGCGCGCGCAGAACCGGCGGCAGGGCCACGGTGCGGCGCTGGCCGATGAATGCATGGCGTTCGCCCGGCAGCGCGGCTACAAGCGCATCAAGGGGCGTCTCCCGGCGAACAACGAGCCGGCGCTCTCCTACCTCTCATCGGTGGGTGCGCTCGTGCCGCTGACCAACCCGGGGTCCAGCTTCGAGTTGCCGATCTACCAGGACAGTGAGCGAGGGAACGCCTGATGCCCACCGTGGACACCACCGCCGTCACCGAGGCCTACCGTGAGCAGCGCGAGCGCGAGTGGAACGCATTCGCGACCTCCCGTGAGCCGCTGCCGGACTACTGGGCCCGCTGGGACGAGCGCTCCTTCGGTTGGCGTGTGCCGGTCGAGTTCATCCAGCCGGTCGGGCTGGAGGCGCCGGATGTCCTCGCCAAGCTCGAGCCACTGATGGAGCAGCTCCGCGCGATGCCCGAGGTGGAAGTCGCCCCGATCCCGTGGCTGCACATCTCCTGGGTGCGCGTCGGCTTCCTGATGTCCACGGACATCATGTGGTCGCAGGTGGAGACGTTCTACGTGAACGCCGCCCCGCGGCTCCGCCGCGTGGAGCCGTTCACGCTGAAGCTCGGCGGCATCTCCGTGGTCGATGGCGAACGCATCTACCTCGGCGCGGACGACGGCGGTATCTACCGCGACGCGCGCAAGCACGCCAAGCTGGGCGTCCCGAAGGTGGGCGAGGTGCTGAAGCACGACCCGCTCATCACGCCGGAGGGCGACCGCTACATGCCGCGCGTGGAGTTCGGCTTCTTCACCGGCCGCGGCAGCCGCGAGCGCGTGATCGAGGCGCTGGAGCCATACCGCGACCTGGTCGTGGGTGAGATCGCGCTGACGCACCTGAAGATGGCGCGCCTGCCGATTCAGCCACACAGCCACTTTGAAGACCTGGACGTCGTCGCGGAGATCCCGATGCTGGGCGCGGCACACCGCGGGGGGTACCACAACTGAGCACTGACACCGGCTCCACCGCCGCCGAGTCGGCGGCGGATTCTGCGCGCCCGCCGAAGCCCAAGTCCGTCCTGATCATCGGGAGCGGGCCGATCATCATCGGCCAGGCGGCGGAGTTCGACTACGCCGGCACGCAGGCCTGTAAGGCGATGCGCGAGGAGGGGATCCGCTCCATCCTCGTGAACTCCAACCCGGCCACGATCATGACGGATGAGGAGGTGGCGGACGTCACCTACATCGAGCCGCTGACCGTGGAGGTACTGGAGCGCATCATCGCGCGCGAGCGGCCGGAGGCGCTGCTGCCCACGCTGGGCGGCCAGACCGGCCTCAACCTCGCCGTCGAACTGCACGAGGCCGGCATCCTGGACAGGTACAACGTCCGCCTGCTCGGCAGCAGCGTGCGCACGATCAAGCTGGCGGAGGACCGCCAGCTGTTCCGCGACCTGCTCACCGAGATCGGCGAGCCGACCCCCGCCTCCATGATCGTGGAGTCGTGGGAGCAGGCGCAGGCGGCGCTCGACCTCGTCGGCCTGCCCGCGGTCGTCCGCCCGGCGTACACCCTCGGCGGCACCGGCGGTGGCATCGCCCACAACCTGGAGGAGTACGAGCGCATCACGAAGAGCGGTCTGGCCGCCTCGCCCATTAGCCAGGTGCTGGTGGAGCAGTCGTTGCTCGGGTGGAAAGAGCTCGAGTACGAGGTGATGCGGGACGGTAACGATACCTGCATCACCATCTGCAACATGGAGAACCTGGACCCTATGGGCGTCCACACCGGTGACTCCATCGTCGTCGCCCCGTCGCAGACGCTCTCCGACCGCGAGTACCACATGCTCCGAAACAGCGCGTTGAAGATCATCCGCGCGCTGGGCATCGAGGGCGGCTGTAACGTGCAGTTCGCGCTCGCCCCGCGGCCGGACGTGGTCGGCTGGGCCGGCTCGGACGAGGCGGAGTGCCTCCCGTACCACGTGATCGAGGTCAACCCCCGCGTCTCTCGCTCCTCGGCGCTGGCGTCGAAGGCGACCGGCTACCCGATCGCGCGCGTCGCCGCGAAGATCGCGGTCGGCAAGCGGCTGCACGAGGTGGAGAACGCCGTCACGCGCCGCACGACCGCGGCCTTCGAGCCCGCCCTGGACTACGTGGTGGTCAAGATCCCGCGCTGGCCGTTCGACAAGTTCGGCACCGGCGACCGCACGCTCGGCACGCAGATGAAGGCGACCGGCGAGGTGATGGCGATCGACCGCACCTTCGAGGGCGCGCTCCAGAAGGCGATCCGCTCGCTGGAGTTCGGCAATCGCTCGATCCTCTGGGAGAAGCCCACCTGGACCGGCGACCCGCCGATGGAGGCGACCGACGAGCGCATCTGGGCGGTGCTGTCCTCGATCCGCCGGCGCATCCCCCTCCAGGTTATCTCTGACCGGTCTGGCATCGACCCGTGGTTCGTGGAGCGGCTGGCGCGCATCGTGGAGATGGAACGCACCCTCCTCTCGGAGGACCTGACGCCCGTCCTCCTGCGGGAAGCAAAGCGGCTGGGCTTCGCCGACCGGGACATCGCCACCCTCGCCGACCGGTTGCCGGAGCAGGTGCGCGCGCTCCGCGAGGAGTGGGACATCCGCCCCGTCTACAAGATGGTGGACACCTGCGCCGCCGAGTTCGACGCGGTGACGCCGTACTTCTACTCGACTTACGAGTACGAGAACGAGGCGCCGCCCACCGCCCGCGAGTCGGTGCTGGTGCTGGGCTCGGGGCCGATCCGCATCGGCCAGGGGATCGAGTTCGACTATTGCTCCGTCCGTGCCGCGCGCGCCCTGCAGGCCGCAGGCATCGAGGCGATCATGGCGAACTCCAACCCGGAGACCGTCTCCACCGACTTCGACACCTCCGACCGTCTCTACTTCGAGCCGTTGGACGAAGAGTCGATCCGTGACCTGCTGGAGAACGAGGCCGGCGACTCCGGGGAGGCGCCCCGCACGATCGTCCAGTTCGGTGGCCAGACCGCCATCAACATGGCGAAGCCGCTGACGAACGCAGCGATGCCGATCGCGGGGTCTTCCGCAGACAGCATCGACATCGCGGAAGACCGGGGGCGCTTCGGCGAGATCCTGGCGGAGCTCGACATCCCGCAGCCGCCGGGCGCGGCCGTCACCAACCTGGAGGACGCCCTCAGCACGGCGAATGCGATCGGCTACCCGGTGCTCGTGCGCCCCTCCTACGTCCTTGGTGGGCGCGCGATGGAGGTGGTGCAGGACGCGAACGAACTCGTGCGCTTCTTCGGCGCCGCGCTCGCGGAGAACACCGGTGCGGTGCTGATCGACAAGTACCTCGTCGGCCCCGAGGTCGAGGTGGACGCGATCTGCGACGGCGTCACGGTGCTGATCCCCGGGATCATGGAGCACATTGAGCGGGCCGGGGTGCACTCGGGCGACTCGATGGCGGTCTACCCGCCGCAGCACCTCACCGATGAGCAGCGCGACGCGATCGTGGACTACACGACGCGGATGGCGCTCGCTCTCGAGGTGCGCGGGCTGATGAACGTGCAGTTCGTGATCGCCCCGGCGGCCGACCCGAACGGCCCGGGCGTATTCGTGATCGAGGTCAACCCGCGCTCCTCGCGCACCGTCCCGTTCCTCTCGAAGGTGACCGGCGTGCCGATGGTGCAACTGGCTGTGAATATCATGCTGGGCCAGTCGCTCATCGATCAGGGGTACACGAACGGCCTCTGGCCGGAGCGGGCGCTGGTCGCCGTGAAGGCGCCGGTCTTCTCGATGTCGAAACTGGTGGACGTGGACACGTTCCTGGGGCCGGAGATGAAGTCGACCGGCGAGGTCATGGGCGTGGACTTCACCTTCGGGCCGGCGGTCCGAAAGGCGCTCATCGCCTCCGGGCTGGACGTCGCCCCCGGCACGCCGTTCCTGCTCTCCGTCTCCAACCAGTCGAAGGCGGAGGCGGTCCCGCTGATCCGCATGCTCCACGAGGCGGGATGCCGCCTCTACGCCACGGAGGGCACGGCAGCGCTGATCCAGGGACTCGGCATCCCCGTGGAGATGGTGACAAAGCGCCTCAACGAGGGGCACCCGAACGTGGTGGACGTGATTCGCGACGGCACGGTGAAGGCCGTCATCAACACCGTGGAGGGTGGCCGTGCCGCGGCTCAGCGGGACGGGTTCCACATCCGTCGCAGCGCCACGGAGATGCGCATCCCCTGCTTCACCTCGATCGATACGGTGCGCGCCGCCATCCAGGCGCTCGCGCACCCCGACTCCTACGAGGTGCGCCCGCTGATCGAGTACCGGGACGGGATCCGCCCGTGAGCCCGGGCGGGCGTCCGATCCGGGCCGCCCTCTTCGACCTCGACGGCACGCTCGTCGACTCGCTCGAGACGATCGCGGACGCGATGTCGCAGGCGCTACGGGTGCACGGGCACGCGGTGTCGCCCGCCGACATCATCCCGCGTATCGGCCCACCGATGAACGTGATGGCGCAGGAAGTGGCGCGTGTCGGTGAGGCGGAGGCGGAGGCGATCAACGCCGACTACCTCCGCATCTACCACGACGAGTTCATCCACCTGACCCCGGCGCGCGCCGGCGCTGAGCCGCTGCTCCGGTTCCTGCACGCGGAGGGCGTCCTGCTGGGCATCGTCACGAACAAAGTGGAGGCGGGCGCGCACCGCATGCTGGAGGTCCAGGGCTGGACGGACCTGTTCGCGTCCGTGGCTGGCCGGGACACCTCGAAGGCGAAGCCGGACCCGGAGGCAGCGCTGTACGTGTTACGCATCCTGGGCGTCCGCCCGGCCGAGGCGGTGCTGGTGGGCGACACGGAGTTCGACGTGCGGTGCGGGAGCGCGGCGGGGCTGGCGATGACCATCGGGATCACCGGTTCGCGCACGGCGCAGGACCTGCGGGCGCGGGGCGCCTCGCATATCGTGAAGCACCTGGACGAGGTGGCACCGTTGCTGCTGGGAGCGGGGGCGCGCGCGTGAAGTCGTTCGACGCCGAGATCACCGAGAGCGCACGGCTCTACGGCAACACCCACATCGCCTGGTTCCGGAGCCCGGAGCACTTCCAGTCGGTGACCCCCGGCCAGTTCGTCATGGCCTACGCCGGCGACGGCTGGGGCGAGACGTGGGACCCGTTGCTGGGCCGCGCCCTCTCCGTCCACCGCGTCCGCACCGGCGCCGATGGCGGCCCCGAGTTCGCGCTCCTCTACGACGTCGTCGGCCGCGGCACCGAGTGGCTCTCCCGCCGTCACGAGGGCGACCGGGTGCGCCTGGTCGGGCCGTTGGGACGGGGCTTCGAGCCGCGCGAGCGCGTCCAGCACATGCTGCTGGTCGGCGGCGGCATCGGCTCAGCGCCGCTGGTGTGGCTCGCGGACACGCTCGTCGCGCAGGGGCGCGAGGTCACGCTGATCCTCGGTGGGCGCTCCGCCGCGCAGATCTTCCCGCGCGAGTTGCTGCCGCCGGAGGTGGAACTGGTCGTGACCACGGAGGACGGATCGCAGGGCGAGACCGGCCGCGTGACGGCCCCCTTCGAGCGGCTGTTGCCCTGGTGCGACCAGGCGTTCACCTGCGGCCCCGACCCGATGTTCGAGGCGCTCTACCGCGTGCTGGCCGGCACCGGCCTCAACAAGCCCGTCCAGGCGCTCCTGGAGGCGCGCATGGCCTGCGGCCTGGGCATCTGCTACTCCTGCGCCGTCTTCCCTCGTAAGGGCGGCACGCGCCTCGTGTGCCACGACGGCCCGATGTTCGACCTGCGCGAACTCTACGGATGAGGCCCTCTCGATGAGGCTCGGCCGCCATCACGTCATCATCCTGGCCGGGATCGCGCTCGGGCTAGCAGTCGGGCTGTTCGTCTTCGACACCGAGCCGCCCGTCCTCGGATGGCTGTTCGGTCTCGGGATGGGGTTGTCTGGTGGCGCGTTCATCGCCGCGGTCACCTCGGGCGAGGCGATCGCGGGTGGCGGTGAACGCGGTCCTGTTCGCCTCCGGCGTCCACGAGGTGGCGGCTGAGGCCGCGCGGGCGATCGAAGCGGGCTTCCGGACGGTGAAGCTCAAGGTCGGGGCGACGACGCCGTCGGAGACGTCTCCGCTATCGATTCGCCCGGCCAGCCAGGCTTCGACGGCGGCCGGCTCGGCGTCGGAAAACTCGGCCAGGACGTACCACGGCGACGCTTCGCACGGCCGCGTTGTATCGGGAATGTGCTTGAGGACCAGCCCGAGCGCCGTTTCCGAAACCAGCTCGAAGGCCGTCAGTTGCGCGTCAAAATCGGTTTTTGCCGAATTCAGCAGGTCGACCGCAGCAGCCGGCGAAACGACGTTCAGCCAGCAGGTAAGCAGCCTTTTGGGCAGCGGAAAAAGCTTGAGCACGGCGCCAGTGATGATGCCCAGCGTGCCTTCGGCGCCGATAAATAGCTGTTTGAGATCGTAGCCGGTGTTGTCCTTGCGCAGACCGCGCAGGCCGTTCCAGATGTCGCCGTTAGGCAGGACCACCTCAAGGCCGAGCGTCAGTTCGCGGGTGTTGCCATAACGCAGAACCTGGACCCCCCCCGCATTGGTCGACAGGTTGCCACCGATCTGGCACGTCCCTTCCGACGCCAGGGCCAGCGGAAAGAGCCGGTCGGCGGCGCGCGCAGCCTCCTGGACAGCGGCCAGCGTACAGCCGGCCTCGACTGAAATCGTGCTGTTTTCCCGGTCGACCGTAAGAATGCGATTGAGACGGCTCAAACTGACGACCACCGCGCCGCCTGAGTCGTCCGGCGTTGCCGCGCCGCACAGGCTGGTGTTGCCGCCCTGCGGGACGATGGCCACACCGGCTTCGGCACAGGCTTTGACGACCGCCGCCACCTCGGTGCTATTGCCGGGACGAACGACGCATTGCGCGGCGCCGCGATAACGGCCGCGCCAGTCGGTGACGAAGGGCGCCATGTCGGCCGGCTCGGTCAGCACCTGGGCCGGTCCGACCAGCGCAACGAGGCGAGCGATCAGGGAATCAGGCATGGCGTCGTCAATCGAGCAGGGAGTGGAGGAGCGGCAGCATGTGTTCAGCAGCCTTGCGCCCGGCGGCAATGGCTTCGCCGGCACGATGGTAGTCGAGCAGGTTGAGTTGCCCGAGACGCGGCGTGATGAGCACGTCGGCCGGCTCACCAGCCAGGCGCGAACGCGAGATACGGCCCTGCATGATGGCGATGCTGTTGCTCACCACATCGGCCAGCGAAGGCAGGACCGGCGTCGCCTCGCCGCCGCCAAACCAGCGACCGACGGCATTGCGCCAGCCGCCACCGTCTGCCGCCGGCTTGCCGTTGCGGCGCTGCAGCGTGGTCAGCATGTCCATGCCGAGATCGACGGCGATCACCACTTCGGCCTCAAGCACCCGACACAGCGAAACCGGCACTGGATTGACCAGGCCGCCATCGACCAGGAAACGCTCGTCGAGCAATTGCGGTGAAAACAGACCGGGCAGCGCGATCGAGGCACGTACCGCGTCGGCGACCGATCCCTCGCGCAACCAGATTTCGCGCCCCGTAGCCAGGTCAGTGGCAACGCAGGCAAAGGGCCGGTCGAGATCGGCAAAGGTGTTGTCAAGGAAGGAGGTCGAGGCAAAGTCGAGCAACTTTGCGCCCTTGATCAACCCGCCCGTCAGGCTGACATCGAAGAAGCCGAGCACATCGCTCCGGCTCAGTCCGCCCACCCAGGACTCGAGCTTGTCGAGATCGCCCGAGGCGTAGGCGGCACCGACAAAGGCACCGATCGAGGTGCCGCACACGACGTCCGGCTCGATGCCGGCCTCCTGCAGGGCGCGCAACACGCCGATGTGAGCCCAGCCACGCGCCGAGCCGGAACCGAGCGCGATACCGAGACGCGGCCGGGCCACGGCAGTTTAGCCCTGCCCGACCGGCTGGGCGTACAAGTCGTGGTGGTCGGCGTCGATGACCTTGACCTGCATGAAATCGCCGGGCTGGGCGTCGAAGTGACCATCGATGTACACCACGCCATCGATTTCCGGCGCGTCGGCCTTGGAACGGGCAATCGTGCCTTCCTCATCAACAGCGTCGACCAGCACCTGAATGACCGTGTCGATCTTGGCTTCGAGCTTGGCGGCGGAAATATCTTCCTGGACCTGCATCAGCCAGCGCCGGCGATCTTCGCGCACGTCCTCGGGCAGCAGTTCGCCCAGTTCGTTGGCCTTGGCCCCTTCGACCGGCGAATAGGCAAAAGCGCCGACGCGATCGAGTTTTGCATCCTCGAGGAACTGGATCAGTTGATCGAAATCCTCGTCGGTCTCGCCGGGGAAGCCGGTGATGAAGGTCGAGCGGATGACGATTTCCGGGCAGATCTCCCGCCACTTGGCAATGCGTTCCAGCGTGTTTTCGGCCGAGGCCGGGCGCTTCATCGCTTTCAAAATGGTCGGGCTGGCGTGCTGGAAAGGCACGTCGAGGTAAGGCAGGATCTTGCCTTCGGCCATCAGCGGGATAACGTCATCGACCGAGGGGTACGGGTAAACGTAATGCAGGCGGACCCAGATGCCGAAGCTGGCCAGCGCCTCGCACAACTCCTTGAGGCGGGACTTGACCGGCTTTCCGCCCCAGAAGGCCGTGCGGTACTTGAGATCGACGCCGTAGGCGCTGGTGTCCTGCGAAATAACCAGAATCTCCTTGACGCCGGCCCGGGCCAGGTTTTCAGCTTCGGCCAGCACATCGCCGACCGGGCGGGAAACGAGCGGGCCGCGCAGCGACGGGATGATGCAGAAGGTGCAGCTGTGGTTGCAGCCTTCGGAAATCTTCAGGTAGGCAAAGTGGTCCGGCGTCAGGCGCACGCCCTGCGGCGGCACCAGGTCGGAATACGGGTCGTGCGGCTTGGGCAGGTGCGTGTGCACGTAGCCCATGACCTCATCGGCCGCATGCGGGCCGGTGACGGCGAGCACGGCCGGGTGCGTCGATTGCACGATATCGCCCTTGGCGCCGAGGCAGCCGGTGACGATGACCTTGCCGTTCTCGTTCAAGGCTTCGCCGATGGCATCGAGCGACTCCTCGACGGCGGCGTCGATGAAGCCGCAGGTATTGACGATCACCAGGTCGGAATTGTCGTAGCTCGGCGAAATCTCGTAGCCTTCGGCGCGCAGCTTGGTCAGGATGCGCTCGGCATCGGAAGAAGCCTTCGGGCAGCCGAGGGAAACGAAGCCGACGGTCGGCACTTTTTGCTGAATAGTCATGCGATGGAAACCTTATCCGGACGGGCCGGCAAACAAAGGGCGTATTTTACGGGGGATTCAGGCCGGCAGGCGGGCAAGTGCCTGTTTCAGCGCGTCAAAACATTTCGCGTCGATGGCCGTGCCAACATTCTCGGCCATGATTTCCAGCGTCTTGGGAATCGGCACAGCGCCGCGATACGGGCGTTCGGCGGTGATCGCGTCGAAAATATCGGCCGTCGTGATGATCCGCGTTTCGAGGCAGATATCTTTCGCGGTCACGCCGCGCGGATAGCCCTTGCCGTCGAAGCGCTCGTGGTGGGCGGCCGACACCTGCGCCAGCTCGGTAAAAGCGTCGATGCGCGAGAGGATTGTCTCGGTGTACATGGCGTGCGCCTTGACCGCCTCCCACTCCTCATCGTCGAGCTTGCCGGGCTTGTCGAGCACGCTGTTGCTGACACCGAGCTTGCCGACGTCGTGGAGCAGCGCGCCCCGCTTCAGCCAGCGCCGACGGTCCGCCGCCAAGCCCAGCGCTTCGGCGATCAAGTCGGCGTAAAGCGCAACCCGTGTGCTGTGCCCGCTGGTATAGGGGCTCTTCGAGTCAACGACCTGCCCGAAGGCGGCGGCGATGTCGTCGAGATAATCATCATCGAGCGCCACGACATGACCGGCCGGCTCAAGTGCCAGCACCGCCATCATGACATCGGGTGAAGCCAGGATTTTCCAGAAGGCGTCATCGCCCTCCAATTGCTCAAATGCCGCCACCAGATCGGGATCGAACCAGCCACCGGCGCGCTGCCGAACCTCGTCGAAAGCCGCCAGCGGGCCGCCGGAGGTATGAAAGACATCGATCACCTGAGCCAGCAGCGCTATCCGCGAATAGAGCGGTATCGCCTCGCCGGCCAGGCCCTGCGGCTTGCCCTGACCGTTGAAATGCTCGTCCAGACTGTAGATGCCAGCCGAGACGCTTTCGGGAAAACGCAGCAGGCGGGCAATTTCGGCACCGCGCTGGCAGCGCGTGGCGATCAGCTCGGTGGCGATCTGTTCGCCATCGCGCATGATCGTCATGACGCTGCGGAAACGTTCGGCCAGCGGCGCCCTGAGCCCGGTATGGCTGAGCACGAACTGAAGCACCCTGGGCAGGCTGTCGCCGACCTTCTTGAAATCGCGCTTGAAGCTCAGGTCGTCGGTCAGGTACAGCTCGCAGATGCGCGCCGCGTTGCTGCTGCAGCCCAGATCCTTGAGCAGCAAGGTGTAGTAGAGACTCCACAGATCGTCGTCACCGAGACCGAGGCGACGGCCTATGTGCATGCCGATCCAGCAACAACGCACGCAGTGGCCTTCCGGCTGCCCTTCGGTAATGTCGAGCGCGTGACTGAGCGCCGAGATCAATTCGGAGAGTTTCAAGCCAGCCAGGGCGGGCAAGGTAAATTGAACTGGAGAATTGGCGGGCATCGACTCGTAGATTACCAACAAATAACGAAGTTCTCTCGCCGCACAACGATTTCCACACGCCCGGGCGAAGCGCCAAACAGCTCAACCTCATCCGGAACACTGGCGCAACGCGCTTAATTCGTTATAATGCGCGCCCAAGCGTTCTTAGCTCAGTTGGTAGAGCGTCTGCCTTACACGCAGAATGTCGGCGGTTCGAGCCCGTCAGGACGCACCAGATTCTCAACTATCGTGATCCACG
>PHBR01000001.1:57996-68083 GCA_002840675.1 Chloroflexi bacterium HGW-Chloroflexi-9
AAAACCCCCGCCAGTGCGGGGTTTTTTGTTGCCCGGTCGTCCAATACGGCCTGTTCCTTGATGCCCACCCAATCGCCACGGAACACAGCCTGATACCATGCCTTCATGAGCCGCTACCAAGAGCTTGCCGACCAAACCGAAAAGCTGATTCTTGAGGGCGTTCTGCGCCCAGGTGAAAAACTTCCATCCGTTCGAAATGCGTGTCGAATTCACGACATAAGCCCGATAACCGTCACTCAGGCGTATTACCTGCTGGAGAGCCGAGGACTGATAGAAGCACGGCCGAAATCAGGCTATTTCGTGCGGGCTCGTTTGGGGCAAAACTTACCAGAGCCTGAAATGACGCACCCGGTCGGCGGCTCCACTGATCTTCGGGTCAGCGATTTCATTTTCCAGATACTGGATAGCGTTCGCGACCCTTCTGTTGTACCGCTCGGCTCCAGCTTTCCCAGCCCCTATCTGTTCCCGCTCGACAAGCTCGGACGCTATCTCGCCCAGGCAGCGCGCAAGTTTGACCCGTTGGCAACGGTAACGGACCTGCCCCCTGGCAACGAAGAATTACGCCGTCAATTGGCTTTACGCTACCTGGCGCAAGGAGCGAATGTCTCCCCGCAGGAAATCGTCATCACCTCTGGCGCCATGGAGGACTCAACTTATGCCTCCAGGCAGTCACCCGCCCCGGCGATCTGATCGCCATCGAATCACCCACTTTTTACGCCGGCTTGCAGGCAAGTGAACGCCTGGGCCTCAAGGTCATCGAAATCCCGAGTCATCCCCGAGAAGGGGTCAGTTTGTCAGCCTTGGAGGATGCCCTACGGCACCACCCCATCAAGACCTGCCTGTTCATGCTCAACTTCGCCAATCCGACAGGCAGCAGGGTATCGGATGAGAACAAAATGGCCTTGCTGGAACTGCTCGGACGCCACGACGTTCCGCTCATTGAGGACGATGTATACAACGAACTGTATTTTTGCCAACAGGCACCTCTTTGTAGCAAGGCAGAGGACCGGACCGGCCTGGTCATGCATGTCTCTTCGTTCTCGAAGAGTCTGGCGCCTGGCTACCGTCTCGGCTGGGTGGCAGCGGGGCGTTATGCGCGCGATATCCAACGGCAAAAACTCTCGTTGAGTCTGGCAACAACCATCCCCGTTCAGATTGCCGTTGCTGACTACCTCAAGCATGGCGGCTACGAAAACCATCTCCGCCATTTGCGGAATAGGCTTGCCGCGCAGGAGGTCGCACTCGTTCAAGCCATTGAGCGTTACTTCCCGCCCGGAACGAAACTGGCCCGGCCGCAGGGGGGTTATTTCCTCTGGCTGGAGTTGCCATCCAAAGTCGATACGTTGTTGTTGCATCAGCAGGCACTTGGCGAAGGCATCAGTATCGCCCCGGGCCCCATCTTCTCGGCCAAACGAGAATTCAGCCATCACCTGCGACTCAACTTCGGACATCCGGACTCCGGTCGCTTGGATGCCGCCATGGCGACATTGGGGCAACTGATCAGCCAACAGCTCTAGCGCAGCCCATCGCGCGACGTGATCACGCTTCTGGCTCGTGAATCTGTTCCTATAGAAAAACCAAAATTCTGAATCTGTTTCCATCAAGGAACAGGTGATTTACTGTGCTCCCGTGGTCGGCAGGGAATTTCACCCCTCGCCATCGTGACAGGAGGGAAACAGAAATGAGCAAACCGATCAACAAGGTAAGGGAAGCCAAGCTGGAGCTTTACCGCAAGAAGGGGAACATTCACGCGAAAGCGACGAGCGGGAAGTTCAACACGCTGCGCTGGGCCATGGTCTGGTTCACCCAGCTCATTTTCTACGGCACCGTCTGGCTGACCTGGGATGTCAACGGACTCACCCGGCAGGCTGTCCTGCTGGATATCGCGCACGAGAAGTTCTATTTGTTCGGACTGGTCCTTTGGCCCCAGGATGCCTTGCTGATGGCATTCGTCCTCATTCTGGCGGCGACGGCCCTGTTCTTCACCACGGCACTGGCCGGGCGGCTGTTTTGCGGCTTCGCCTGCCCGCAAACGGTTTACACATCGATCTTCACCTGGATTGAAGCCAAGGTTGAAGGGGACCATCTGGCGCGCTTGAAACTCGACCAGAGCCCCATGAATGCGCGCAAGCTTGGCCTCAAAACCATCAAACATGGCCTGTGGTTCATTTTCGCCGCCTGGACAGCAATCACCTTCGTCGGGTACTTCACGCCCATCCGCGAACTGCTCCCCACCTTGCCGGACTGGAGCGTTGGCCCTTGGGAAGGCTTCTGGCTCATCTTCTACTGCGCCTTCACCTACGTTCAGGCCGGCTTGGCGCGAGAGGCTGTCTGCCAGCACATGTGCCCTTATTCGCGATTTCAGGGGGTGATGTTCGACCCGACGACAAGGAACGTTGCTTACGATAGCCAGCGGGGTGAGCCGCGCAACGCACGTCTCCAGGCAGGTAATTCCGGTGACTGCATCGACTGCGGGATTTGTGTGCAGGTTTGCCCGACCGGGATCGACATCCGCGATGGTTTGCAATATCAGTGCATCAATTGCGGCCTGTGCATCGACGCCTGCGACCAGGTGATGGCCAAGGTGGGTGCGCCAACCGGACTCATCCGTTTCAAGTCGGAGAAGGAACTGGCTGGGGAGGCGCCACCGAAGGGGCTTGTCGGACGACCGCGCGTCGCTATCTACGCCAGCTTGCTGGTCGTGTTTACTCTCTTGGGCGCCTGGACGCTCTCCGACCGTTCGCTGCTGCTCGTCGATGTGCTGCGTGACCGCGGCGCGCTGCATCGCGAAACGGCCGAAGGGACGATTGAGAATGCCTACACGGTCAAACTGTTGAACCTCGATGAGACGGCGCGCAGTTTCAAGGTTGAGGTCACCGGACTACCAGGCATTGGGATAGTTGGTGAGCGTGAGTTCTCGGTAGATGCCGGCAGCATCCGGCCACTTTCACTGACCGTTGCCATGCCCAGCGATACCGAAGCCAAAGGCATCCAGCCCATTCATTTTCAGATATCAGCCACGCATGACGCGTCGACTTCGGTCATGGAAAAAAGCAGCTTTGTCCTGCCTTGACCCCAGTCCGGATTCACTGACAACCATGTTCATCCACAACGACTTAGACCAACAACGGGTGGATGACCGGGTCGCCCAGTTTCGTAGGCAGATGACGCGTTTTGTCGAAGGACGTCTCGGCGAAGACAACTTCCGGCCGCTCCGCTTGCAGAATGGGCTGTATGCAACACCTCGTCGAGCGCGCCACTCCGCAATTTGCTTGCAGGAGCGCGGTGATCGTTCAGGATTTGCGCCCCAACCAAGCACTTGAACTAAAGCCTCCAGCGTTGCAGGACGAACCTAACGCCCGGATTCGGAGAGCACGCAGAATTCATAGGGCATAACGTCCGAATTGGGCGGCCTGCGCGGCTTTTTGCTCAGGTCAGGCGGAATGGCAGGTTGGGCTGAAATTCATGCGTACAGCAGTCCGCTAGGAAGAACGGTCGCCGCTACGGACATAACTGACAACAAAAAGGAAGCCAAGGACAACATCAACCAGAAATGGCGCGACCGTCAAAGCGTCAATACGACCAAGTACAAATAGCCATATTGCCGCACCGGCAGCCAGGAACTTCTCAGCCATCGCGGGCAGCATGAGCGGACGATATCGATGTACATCACTCGCGATCAGCAGGAATGCGAATTGCCACGCCAATGCCACGCCAATGAACCCGTAATACTGTTCCGGATGATTGGTCGCCGGTGGAAAATCAACGCCAATCTTGTGCTCCAGAAAAAACATCGGAAGCAGGACAAGAATCCCGTAAATCCCCGCCCAAAGAAAAACACGCCTTGCAAATTTCATAATGTGCCTCGTGAAAGAAAATGCGAATGCTTCATGGCGCACAACGTTCAAGAAAACCGGGGACCGGAGGCCGCAGGCCGCAGGTATTCGCCAAGCAAGGGAAGCGCTGCTTACCGGGTGCCCGGTTGCCAGAGGGGTTGGGCGGCTTGCTCATACAGCCACCAACATGCCATACGCGGCAAGTCCGATGCCGGCCGCCAGGGCGACCATGCCAATTCGCTGAATGACCACGGCGTACTGTGGCTTGCCTGTGTTCAGCACGGCCATAGCCGCGTTTGCAGGATCGACAGAAATCAAAACGGACCGGCCGACCGGGAAGGCCGAAACCAACGCCTTGGCCGATTGTTCAGGGTGAGCGAATGATCTGCCGTCGGTATGGCGTGACGTGAAACAGGTATTTCCTTCTGCCACATACGAACAGGAGATTTCAACGCGAAAAGACGCACCATCAGCGTCAGTGTCTTCATGGAGTTCGCTCCGAACAACGATACCCGGAACAGTTGGCCAGGAAGTGATGCTCCTGTGAAGTGAAAGCAACGAGTTCGCCTTGCGGACCAGAGTAGCCCCACCCAGTGCAAGCAGAGGTCCTGCAAGGAGCTCCAAGTGCTGCATCTTATGCCGCCCACCGTGAAAGCGAAGGACGACGGGCCGGCATCGTCGGTACTGCGTCCCAGCGGCGAAGCAGCGCCTCGACTGTAGCGTTAGAGGTCATTGTTGAAGCGATAGCATGAGAAGAAAAAGGAGAACGATTGTGACAGCTAGCCACCAAGTTCGCCGAGGATATCGTTCGCACGGAGGAGCGCGAGAACGATAGCAATCAGTGCACCGACAACAACTAGGTCGAAGAGAGACATGCGACCTCTAACAGCTATTAAACGGGCCTACTGGAACCGTATATGAATTGATGTTCATGCGCTTATTATGCCGTCGGAATTGACCACAGGGCAAGGAAAGAGGCGTGACAAGATCCGCATAACAACTTCAATGGTACGGACGGTTTGGCAGGAGGCGTCCATGCTTTCATGTTGGCGCGTTTTGTCCCAGAAGCGACCCGTTTGGGGTAATGCCGCTACCTCCCCTCCCCGCCTTCTCGACCAGATCTCGATCGTCTGCCATCGCCGACATTTCAGCCAGAAGAGCGAAGAAGCGCGGCCGGTACCGGCCGCAACTGAAGGGACTGGCCAGCTAATGGCCGAGTTGATTTACGGCGCGGGGCTGCGAGGCCACGCATGCGTCGCTTTGCGGGTCAGGGATATCAATCTGGTAGCCCGTACCATCACTCCTGACGGTATCGGTCATTACCTACGGTCAACCGGAAAAAATGGCCAATTTTGAAATGACAGCGAGCGCCATCACATCAGGTCTCCTTCAGTCATCGACCAAAAAAGATTTTCCAGTGGCTTCAGCCTCACTGCCCTGCCCACTCGACATCTCGGCCAAGGGCGAGGAAAGCGTTTCTGACGGCAAGGCCACGGCCACAGTGCCGCTCTTCGTTACGCTTGCCGCTTTGCCCGGCGCAGCGACCGGACCACGAGGCAGATTAGAAAATATCTCAATCCCGTCAGGTCCGGTGGTGACATAGATATCGGCTTCGGCACCGTGCACTGCAGGCAGGAACATCGCGGCAGCGGCGACAAGCATGGCACGCAGCCAGCACCGCAGGTCAATGCGAATGACTGTGACCATCCTGGCGCAGGATACGAGCCACAAACGGATCGCTTTCCATGTCGCCAAAATCAGCGGCATCGATCAGCCCGTAATCAGCGATTCGCTCTTCAGTAGCGCGCGGCCAGGCAGCAGGCGCCGTGCTGTGCAACTCCTTGAGGGTAAGGGTCATGCGCTGACCGGTTCTGGCCATTTGCAGACTGGCCGGGAGCTGCGACTTTTCCAGCCACCACAGGTCGACAGTCTGGCCGCCAAGCTTGCCGGTGTAGCGCACGGCCTTCTCGCCGAACAACGTCTTGCTGGCGCCGCGCTTGAGTTCCCGAAGCAGTTGCGGCGAGATTACCGAGGCAAGTTTTGACCAATCAGGTTCGGCGTGGCGAGTCTTGATTTCACCGGAGGTGTAGTCGACCACCCGCTGGTCGTTATGAAAAACGCGACGGTAGTTGTATTCGTTGCCTCTGACACGGCGCCAGATATCGTTCTGGCCGACCGCGGCACTGGCCGTTTCGATGCTGTCGGCTTCGCGCCAGAGGTACCAGTCGGTTTGCGTCTGGTTCACCTTGAGATCGAAGCGGGCGGCAACGGGCACCGGGACGACTTGCTGGGAAGGCGTCATTTTGGCGACCGGCGCGGCATGATCGTGGCGGGCTTCGTTAGCCACGACATGGCCGGAAAGCGATAGCGCCAGCAGGAGGCTGGCGAAAAACGGGGTTTTTTTTGCGTTCACCGCAGGATTCCTCATCAAACGAGTGGAGCGCCCGCAGGCGCTCCGGCATTTCATCACGTCAGCCGGGGCGACGGCCAGGCCGCCCCCCGGTCCTGCATCAGAAGCCGAAGGCTTCCTTCATCACGTGGTAGATCCAGTTCTGTTCCATCGAACCATGAACCAGATAGGCCTTCGGGCCAGTGGCGTAGATGGCGACATCTTCACCGGCATGGGTTTCCGACCCCATCGGCACGACGGCTTGCTGCCGGTAGCCGAGGGCCGTGGTATCGACGCTGGTCAGGTCGGCGCGCGCGCCGCTAACCGCACCCGGACCATTCTGGTAACCCAGCGTGGTGTAGGGCAAGCCGTCGCCGGCCTTGCTCGGTGCCGTCGGGTTGCCATCGACAGCCGGCACTTCCTTGGTCAGGCCAAGGATGTCGTTGCCGCGATGCGGGTAACCGGCGATGGTGAAGACGTGGCTGTGGTCGGCGGTGACGATGATCAGCGTCTCTTCCGGATCGGTCATGTCGACCGCCTTCTTGACGGCCTTGGCCAGCTCGATGGTGTCGAGCAGGGCACGATTGGCGTTGCCGGCGTGGTGAGCGTGGTCGATACGGCCACCTTCAACGTGCAGGAAGAAGCCCTTGCGGTTCTTCTGCAACATCTTGATCGACTTTTCGGTCATCTCGCTCAGCGACGGTTCGCCGGCCGGGTCGTTGGCACGGTCAGCTTCGTACTGGACGTGCGACGGCTCGAAGAGGCCGAGCAGAAAATCGGTGGAAGCCGGGTCGGCCGCATCGAACTGGGCCTTGTTCCAGGCATAGGCAGCCTTGGCGCCGCGCGTGCTGACCCATTCTGCGGTCAGGTCTCGACCGTCGTTACGACGCCCCTTGGTCGTCGCGTATTCCGGATCGAAAGCAGTTTTCGGCATGAAGTAGGAACGACCGCCACCGAGGGCAACCTTCAGGCTGCGCTTGACGACCGGCGATACTTCGATCAGCTGGCGGGCGATATCCTTGACCACGCCGGTCGTGCCGCAGGATGCCGGAATGTTGGAGTCGGCTTCCCAGTCGCGGACCGAGGTGTGCGAATAGGTAGCGGCCGGCGTGGCGTGGGTCAGGCGGGCGGTGGAAACGACACCGGTCGCCTTGCCCGCGGCAGCAGCCTGTTCGAGCATGGTCGGCAGTGAATTGGCAGCGATAACGGCGGCCGAACACTCACCGCGCGGCGTCAGGTGATTGACCGACAGCTGGCCTTCACGAGCCTTGTAGCCGGTGATCATGGCCGTCATCGTCGGCGCGGAGTCAGATGTCTGCTGATCCCAGGAGTAGGTCTTGGAAAGCGCGACGTACGGGAATTTTTCGAACGAAAGGCGGTTTTCCTCGCCTGGCTTGGCGTTAAGTTGGCCTTCGAGGATACGGGCGGCAGTCAACGTCGAGATGCCCATGCCGTCACCGACGAAAAGGATGACGTTCTTGGCACGGCGGTGTTCGGCGCGCAGATGATTGCTTTGATGAATGAAGCGCTGGCCGTTTTTGTACCAGTCCTGAACCGACTCCGGTCCCTGCACGACCGGTTCGGCGGCCTGGGCCGACATGGCGCCACCAAGGGCAAAGATGGCGGTCAGCGCGCTGGCGATCACCGTCCGTTGAATATTATTGGACATTCTTGAAAAGCTCCGTTAGCTGGGGTTGAGGTGAGCATCGGACAGGACATCCAGCAAGGTGCATGTCCGTACGTCCGAGTCTAGTGCGCAATTATTTCGCGGGGATGTCACGCATGTGTCACCGATATCCGGCGCCAATCACACCGGCAGCAGGCGACGATTGGCGGCCCCGGGCAAGGTACGCAGCGACTTGCCGGCCAGGGTGGTGTACTCCTCGGCCTTGACGGTGCTGACGTAGTGCCAGTCGGCCCGGCATTCGCCCGGCGTGGCGGTAACTACCATGTAGCCGCGATCGCCCGTGTTGGCGTACTTGAGAGGGCCGATGATGGCTTCCAGACCGGCCGCCACGGCGAGCGGGTTTTCGCTCGGGAAATATTCCTCAAGCCCCGGCGAGGAGACGGATGCGACTGCGTATTCGACGCCGACCGCGTTGCCCTGGTAGTCCAGCAGATCGCTCGCCCATGCATTGTGGGTGTCGCCAGCCAGCACGACGAGATTCTTGTCCATTCCCCTGGCCATGGCCAGCACGGTTTCGCGGGCCATGGCATAACCGTCCCAGGCATCGAGGTTGTACGGGATGGCCGGTTGGGCGAGGATGAACTGCTCCTGCGGGGTCAGCGTGGATGGCGCCGTCTGCGCTTTGGCAAGCAGCGCCGAATAGGCGGAGAACCCGATCTGGCCGAGAACCAGCGGCGCCGGGATGTTCATGCGGCCCATCAGCACCTGCTGGCCGAGTAGCTGCCAGGTAGCGTTTGAGCGGGAAAGCTGTTGTTGCAGCCAGAGCAGTTGCTCGGCCCCGAGCAACTGGCGCTCGGTATCGGCCAGATCGGCGGCGAAGCGTACGCCGTCGAAGCTGCCATCGCTGACGAAATAGTTGGCGTACTCCATCTGCCGGTTGCGAGCGATGACGCGGGTATCGAGCATGTGCAGGGCGAGCAGATTGCCGAAGGCGAAGCTGCGGTTGATCTGCTGCGGTCGACGCGGGTCGGGGGTGCGAATTGGCAGCCATTCGTGGAAAGCCTGCAACGCGGCGGCACGGCGGACGGTGAAATCGCCCTCGGTCGCCGGATCGTGGTTCTCCGCGCCGTCCTTCCAGGTGTCGTTGGCGATTTCGTGGTCGTCCCAGACGTTGATGAAGGGCATGGCGGCGTGCACGGCCTGCAGGTCGGCATCGGTGTGGTACTGGGCGTAGCGCTGGCGATAGTCGTCGAGTGTCAGCAGTTCGCCGGCCGGCAACACTTCGCGGTCGAGCGCGGCGGCATCGGTCGAAGCGTAGCCATCGCGGCCGTATTCGTAGATGTAGTCGCCGAGATGGACGGCGGCATGGATGCCTTCAAGCTTTGCTGCTTCGCGGTAGGCGTGGAAATAGCCGGCCGGAAAGTTGGAGCAGGTGAACACGGCAAGTTTGACCTGGGCAACGCTGCCCACCGGCAAGGTGCGCGTGCGACCGGCCGGCGAGACCGTATGGCCGACGGCGAAGCGATAGTGATAGATGGTGTCCGGTTTCAGGCCGCTGACATCAACCTTGACAGTGTGATCCTTGCGGCCATCGGTAAGCGCAACGCCTGCCCGGACGACACGACGGAATGCCGCATCGAGGGCCATTTCCCACTTGACCGGAACGACGCCGCCGCGCTCGCTGGTAACACGCGTCCAGATGATGACCTTGCGGGCGAGCGGGTCGCCGCTGGCCACGCCATGCGCGAAACTGACCTTGTGCCGATGAGGAAAATGGGCCAGCGCGCGTAGTTCATCGAACTGCCGGTCGTCGGCATCGACACCGTGGGCCATGGCGCGCAATGGCAGCAGGCTGCCGGCCGAGGCAGCAACGCTGCCCATGGCGAAATGACGGAGAAAACGGCGACGTTGGGTCTGAGAGCGAGTGGACATGTGGGCTGCCTGGAAGAGATGAAGGTAGCCCAGCCTAGCGGCGGAGAATTACAACAGCATTGCCGGAAAATGTCAGTGAAACGGGCGGCTAACAATGTGAGACTTGGCGCGTTTTTCGCTGCGGGAAGACCCGCCCGGAGCGCAGCCTTATTGCGAGAAGTCGGCAGACTGCTCGAGGATGAAGACGTGGCCGACCGACAGGCTGGCGTCAAACAGGTTGTCGTCGGCAAAGGCGTCGAGGTCATCGTCCGGCCCATCGGCGGCGTCGAGTCGGCGGTCCAATCCGAGCGCCTGAATCTCGGC
>PHBR01000109.1 GCA_002840675.1 Chloroflexi bacterium HGW-Chloroflexi-9
GTGCCGGTGGTCGCCTCCGTGGCGAGCGTGGTCGTGGCCACCCTGGCCGCCGAGCGCGCCGTCGCCAGCCTGGCCCTGCGCGCCGCCTCGTCGCTGGGCGTGCAGACGGTCCTGGCGCCTCCCGTCCGTGCTGAGGCGGGCCTGCTGCGCGGGATGGTCACCGAGACCGTCGTGGTCGAGCGGATCATCACCCGTCGCCGATAATCCCGCCCCCGAACGCCTCCAGAAACTGCTCGCTCGCGCCGGGCATGGCAGCCGCCGCTCCGCGGAGGCGCTGATCGCCGCCGGTCGCGTGCGCGTGAACGGCACGGTCGCCACCCTCGGCACCCGCGCCGATCCCGACGTCGACCTGATCGAGGTAGACGGTTCACCGGTCTCGTTCCGGCTAACCGACACGACGATCCTGCTCTACAAGCCGATTGATTATGTCGTTACTGCCTCCGACGAGCAGGGCCGCCCCACCATCTACGACCTGCTCCCGGAGGCACCGCCGAGCCTGCGCTACGCGGGACGCCTGGACATCGACACCTCCGGCGTCCTCCTGCTCTCGACCAATGGCGAGCTGGTCCACCGGCTCACGCACCCCCGCTACCACGTCCCGAAGGCCTACGAGGCGTTCGTCGAAGGCGTCGTGTCGGAAAGGACGCTCGATGCCCTGCGCTCCGGCGTGGAGATCGAGGACGGCCGCACGGCCCCCGCGCAGGTGGAGCGCATCGCGGGATCGAACCGTGACACGCTCGTGCGCATCACGATCCACGAAGGACGCAACCGCCAGGTGCGCCGGATGTTCGAAGCGGTGGGCCACCGAGTGATGGTGCTCCGCCGCACCTCCTTCGGCCCGGTCACCCTCGGCGATCTCGTGCCCGGCGCCTCCCGTCCGCTGACCGCGGAGGAAGTGGCCGAACTCCGGCGCCTCGTTGGTCTGGAGGAGGCGGGTAGCGCCTGAGATCAGGGGCTGCCTATGATTCCCGGAACCTGAACCACCCGCTGAGAGGGACCGGATGCCCGCCGACGCGCCTGAATCGATTGCTCGCAGCGTCGCCATCGACGGCCCCACCGCTTCCGGCAAGAGCGTCGTCGGCCGCGCGGTCGCGGAGGCGCTCCGCATCGGCTTCTTCGACACCGGCCTGATGTACCGGGCCTGCACCCTCGCCGCGCTCCGCGGCACCCTGGACATCGAGGACGAAGCCGCCGTCACCGCGATGGTGAAATCGCTCGACCTCGACATGCGCTGGGGGGAGCCCACCGACCCGCGCATCGTCCTCGATGGGACGGATGTCACCCCCCTGCTGCGCGACCCGGAGGTGGAGCGAAATGTCTCGCTCGTCTCACGCATCAGCGAGGTCCGCGACGAACTCGTGCGCCGACAGCGCATGATCGCGTCCCGTGAGCCGGTGGTGATGGCGGGCCGCGACATCGGCACGCGGGTGCTGGTGGAGGCGCGCACGAAGGTGTTCCTGGACGCTTCCACGGAGATCCGCGCACGTCGCCGCCTGGGCGAGGAGCTGGACTCGGGCCGCCAGACCAACTTCGACCAGGTGCTGACCGCCACGCGTCGTCGCGACGAACTGGACAACACCGGCCACCGCGCCATCAAGCGCGAGCAAGCGGCCGACGATGCGCTGGTGATCGACACTGACGCGCTCGGCATCGACCAGGTCGTGGAGCGGACGCTGGACCACTACCGGGCCATGAACGGCGCCACGGCGTAGGCTGTCCGTGCGATGACCCTCTTCCGCCGGTTCCTCCTGCGCATTCCCTACGCCGCCTCCACGGTGCTGACCCGGCTGGTGCTGTTCACCTTTGCCCGGTGGGAGGTCCACGGCCGTGAGCACATCCCGGCCGAAGGCCCGCTGGTGCTCGTCTCGAATCACCTCGACAACCTCGACCCGCCGCTCGTCGCCGCCTCGATCGGTCGTCGCGTCCACCCCATGGCGAAGCGCGAACTGTTCGAGGTGCCGCTGATCGGCTGGTGGTTCTGGGCGTACGGCGCGTTCCCCGTGCGCCGGTTCTCCAGCGACATGGGCGCGCTGCGCGTCGCGCGCAACTTCCTCCGCAGCGGCGAGGTGGTGCTGATGTTCCCGGAGGGCACGCGCTCCCGTGGCGAGGGGATGCGCGCCGCGCTCCCCGGTGCGGCGATGGTGGCGCTGCTGGCGAAGGCGCCCGTGGTCCCGGTAGCGATCACCGGATCACGCCTGAAGAAGCCGCACGTCTTCTTCGCCTGGGCGCTCCTCCGCCGCCCGCGGGTCACTGTGACGTTCGGCCCCGCGTTCACCCTCGACGCGAAGGTGCCCGGCGGCGACGCCGCAGAGGCCGGCACGGACCAGATGATGCGTCGCATCGCGGCGATGCTGCCCGAGGAACTGCGCGGCGTGTACGGCGACCACACGAGCGGCTCGATCATCGCCGCCCGCGCCCGAGCGGATCGTGCCACCGGCCCCGGCGTGACGCCGGACGAGGCGACCGAGGATCCCGGCGCCAGCGAGGCCGAGTAGCGCCCCCGCCCGGGACGTGGGGTAAACTGGCTCGAACGGGCGCGGGGGATGCTCGGGAGCGACGCCCATGTGCGGCATTGTCGGATACACCGGCCGGCGACCGGCCGGCCCCATCCTCCTCGACGGACTGCGACGGCTCGAGTACCGCGGGTATGACTCTGCGGGCATCGCGCTCTTCGATGCCGACCAGCGCTTTTACGTCGCCCATGCCACCGGCAAGCTAGACGCGCTCGTGCAGCGCGTCGAGGGCGTCCTGCCGCCGGCGACCTCGGGCATCGGCCACACGCGCTGGGCCACGCACGGCGAGCCGAGCGACCGCAACGCCCACCCGCAACTCGACCCGGACGGCGTGATCGCCGTCATCCACAACGGCATCATCGAGAACTTCGAGGAACTCCGCGCGCGCTACGCCCGCGGCCCCTTCCGCTCCGAGACGGACACGGAGGTGCTCGCGCACATGCTCGCCGGCGAGGTAGAGCGCGGCGAGGACCTGCTGGACGCGCTGCGCCACGTCGTCGCGCTCGCGCGCGGCGCGTACTCGCTGGTCGCGGTCGCGGTGCACGAGCCCGGACGCATGGTGGCGGCGCGCGTCGGCAACGCCGGCGGCATCGTCATCGGCACGGGCGAGGGCGAGCACCTGCTCGCGTCCGACCTCGGCGCGCTGTTGCCGCACACCCGGCGTGTGACCTTCCTGGAGCCCGGCGAGTTCGTGGACATGCGCGCCGAGAGCGTGCGCTACGTGGACATCGAGGGCGCCGAGATCACGAAGGCAATCGAGGTGCTCCCGTACGACCCGGTCTCCGCCGTGAAGGGGCCGTACAAGCACTTCATGCTCAAGGAGATCCACGAGCAGCCGGACGCGGTGCTGAATGCGATGCGTGGCCGCTACCTGACCGGCCCGCTCCGCGTCGACTACTCGGGCGAAGTTCCCTTCGACGCCGCGTGGGCGAAGGCGCTGACGCGCGTCGTACTGGTCGGCATGGGTACCTCGATGCACTCCGCGATGGTCGGCCGTCACTACTTTGAGCGCTTCGCGCGACTTCCCGCCGAGGTCGATAACTCCGCGGAGTTCCGCTACCGCCAGCCGGTGCTGGACGAGCACACGCTGGTGATCTCCGTCGCGCAGTCCGGTGAGACCGTCGACACCCTCGCCGCGATGGACGAGGCGAAGCGGGCCGGCTGTCCGCAGATCACGCTCTGCAACACGCCCGGCGCCCAGACCACCCGCGTCGCGGACGGCACGCTGCTGATGCGCACCGGCCCGGAGATTGCCGTCGCCTCCACCAAGACCCTGGTCGCCTCCATGGTGATCTTGCACGGCCTCGCGCTGTACCTCGGGCGGCTCCGAGGCACCCTGGACCCATCCGTCGAGGCGCAGCAGGTACAGGCGGCGCTCCATCTGCCGGCGGCGATCGGCGCGGCGCTCGACCTCGGCCCGCAGATCGAGGCGCTGGCGGACCGCTACGCCGTCTACGACGACTTCCTCTTCCTGGGACGCGGCCTGGGCTACCCGGTGGCCCTGGAGGGCGCCCTGAAGCTCAAGGAGGTCTCCTACATCCACGCGGAGGGCTACGCCGCCGGTGAGATGAAGCACGGCCCCATCGCCCTGATCGACGAGCAGATGCCGACGGTGGCGATCACGCCCCGGGACGAGGTCTTCGACAAGATGCGCTCGAACATCGAGCAGGTGCGCGCGCGCCACGGCCTCGTGATCGCGCTCGTCTCGCAGGGCGACCGCTCGCTGGAGGGCGTCGCCACCGACCTCATCGAGATGCCGGAGGTCGACCCGATGCTGACGCCGATCGTGGCGGTGGTACCCCTCCAGTTGCTCTCGTACTACATTGCCACGCGACGAGGTGCGGACGTGGACCAGCCACGCAACCTCGCCAAGACGGTGACGGTGGAGTAGCATTCGCCACCGCTGACACAGACTGTTCCGTCCGCCGACGCTCCCCAGGTCGTGCGGCAGGGGTAATTGGAAGGGCGCCGAGTGATCGGCGCCCTTCGCATGTTGTCCAACTCAGGCGCCCGGCGCAAAGTCACCGTCTCCAAGGCCGCAGACGCTGATGCAGAATCGTTCGGTCAAGAATCGTGTCGATATCAGCAGCAAAGAGTCGCGGCTCCCACCCTGCGAACACAACGAAGCGATACATGGCCTCGATGATGGCTTGGAGCGAAACCGTCGTGAGGTGCATCACCTGAAGTGGGGAAATCTGCTGTTCGAGCCGCTTCGTGCCGAGCCCGTGGTCGACCTCATCGTCAACAACAGCGAAGCCCATTGACGTTGTTGCCCAGCTTCGTTGATGCGCGACGCCCGAGAGCAGGCTGTACTCCTTCCCATAACCCGCCGCCCTGACGATCTGTGAAATGGTCGGCACGGTTTCACCGAAGCCGACTATCCGTCCTTTCTTCCGGTGCACGCTGATACCCTCCCCGGCAGCCACGGCGGTGAGGTGTTCGCGCCGATTCTTCAGGCGAGCTAGCTCCTCAGTTGCCTGCGGCTCATTCGAGCCTCTAAGGAACCTCTCGCTGTCGTCGATGCTCGAGAGCCGCGCATTCAAGCCACGTGCGACGCGAAGTTGCGCGCTGAGGGCGGGATCAAGGAGCCACAGCGTCTGACTGCAGGCTTCGACGATGCCCCGAGTGAGAGTCCAGGGGGCAAAGGTCATCACGGGATTGGTGAGCACACGCCTGAGTGCGAAGGCGTGGTCGCCGGCGAAGATGATCGTCTGCAAACTGAGGCTGTAGGGCTCCGCGATGTAACTCGTGGATGCCAGTTCCTCAGCTGCCCTCGAGCCGGGCGAACCAACCCCGTGGAACGCCTCAGACAGCGGACCGATGCGGCCGGGAAGTTCGTCAAGAAGGTCGAGGACGGCGCTAAACTGTTCTTGGGATATCTCTGGCACGGTGCGCCTCCTCCTATCTGACTGAGCCTAGCCACCGCTCCGACGTGTCGTCTCAGTGTGATGGCACGCAGCAGCACGAGATCGCCGCCCTATCATTCCCGGTTGGTGTGGATGAGACGGTGGAGCCCATCGGAGTGGTGACCTCTGGTGGACGCAGCGAGGGCGCTGACCATGAGCGGTTTCACGATCCGGTTCGATCCTGATGCAGACGCGCTCTACGTCTACTACCAGCACATCACGCCCGGGGACATCGCCCGCACCGGGGAACTTGGTGACGGCCGCCAGGTGGACTACAGCGAGTCCGGTGAGGTGCTGGGCGTCGAGTTCCTCGGCGGCTCCCACGGGGTGAACCTGGCGGGCGTGCCGCGCGCGGACGAGGTCAACGCCGCGCTGCGCGCGTTCCCGATCCCTTCACCGGCCTGGCTCCCTACCGCGCCACGCCCTCCTGGCGCAGTACGGCCACTTCTGCCTCCGACAGTCCCCCGGCGCGCAGGACCTCGTCCGTGTGTTCGCCGAGGGCGGGCGAGGGGCGGTAGGCGCGCGTGGGCGTCTCCGACATGCGGGTGATCGGGCCGACGACGCGCTGGGCGCCGGTCACGGGGTGATCGAAGTCGACCATGATCCCGAGGGCTTCGACCTGTGGGTCGTCGCTCAACTCCTCCGGGATCTGGACCGGCGCCACCGGGACGCCCTCCGCCTGGAAGGCGGCGACCCATTCCGCGACCGTGCGCTGGCGCACCTTCTCCGCGATCTCGCCGCGCCACCGCAGCGCGAGCGCGACCATCTCCGGGTCGTACGGGTCGAAGCCCTCCTCGTCCGTGCGGTCGTGCGGCATGCCGAGCACGCGGCGCGCGCCCGCGCGGGTCGCCTTCGTGAGGCAGCCGAGGACGATCTGGCCGTCCTTCGCGTTGTAGCCGTTGTAGTAGAGCCGCGGCGGCCCGGCGCCTGCCCAGCGGTAGGTCCCGCGCTCCGCGAGCACCTCCGCGTAGGTGCCGCCGGCCGCCCTCAACGCGCGCACGCGCTCCATCATCGGGTCGCGCAGGATCGCGTCCGTGACGTCCTGGCGCATGACGTAGAAGTCCTGAATCGACAGCGCGGAGGCGAGCAGCGATGCGTCGATCCGCTGCCCCTTGCCGGTCTGCAGGCGGTGGTACAGCGCCGCGTTGATCGAGGCGGCACAGGCGAGGCCGGTGACGTAGTCGGAGATCGCCGGGGTCATCTGCGCCGGGCTGCCCTCCGGCGTGATCTTGTCGTCGCCCGCGATGAGGCCGGAGTAGGCCGCGGCAACGAGGTCGGTCGCGCCCTTGTCCGCCCACGGCCCGCGTTCGCCGAAGCCGGTGATGGAGCAGTAGATGATCCCGGGGTGCAGGGCGGACAGCGTCTCGTAGCCAAGCCCCATCCGCTCCGGCACGCCCGGCCGGTAGTTCGTCAGCACCACGTCGAACGAGGGGATGATGCGGTGGAGGGCGGCGCGCCCCGCCTCGGTGGAGACGTCCAGGGCGAGCGACTTCGCCCCACGGTTCAGTGACTGGAAGCGCTTGCCCTCGCCCGGCACGCTCGCGCCGGAGGAGCGGTAGCCCTCGCCCTCGATCGGTTCGAGTTTCACGACGTCCGCGCCGAAGTCGGAGAGGATCACGCCGCCGTATGGCCCGGCGACGATCTGCGTCGCCGCCAGCACGCGGATGCCGTTGAGCGGGCCGGGGCGGCCCTCGTTGAGGTCGGACATGGTTCACGCTCCCTGAACGAAGTTCGGGGGAGCCTACCGGAAGCGCACGGGAGCCCGCTACCCGCC
>PHBR01000110.1 GCA_002840675.1 Chloroflexi bacterium HGW-Chloroflexi-9
GGCGGGCTCGTGGACGTCTACCCGCCGGGCGCACCTCGGCCCGTCCGCATCGAGTTCTTCGGGCCGGAGGTCGACTCGATCCGGGAGTTCGACCCGGACACCCAGCGCACCACCGGCGCGCTGGACGAGGTGCGAGTGGGCCCCGCCACCGAGTGGTTCCCCACGCGCGAGGAGATGAACCGCCTGGCCGACCGCCTGGACGAGGTGACGGGGCGCGATGCGCGCGACGAGTTGCAGTTTCTCCGCACCGGCACGCTGGTCACCCCGCAGTTCACCGGCCCCATGGCCGTGGGCGGCACGATCCTGGACCACCTACGCCGTGACTGGCTGCTCGTGCTCGACGAGCGCGAGGCGCTCGAAGCTGCCTGCGTCGACCTCGATGACCTCGCAACGGAGCGGCGCGCCGAGATGGCGAAGCGCGGCGAGATCGACGCGCGTGCTCCGTTCCCACACGAGAACGCCGGAGCGTTCCGGGTCGCGATCGATGCACATCCCGCGCGGGTGGAACTCGGGCGGTGGGTGACCGGCGCGGAGCCGGGGTCGACGCGTCTCCCGTTCCGGCAGGCGGACGCCTACGCCGGCCGCCTCCAGGACGCCGCGACGGATTCGTACCGGCAGCAGCAGCGTGGCGACCGCCTGGTGATCGTGACGCAGCAGGCGCAGCGCTACGCCGAGATCCTGCAGGAGCAGGGCCTGGACATCCTCGTCTCCGAGCATCTGCCCGACCGCCCAGCGCGCGGCACCGTGGCGCTGATCCAGGGTGCCCTGCCGGAGGGCTGGACGATCCAGGGGCCAGACGGCATCATCGCGCTCCAGACCGACCGCGAGTTGTTCGGCTTCGTGAAGCGCCGTCGCACGCTCCGCCAGCGCGCGGCGAGCCACCGATCGAGGTTCCTGGCGGAGGTTTCGCCCGGCGACTTCGTCGTCCACGCCGACCACGGCATCGCGCGCTTCGGCGGCATCATCAAGCGCGACGTCGACGGCGAGCCGCGCGACTACCTGGAACTCCGCTACGCCGGCGAGGACAAGCTGTTCGTCCCGGTGGAGCAGGTGGACCGCGTCACCCGCTACAGCGGCCCGGCCGGCTTCGTGCCGCGCCTCACCCGCCTCGGCACGCAGGAGTGGACGCGTGCCCGCGCGCGAGTCCGCCACGCCATCGAGATCGTCGCGCAGGACCTCGTGCGCCTCTACGCGGCGCGGCAGTTGCTGGAGGGCCACCACTACAGCGAGGACACGCCCTGGCAACAGGAGATGGAGGCCGCGTTCCCGTACGAGGAGACCCCCGACCAGACGGAGGCGATCCGCGCCGTGAAGGCGGATATGCAGTCCGACCGCCCGATGGACCGGGTGATCTGCGGCGACGTGGGCTTCGGCAAGACGGAAGTGGCCGTGCGCGCCGCCTTCAAGGCGGTGCAGGAGGGCTACCAGGTCGCTGTCCTGGTCCCCACCACCGTGCTCGCGCAGCAGCACCTCAAGACGTTCCGTGAACGTCTCGCCGGGTTCCCGGTCAGCATCGACGTCATCTCCCGCTTCCGCACGGACCAGGAGGCGCGGGAGGTGATCGCGCGGGCGCGCAGCGGAGACCTGGACATCCTCATCGGCACGCACCGGCTGCTGGAGGCGCACGCGGAGTTCGCCAACCTCGGCCTGGTCGTGATCGACGAGGAGCAGCGGTTCGGCGTCACCCACAAGGAGCGGCTGAAGCGGATGCGGCTGGAGGTGGACGTGCTCACGCTCTCCGCTACCCCGATCCCGCGCACACTGCACATGGCACTGACCGGCATCCGCGACATGTCGATCATCGAGACCGCGCCCGAGGGCCGGCGGCCGGTGCAGACGTTCGTGATGGAGTGGGACGACCAGATCGCGCGCGAGGCGATCCTTCACGAGATGGAACGCGGCGGCCAGGTCTACATCGTCCACAACCGCGTGCAGAGCATCGACACGTTTGCGGAGCAATTGCGCGCGCTGGTGCCGGAGGCGCGCATCATCGTTGGGCACGGGCAGATGCCACAGGGCGTGCTGCGACAGGTGATGGAGAAGTTCTCGGACGGCGACTTCGACGTGCTCGTCTGCACGACGATCATCGAGTCGGGCATCGACATCCCGAACGCGAACTCAATGATCGTGGACCGTGCGGACATGCTCGGCCTCGCGCAGATGTACCAGTTGCGCGGGCGCGTCGGCCGCTCCAGCAACCAGGCCTACGCCTACCTGTTCCACCCAAAGAACCGCGTGCTGACGGAGGAGGCGCAGGCGCGCCTCTCCACGATCTTCGAGGCGAGCGAGCTGGGCGCCGGCTTCCAGGTGGCGCTGCGCGACCTGGAGATCCGCGGCGCCGGGAACCTGCTGGGCGCGGAGCAGAGCGGGCACATCGCCTCGGTCGGCTTCGACCTCTACACGGAGATGCTCTCCGAGGCCGTCGAGGAACTCCGCGCGAAGGCGGAGCACCGCGCCCCGGCGACCCTGCCGCACGAGGAGCGCGACGCGCTTCGCCAGGTCACGATCGACCTCCCGGTCGCGGCGCACGTGCCGGAGTCGTATGTCCCGGAGATCGAGGCGCGGCTCGCGCTCTACCAGCGGGTCGCCTCGCTGCGGTCGCTGGAGGACGCGGAGTCGTTCGCCCAGGAGACGGCGGACCGGCTGGGCCCGCTGCCGGAGCCACTGCAGAACCTGCTGGCGCTGGTGCGCATCCGCCTCGCGGCGCGCGCCTCGGACGTGACCTCGATCCGGCTCGATGGCGCGGACGTGGTGATCAGTTCCAGCGAGCGACGGGTGTTCACCGACCGCGCGCTGCCGGCGCTCCCGCGCGGCGTGCGCGTAGGCCGGACGCAGATCCGCCTGGAGCGGTCTGCCCTCGGTGACGCCTGGCTGGCGCCGGTGGAGGCGATCCTGCGGCTGCTCACTGCCGAACGCTCGCCCGTGCCGGCCTGACCGAAGCGCACCGACCGGGGCCGCTTCCTCGTACCGTCACGTTCGACATGCTGAATTGAGGGAGGTCGCCCATGCTCGCGATCCGAGAGATGGCCCGCCGCCGGCTGCAATTCGGCCTCGTCACCGGGGTCGTGACGCTGATCGCCTACCTCGTGCTCATGGTCACCGGGCTGGGGCTCGGGCTGAATCAGGCCGCCGGGACCGCTCTACTGGCGCTGGACGGCGACTACCTCGCCTATTCGGACCGCTCCAACCTGTCGGTGATCCGCAGCCAGTTGAGCGAGGCGCAGGCCACCGACATCGCGACCGCGCCGGGCGTCGCCGCCTCCGCGCCTATCGGTTATGTCGCCGCGGCGATCGAGTTCCGCCCGGGCGAGGTGGACACGGGCGCCCTCCTCGGCATCGACCTCGGGGCGATCGCGGAGCCCGCGGTCGTCGAGGGCCGCGCGCTGACCGAGACGGACACGCGCGGGCTGCTGGTCGACCGGACGTGGGTGAGCCTCACCGGGACCGGGATCGGCGACACGCTGCAGGTGCCGGTCGGCCTCGCCTTCGAGCCCTTTGAGATCGTCGGGGTTGTCGACGAGGGCTCGTTTTTCTTCCAGCCGGCGATGTTCATGCTGCGCGACACATGGCGGCAGATCTCTTACCGCGCCGTGGACCAGGCGACGCCGTTCGCGAGCGTGGTGCTGCTGCAGGGCGAGAGCCTCGAGGGCGCGACCGGCGCCGGGTGGGAAATCGTGACGAAGGACACCGCGTTCTGGAACATCGAGGGCGTGTCCGCGCAGCAGGGCACCGTGGACGCACTGCGTTACATGGGCCTCCTGATCGGCGCGATGGTGATCGGCGTGTTCTTCTACGTCATCACGCTGCAGAAGGTCTCGCTGCTCGGCGTGCTGAAGGCGATCGGCGCCAGCGGCACCTACCTCACGACGCAAGGCCTGCTCCAGGTGTTCCTGGTCAGCCTCACCGGTACGGCGCTCGCGGCCGGCCTCGCCGTCCTCACGAAGGCGACCGTGCTGTCGTCAGACGCGATCCCGATCGCATTCACGACGGGCGCGATCCTGAGTTCCAGCGTGGCCGTGGTGGTGGCCGGCGTGGTCGGCGCGCTGCTCTCGATGCGGCAGATCTCCTCCATCGACCCAATCATCGCCATGCAGCAGCAGCAGTAGGAGGGCGACCCGGATGGCACTCCTCGAACTCACCGACATCACTAAGACATTCGGCGCGGGCGACCAGCGCGTGGAGGCGCTGCGAGGCGTCTCGATGGCCGTGGAGGCCGGCGAGATGGTGGCGCTGGTGGGGCCGTCCGGCTCCGGCAAGAGCACGCTGCTCGCGATCATCGGCGCGCTGCTCACGCCCACCGCCGGGTCGATGCTCATCGGCGGCCGCGACGTGGCGACGTTCGATGCGGGTGCGCGCACCCGCTACCGGCGCGACCAGGTCGGCTTCGTGTTCCAGGCGAGCAACCTCGTGCCGTTCCTGACGGCGCGAGAGAACCTGCTACTCGTCGGCGAGTTCGGCGGCGCGGACAAGGGTGCGCTGCGCCGGCGGGCGGACGAACTCCTCAAAGAACTCGGGCTGACTGAGGCCGCGGGCCAGGCGGCGAACCGGCTCTCCGGTGGCCAACGCCAGCGCGTGGCGATCGCCCGGGCGCTGATGCGCGACCCGCTCCTGATCCTGGTGGACGAGCCCACCGCCAGCCTGGACACCACGCGCGGGGCGCAGGTGGTGGAGGCGCTGCGCGAGGAGATCCACGGGCGTCACAAGGCGTGCGTGATGGTGACGCATGACCTGGAGATGGCCGCCCGCGCCGACCGGGTGCTGGAGATCCGCGACGGCCTGCTCCGCGCCCACGGCGCGCCGGTCGTCTGAAGGGCCATCGCCCGAGACCGCGCCGGGCGCGTAATCTCGGCGGCATGAGGATCGGCGCGGCCTTCTTCGACTTCGACCTGACGCTGGGGCACATGTCGCCCTCGCACTTCGCCGTCTACGCGCAGGCGGCGCGCGAGTACGGCCTGGACGTGGACGAGGAGACGCTGCGCGCCCGCCCGCTGGACGACGCCTGGGACCGCTGGATGACCCCACTGGGCGCGGTGCACCTCGCCGAATCCGCTTCCGAGGCCGCCTTCCGCGAGGTGCGCATCGCGATCGCCGCCGACCGGCTGCGAGCGGCGCTGGGCGACGAGCGCGCGGCATCCGAGGCGACCGCGATCCGCCGCGCCGGCGAGCGCATCGCCGACCTCGAGGGCGAGGCGCGCTTCTACCGCCTCTACGACGACGCGCTCCCCTGCCTGCGCCGCCTGTCCGAGGCGGGCGTGCGCTGCGTGATCGTCTCCAACCACGTCTGGCGGCTCCCCGAGATCGTCGATGACCTCGGCGCGGGCGCGTACCTCGCTGGCACCATCACCAGCGCGCGCGTCGGGGCGCGGAAGCCGCATCCGCGCATCTTCGAGGCGGCGCTGGCCGTCTCCGCCGTGCCGCCGGAGGCGACGGTGATGGTGGGCGACAGCGTGAGCGCGGACGTGCGCGGGGCGGAGCGCCTCGGGATGCACGCGCTGCTCCTGGACCGCGGAGGCAAGGCCACGCCACCCGCCGACGTGCGGGTGATCCGCTCGCTCGACGAGGTTCCGCTCGACTGGCCCCCGCCCCAGCCCTCGGGGGCCGCATCATGAACGTGACCGTGCGTCCCGTGGAGCCGTGGGAGCAGGACGACTACTTCGCGATGATGGAGCCGTACCACCGCGAACTGGACGTGTACGACCCGCACGCCGCCGAGTCCCACGGCAGCGACGAGGGGTACCGGGCGGCGGTGCTCTCCGACATGGAAGGGCGCGAGCTGCTCTGGATCGAGTCGAACGGCATCCGCGCCGGCTTCGCGATGGTGCGCGTGTTTCCCGACTGGCCAGACGAGTCGCGCGATGTCGCGACGATCTCGGAGTTCTACGTCTCGCCCGCCTTCCGTCGTCACGGCGTGGGCCGCGGGGCGGTGGAGGCAATCCTGGCCGACCACCGCGAGCGCGGGACGTTCGAGGTGGAAGCGGGGATTCTGCGCGATAACGCCGCCGCGATCGCCTTCTGGGCGCGGATGGGCTTCGAGCTCCGCTTCTACCAGACCGCCCGCCGCCCCTAGGTCGCTCGGCGCGACCGCCAGGGGCTGCCGCCGGTGCGGGCGGGGCGGCCGGTGCCACGCGAACGGGGCAGAGAGGGCGCGGCGCGAGCGGAGGCGACTCGTGCGGTAGGATCACGGTCAGCCCTCGGTCAGCGGGGAGCGCGCGCTCGAAACGGAACGTCTATGACCTCGCCCATCTGGGATGTGCATTGCCATTTCCCCCGCAACTGGGAGAACCCGGACGAACAGGACCACGCGAAGGCGGTCGATGACCGCGCGGACGCCCTGCGCGCCGCGGGCGTCGTGAAGGCCTCGCTGCTGTGCGGCGGACGCTTCGGCCTGACGTACGAGGAGGCGCTGCCCTACGCCCGGCGGCACGAGGACCTCTTCCTCCCCTCCGCCGTCGTCGACCCCGAGGAAGTGAGCGCCCGCGAGATCCGTCGCCTGCACGAACTCGGCTACGTCGGCCTGAAGATGATCGGCGTCCGCCGCGCGTACGACGACTACAAGTACTTCCCCGTCTACCAGATGGCGGAGGACCTCGGCATGCCGATCCTCATGCACATGGGCGTGATCGGTGGGGGCGTCGACTATTCGATCACCCACCCGAGGCGTGACCCGAAGGCCGCCGAGAGCATGCGCCGGATGCGCACGATGGGCCGCATGCAGCCGCGCGACGTCTCCGCGATGCGGATGCGCCCGTTCCACATGGACACCATCGCCAACAACTTCCCATCGTTGAAGATGATCGGCGCGCACATGGGCGGCACCGGCAACTACGACGAGGCGGCGTCCGTGACGCGCTGGCGGCACAACGTCTACCTGGACATGTCCGGCGGCGACACGATCGAGCGGCACGCGGTGGAGCGGCGGCTCGTGAAGCACGAGATCGGCGTCGAGAAACTGACCTGGGGCTCCGACTGCAACAACGACGAGATCGCCCAGCACGTCATCAACCTCGAGCGCGTCTTTGAGCTGTCCGACCTGAACGAGGACGAGGCGCACCGCATCCGCTACCAGAACGCCGCCGAGATCTTCGGCATCGAGCAGCCGAC